>CADEEH010000008.1 GCA_902826305.1 uncultured Burkholderiales bacterium
TCCTCGCGGACGAACTTCTCGCCGTCGAGTTCGATCCGCGACAGCATCTGGAACTTGAGCGAACCGACGAACAGGCTGCCTTGCCAGGCGGGGAACTTGTCGCCGGTGTAGAACGCCATGCCCGACGGTCCGATCGACGGCGTCCACTGGTGCACCGGCTCCCTGACGTCGGCGCGGCGCGTGCCCTCGCCGATCCGGAAGCCGGTCACGTACTCGCGACCGTAGGTGATCACCGGCCAGCCGTAGTTGGTGCCGGCCTCCTCGACGTTGATCTCGTCGCCGCCCTGCGGGCCGTGTTCGTGGGTCCAGAGCCGGCCGGTGACCGGATGCAGCGCGGCGCCCTGCACGTTGCGATGACCGAACGTCCAGATCTCGGGCAATGCGTCCGGTGCCTTCGCGAACGGATTGCCCGGCGGCACGCTGCCGTCGGTGCGGATGCGGACGATCTTGCCGAAGTGGGTGCCGAGGTCCTGTGCGCGGTCGCGTTCGCTGTAGCGGTCACCCATCGTCACGAACAACACACCCCCCGGGGCGACGACGATGCGTGATCCGAAGTGATTGTTGCCCGATGCCGCCTGGCGTTGCGCGAAGATCACCTTGACGTTGGTCAGCCCGGCATCGGACAGTTCGGCGCGAGCCACCGCGGTCCTCGCGCCCGAATCGGTCGGTTCCGAATAAGACAGGAACAACACGCGGCTGCGGGCGAAGTCGGCCGACAGCGCCACATCGAGCAGGCCGCCCTGGCCCTGCGCCTGCACCTTCGGCACACCGGCGATCGGCGCCGACAACTCGCCGCGGCTGCTGACGAAGCGCATCGTGCCGCCACGTTCGGTGACCAGCATCCTGCCATCGGGCAGGAACACGAGCGACCACGGCAACGTCAGGCCCTTGGCGACCTCGACGACCTGGAAGCCGACCGCGGCGTTCGCCCGGCCGTCGTCGGCGGTGACAGGGCACACGCCGGCGAGGCCCAGGGCGGAGCCGCCGAGCAGACGGATCGCGTTCCTGCGCGGTGTTCGGATTCGAATGTGACTCGACGATGAATCGTCGCTCGAGATGTCGTGATGGTGCATCGCCTGCACGAGTCGCTTCAGGTGTCGCATGGTCGGGACCTCCGGCGCCATGCTACATTCGTGGCCCTCCGAATACCCCTGATTCCGACGCCGAGATGCAGTGCGATCCACGAACGTTGCGCGCGATCGTCACGGCCGTGACCCTCTGCGCCGCGGACGTGTCCCTCGCGCAGGGCAAGCTGAACGTCAGCGAATCGGTCGAGTTGAGCGCGCCGGTCGCGCGGACCTGGGCGGTGATCAAGGACTTCGACCAGTGGCAACGCTGGCATCCCGCGATCACCGGTACCGAGATCGTCAAGGGTCGCGGCAACAACGCGGGCACGGTGCGGCTGCTGACCACACGCGACGGCCAGCGGATCAGCGAAGAGTTGCTCGCCTACAGCGACAAGCTGATGAGTTATCGCTATCGGATCGTCGAGTCGACGCTGCCGGTCGCGCAGTACGTGTCGACGATCAAGGTGGTCAAGGGTCGTGGCGTGTCGGTGATCGTCTGGCGCGGATCGTTCAACGCCGCCCCCGGTGTCGCCGACGCGGAGGCGCGGCGGGTGATCACCGGCATCTATCTCGCCGGCTTCGACGGTTTGAAGAAGCGTCTACCGCCCCCGGAACCACCGAAGCCGGCCAGACCGGGCAAGCCGGCGGCCAAGCCGGGCGACAAGCCACCGGCGGATGTGTCCAAGCCCGGGTCGAAACCGTCGCCTGGCACGGCGCCGAAGGACACACCGAAGTCGATACCGAAGGACACACCGAAGTCGGTGCCGAAGGACGCACCGAAATCGGTGCCGCAGGAAACACCGGCCAGGCCGGTCGCCCCCGCCATCAAGGACGCGCCGGTTTCCCCGCCGAAGCCGCCCGCCGCGCCGGTGCCGCGGCCGTCACCCGCTCCCCCGCCGTCACCGACGACAACCGGCTGATCGGGGCGCGCGGCAGGCGCCTGTGCTGTATACGCTTCTGCTTCGAGTCGCGTGTTCGCACCACACGTCCGTCGATGGGTCTCAGGCCCGGATGAATTCGGCGATGCGCGGATCGCGACGCATCGCGGCCAGGTCGTCGGCACTCGGCAGTTGCGGCCGATCCCGTTGCCGGTTGACCAGGCACAGGAAGCCGAGCGGCTCGTCGCCGGCGCGGAACTGGTGCCAGGTCAGCGCGGAGATCCGCACCAGGTCCTGCGGGCCGACCGGGTGGATCCGGTCACCGACCAGGCAAGACCCGCGACCGCGCGCGATCATCACCGCATGGGTGTGTTCATGCCGCTCGAGGGTCGACCAGCCGCCGGCGGCGACCTCGAAGTAGCGCCATTCGCAGCCGAGCGTCGGATCGTCGAACAGGACCTGCCGCGTCACGTCGCGAAACGGCGCGCTGCCTTCTTCCTTGTAGCGCATCACCTCGACGCCGTCCCAGCGGAAATCGGCACCGGCCTTGCGCACCGGCGAATCGCCGGCGGATGAATCGGTCATCGTGGATCCTTCAGGACGAGCCGGCCTGCGGTCCGGTGCACGCCTCGACACGGGCGACGAACTGCTCGATGCGTTCACTCATCGCGTCGCCCGCCTCGAGCAGGTTGCCGCCGATCAGCAGCACCACGTCGCGCCCGTAGTCGGCGACGATCTCCTCGACCCGCTCGACGCGCATGCCACCGGCCGGAATCGGCAGGATCGCACGATGAGTGCCTTGTGTCGTACGCGCCGCGGCGGCGATCGCCAGGCAGGTCTCGCGGTCGTAGCTGAAACGTCCGCCGTGGTTCGGAAAGATCGTCGCATCGGCGCCGAACGCACGAAACAGCCGGCCGAGCAGCAGCGCGGGCGCGATGCGGGCGGCGCCCGCGAACGCCGGGTGCGCGAGCACCGGCACACCCATCGCCAGCCGCACCGCGTCGATGAACGACGGCACACCGAGCAGCATCGGGCAGGCAAGCACCATCTGCACACCTTCGTCGTGCACCACACGCGCCTGTTCGGCGAGCCGGGTCGGGCCGCCCGAGATGCACGGGGCGTAGATCGCGCGCCGCCCGGTCTCGCGGTTCGCCCGCGCGACCGCGCGCTGGACCAGTGCCACCCGCTCGGCGAACGGTGCAAACGGCTGGTCCGCCAACCCGTGGTCGTCCTTGATCAGGTCGATGCCGGCCACCGCGAACGCATAGGCGAGATCGGCCAGCGCCTCCGGTGGCGAGCCGATCGGTTTCAACGCGCTGCAGGTCAGCGCGCGATCCGGCACGCCGAGCCGTTCGCGGATGCCGGCGGCGCCCGCGACCGGACCCGGCAGCGCGTCACAGATCGAAGGCGGAAGCTCGACGTCGAGCAGCGTCACCTCGTCGTGCAGCGAACTGTTGCCGAACAGCATGTTCAGCAACTGGCCGGCCTCCAGGCCGGTCGCGGCCACCGACAGCGACAGCACCACGCGGTGGCTGTCACCCGCGGGATCGGACTCGATCGTCGCGACCGTCGCCAGCACGTCACGCAACACGACCGCGTCGCGGATCGCCGTCGGCGGCATCTCGACACTCTGCTCGACGGCCAGCGCGGCGGCCCGTTGGTCGACCTGGTCGGCGGGGCAGCGGATCCGGTAGTGGGCGCGGAAACGCTCAGCGTTCATCGTCCGCTGCGATCAGGTCGCGGTAGGCATGCCAGGTGGCATGGCCGATCCACGGGGCGGTGATCACCAGCAGCCCGAACCAGATCGCCAGGCTCGTACCGATGATCAGCACGATCAGCAACGCCCACAGGTAGATCGCCCGTGGGTTCAGGAACAGCGTCTTCACACTGGCGAAGATCGCCATCATCGTGTCGATCCGCCGGTCGAGCATCAGCGGCACCGACACCACGGAGATGCTGAAGACCAGCGTGGCGAACACGAAGCCGACCGCGGCCCAGACCGCGACGAACTCCAGGTTCTGCAGCGAGACGATCTGCGCGAGCATGCCTTTCATCGTCGGGAAATCGGTGGTCGAGAAGAGCGCGAAGATCACCACCGACACCCGGGCCCAGACGATCATCGCGAAGGTGAGGATCGCCGCGTAGAACGCGATCGACGGCAGGTTGCGGCGCCAGCAGTAGAAGCTGGCCGGCAGGTCGGGTTTCTCGCCCCGGCTGCGCTGCCGCGACAACTCGTAGACGCCGGTGCAGACGAACGGTCCGAGCAGGAAGAACCCGGCGCTCACACCCATCGTCAATTGCCATCGCGTCGCATAGATCAGGGAGATCGCCGTACCCATCGCCGCAAACAGCAGCCCGTAGAACGCGCCGCGAAAGCCGGTGGCGCGCAAGTCCTGCCAGCCGCGGGCCAGCCAGGACAATGGCGCCGTCGTCGCCACCGCGCGCACGCCCGGTGACCGATCGATCGCCTCGGTGGCCTGCGTGCCCGCCTGTTCACTCATCTCGTCGCCCCCTGCTGATCGTCGCCTGCGTCGGGCAACGGAATTGTCGCGATCGAGTATAGCGCCGGCATCACGCGTCGACCCGTCACACGCGCGGGCGCCAAAACCCGCGTTGCCACCGTCGGTATTGGATATGGGGCAGCACGTGCGGCGGGGCTGACTCTCTGGCAGCATGCGGGGAATTGCATGGCCGCACGAGGACTCGAGGCACACGAGGACTCTGGACCACACAAGGACTCTGAGCCGTACAAGGACGCAGGGCCGCACAAGGCGCCAGGCCAGACAAGGGTCGCAAGGCGACACGAAATCGCAAGGCGACACGAGGGCTGGCGACGCAAGGACATGGCAAGAACGATCGAACGGGTTCCACCGCCGCATCTGCGCGAAGTCGAGCGCATGGCTGCCGAGCGGCGTGCCGACGAGGGCGGCCATCGCCTGCGCCACACATTCGCTCTTGGAGCGGGTGTCGGCGCCGGCCTGCTCGTCTGTGCGCTGGTGTTGTGGTTCGCATTGTCGTCCGAGCCGACGGTGGCGCGGCGTGCAGGTGATGGCGCCCTCGGCGAACGCACCGCGCGCACCGGAGTGACCGGCACCGTGACGACCTCACCGACCGACGCCCAGTCCGCCGCGGGTGTGCAGGGCGAGCCTCGGATCGCACGGGCCGACCCGCCGCCGATCTCGCGCGTCGAGCCTGCGCCAACGCCTGCCGACCCGGCCAACACGGCGCGAACGGGCCGCTCCACCGACGGGCCTGGTGCGGCCGCGGCGGATCAGCGGCGCACGGATCGGACATCCCGGCCGGCCGTCAATGAGAGGTCCGTGGCGGCACCGCGAGCGGAGGCAGTCCCCGGCCGCGAGGCGGGTGCCCCCGCGACGCCCGCAACCCCGGCGCCGGCGACCTCGACAAGCCCGGCGACGCCCGCGACCTCGGCAAGCCCGGCGCCTCCTGCGACCTCGGCAACGCCGGCGACTCCGGCAACCCAGGCAAGCACGGCAACCTCGGCGACCCAGGCAACCCCGGCAACCCCACCCCGGCGGGTTCTCGGGTCCGTCGAGACCGGCCCGGGACCGCGGGTCGTGCTGCACGTCGACCGCAGCGCCGCCGAACGCGAGCCGGCCCGTCTGGCACGACTCGCCGAGCGGCTGCGCGGCGCGGGCGCCGGTTCGATCGAAATGGTCGAAGTTGACGTCCGGATCGGTCGCGATCAGTTGCGCTTCTACTTCGATGACGATCGGGCGGACGCGCAGCGGCTGGCGGCAGCCCTGGCCATACCGGCCGGCCAGGGCACCGGCCCGGCACGATCGCCGGAGGTGCGCGACTTCACGTTCTACCGCCCGTTGCCCCGCGGCGGCACCATCGAGATCTGGCTCGCCTCGTCCACCTCGGAGAGCGCCGCCTTCAATTGACGTTGACGTCAACGTCATTCAAGATCGCGGACCAACCCCCATTCGTTCCTTCCGGCAATCGGGCGGAGTATGTTTCGGATTCCGGGATATGCGCCAGCCGAGCCGGGCCGCCTGCGCCCGTCCGCGGGAGGAGACCGCAGCGATGACCGACCTGTCCGACGCCAAGAAGCTCGCCCAGTACCGCGCCACCCACAAGGTGCGCTTCGTCACCGCCGCCTCGCTGTTCGACGGTCACGATGCCTCGATCAACATCATGCGCCGGATCCTGCAGTCGATGGGCTGCGAAGTGATCCACCTCGGCCACAACCGGTCGGTCAGCGAAATCGTCGACTGCGCGCTGCAGGAGGACGCCCACGGCATCGCGGTGTCGTCCTACCAGGGCGGGCACGTCGAATACTTCAAGTACATGATCGACCTGCTGCGGCAGGCCGACGCGGGCCACGTCCGGGTGTTCGGTGGCGGCGGCGGCGTGATCGTCGCCAGCGAGATCCAGGAGCTGCACGATTACGGCGTGACCCGGATCTACAGTCCGGAGGACGGCCAGAAGATGGGGCTGGCCGGGATGATCGGCGACATGATCAGCCGCTGCGACGTCGACCTCACGGCTTATTCGCCGACGACCGTCGAGCCGGTCACGCGGTCGCGCCGTGCGCTCGCGCAGCTGATCACCGCGCTCGAACACGGCGGGCACTCGGGCATGGATGCCGGCGCGTTCGAGGCGCTTCGCAACGATCTGCATCGCCGCGCCGACACGGTCAGGACACCGACGCTGGGCATCACCGGAACCGGTGGTGCGGGCAAGTCGTCGCTGACCGACGAGCTGGTGCGCCGGCTGCGCCTGGACCAGGACGACAGGCTCAGGATCGCGATCATCTCGGTCGATCCGACCCGGCGCAAGAGCGGCGGTGCGCTGCTGGGTGATCGCATCCGGATGAACGCGATCGACTCGCCCAATGTCTACATGCGCTCGCTGGCCACACGCGAGGCCGGCAGCGAGATCAGCCAGGCGCTGCCCGACGTGATCGCCGCCTGCCGCGTCGCCGGCTTCGACCTGATCCTGGTCGAGACCTCGGGCATCGGGCAGGGTGACGCGGCGATCGTGCCGCTGGTCGACACGACGTTGTACGTGATGACCCCGGAGTTCGGCGCGGCCAGCCAGCTCGAGAAGATCGACATGCTCGACTTCGCCGACTTCGTGGCGATCAACAAGTTCGACCGCAAAGGGGCCGTCGACGCGCTGCGCGACGTCTCCAAGCAGTACCAGCGCAACCGGGAACAGTTCACGAAGCGCCCCGACGAGATGCCGGTGTTCGGCACACAGGCATCGCGTTTCAACGACGACGGCGTGACCGCGCTCTACCAGGCGATGCTGCCGCGGCTGCAGGAGCTGGGGCTGGCGACGCCGGTCGAGCCGCGGCTGCCGAAGGTCTCGACCCGGCACTCGACCGCGCAGGTGGTGATCGTGCCGCCGGATCGTTCGCGTTACCTGGCCGACATCGCCGCGACGCTGCGCGGCTACAAGGCACGTGCACGACAGCAGGCGAAACTCGCCCGCGAGGTGCAGCAGCTGCGCGCGAGTGCGCGGATGCTCGAGGCCGAAGGCGGCGGTGCCGCCGAAGCACGCGACACCGTCGCCACGCTGGCCGACCGGCGCGAGGCGGGACTCGACCCGGCGGCGCGCAAGCTGCTCTCGTTGTGGCCGAAGATGCAGCAGGCCTATTCGGGCGACGAATACGTGGTGAAGATCCGCGACAAGGAGATCCGCACCGAACTCACCCGCACGACGCTGTCCGGCACGCGGATCCGCAAGGTGTCGCTGCCGACCTGGGAGGATCACGGCGAGCTGCTGCGCTGGCTGATGCTGGAGAACGTGCCCGGCTCGTTCCCGTTCACCGGCGGCGTGTTCGCGTTCAAGCGCGAAGGCGAGGATCCGACCCGGATGTTTGCCGGCGAGGGTGACCCGTTCCGCACCAACCGCCGCTTCAAGCTGCTGTCCGAGGGCATGCCGGCCAAGCGGCTGTCGACCGCTTTCGACTCGGTGACGCTGTACGGCAACGACCCGGACCTGCGTCCCGACATCTACGGCAAGGTCGGCAACTCGGGCGTGTCGATCGCGACGCTGGACGACATGAAGGTGCTGTACGGCGGCTTCGACCTGTGTGACGCCGCCACCAGCGTCAGCATGACGATCAACGGCCCGGCGCCGACGCTGCTGGCGATGTTCATGAACACCGCGATCGACCAGCAGCTCGACAAGTTCCGCGCCGACAACGAGCGCGAGCCCACCGACACCGAGGCGGCCAAGATCCGCGAGTGGACGCTGGCCAACGTGCGCGGCACGGTGCAGGCCGACATCCTGAAGGAAGACCAGGGCCAGAACACCTGCATCTTCTCGACCGAGTTCAGCCTGAAGGTGATGGGCGACATCGCCGAGTACTTCGTGCACCACGACGTGCGCAACTTCTATTCGGTAAGCATCAGCGGCTATCACATCGCCGAGGCCGGCGCGAACCCGATCAGCCAGCTCGCGTTCACGCTGGCCAACGGCTTCACCTTCGTCGAGGCGTATCTCGCGCGCGGCATGCACATCGACGACTTCGCGCCGAACCTGTCGTTCTTCTTCAGCAACGGGATGGACGCCGAATACACGGTGCTGGGCCGGGTCGCGCGCCGGATCTGGGCGGTGGCGATGCGCGACCGTTATGGCGCGAGCGAGCGCAGCCAGAAGCTCAAGTACCACTGCCAGACCAGCGGCCGCAGCCTGCACGCGCAGGAGATCGACTTCAACGACATCCGCACGACGCTGCAGGCGCTGATCGCCACCTACGACAATGCCAACAGCCTGCACACCAACGCCTACGACGAGGCGATCACGACGCCCACCGAGGAGAGCGTGCGCCGCGCGATGGCGATCCAGCTGATCATCAACCGCGAATGGGGCCTGGCCAAGAACGAGAACCCGAACCAGGGCAGCTTCATCGTCGAGGAGCTGACCGAACTGGTCGAGGAGGCGGTGCTGTCCGAGTTCGAGCGGATCGCCGAACGCGGCGGCGTGCTCGGCGCGATGGAGACCGGCTACCAGCGCGGCCGGATCCAGGACGAGAGCATGCACTACGAGATGCTCAAGCACACCGGCGAGTACCCGATCGTCGGTGTCAACACGTTCCGCAATCCGCATGGTGATGCGGTGCCCGGCAGCCTCCAACTGGCGCGTTCGACCGAGGACGAGAAGCGCTCGCAGCTCGCCCGGCTGGCGGACTTCCACGCGCGGCACGCGGCCGAGTCGCCGGCCGCGATGGCGCGGCTGCAGCGGGCGGTGATCGACAACGGCAACGTGTTCGAGGTGCTGATGGACGCGGTGCGCTGTTGTTCGCTCGGCCAGATCACACGTGCACTGTTCGAGGTCGGCGGGCAGTACCGGCGCAGCATGTAGCACGGAAGGCGGCGGGCGGATGCGGCAGGTCGGCACGACACTCGCCGTCGACACCCGCGGTCGCGGGTTGTTCGACATCACCTCGCGCCTCGTCGACTGGGTCCGCGAGTCCGGGATCCGTCAGGGACTGCTGACGGTGTTCATCCGCCACACCTCGGCGAGCCTGGTCATCCAGGAGAATGCCGACCCGGGCGTTCGTCGCGACCTCGAACGGTTCTTCGCGTCGCTGGTGCCCGACGGCGATCCGCGTTTCGAGCACGACCAGGAGGGACCCGACGACATGCCGGCCCACGTGCGCGCCGCGCTGACGCAGACACAACTGTCGATCCCGGTGCAGCACGCGGCACCGGTGCTCGGCACCTGGCAGGGGGTCTACCTGTACGAACACCGGACCCGCGGCCATCGCCGCGAGGTGGTGCTGCATCTGATCGGGCAATGACGCCGGCGCGTCAGCGCAGGCGGCTGTGCGGGCCCGAGACTCGGCCCGGGTTCAGCACCGGCAGGTTCTCCAGCGAATCGGACTTGACGACCCAGGTTGCCGGCGGCACGGCCGGCACGGCCGGCGTGGGCAGGTGATCCGGACGACGACGGTCCTCCTCGGCACGCCAGCGCTTGATGTCGATCGTCTCCAGACCCTCGCGCAGGTCGCGGGCGGCCCATTCGGCGCGTTCGATCCGGAACACCATGTAGTGGCGCTCGCGTCCGGCCTCGTCACGGATCGAGCCGAGGTCGACCGGGTCGAGCCCGACCTTCTCGAGCACGCGGTGCGCGGGCTTGTTCTCGTGCATCGAGCGCGCGTACAGCCGCGGTGCGTCGCTCTCGTTCATCGCCGCCTGGACCGCGAGACGTGTGGTCTCGGTGCCGAAGCCGCCGCCCCAGAACTCGGGATGGGTCCACAGGCTCATCTCGACGCCGTCCGCGTACGGCGCGAAGCGATACACCGCGACGAACTGTCCGGTCTTGCGCAGCACCGCGGCCAGCGCCGCGATGCGGCCGTTGCGCGCCTGCGCGGCGATCGATTCGATCCGCTCGAACACCGGCAGCCGGTGTTCCGGGCGCTGCCACAGCAGGTGATCGTTGAAGCCTTCGACCTGGGTCGCTTCGTACAGCGGCCACGCATCGCTCAACGCTATCGGCCGCAACGCCAGGCGTTCGCTGTAGTGGTAGACGCAACGCTGTGCGAAATGCTGGAAGTTCAACGGAAACGCCCGGTCGCCAGGAATGGCCCCGATGATGTCGACGACCGCTTTGGCGCCTGAGCGTTTGCGGGTGGGCGGATCGAAACGACGAATGACCGGCAGCCCGATGTCTGGGAACTGCGACAGCACCACGGACGAACGGTCGGTTCCCGTTGCGCGGACCCGGCTTGGACTCGGTGCGTCGTGGGCGTCGTGTTTACCCGTCGTTTCCGCGCCGCCGGCCCCGGCTTTGTGGTTTACTGGGACAGGGGTCGGGGCCGGATGGTCGGTCCGCGACCGTCAACGGCCCGGGTCGCCTGGCTTCGGCGGGTGACGTTCCCGGACCCAGGGGCGTTGGTACGCATGAAGGACGAGTCAACACCCACCGACCGGCCGGCGGATCGTCCGGCCGGGGCCGCCGACGGAGCATCATCTGCCGCCGCGGGCCCCGGCTCGTCTCCGATCGAGGCGGCCCGGCTGGTCCGCATGATGGACGCGGCCGGCGAGGCCTACTGCGTCCTCGACCGTGACTGGCGCATCGTCCAATGCAACGAGCCGCTCGCCCGTTTCTTCGGTGTCGACATCACGGGCATCGTCGGCAGGACCACGTTCGAAGTGAACGCACGGCTGAGCCAGTCGGTGTTCTTCCCGGTGCTGCGCGACGCGATGGACGGCCGTGTCGCCGGATTCCGGACCGGCTACTCGGTGCGGACCGGTCACTGGCTGATGTTGCGGGCCTATCCGTTCGACGACGGCATCGCGGTGATGGTCCACGACATCTCCGAACTCAGCGACGAACAGCAACGGCTGACCTACCTGGCGCTGCACGACTCGCTGACCGCGCTGCCGAACCGGCTCGCGCTGCAGCGTGAGATCGGCGAGGCGATCGCGATCGGTCGGCCTTTCTCGGTCGTGTTCCTCGATCTGGACCGGTTCAAGAACGTCAACGACTCGGCGGGCCATGTCGTCGGCGACCGGGTGCTGATGGAAATGTCGGCGCGGTTGTCGCAGGTGCTCGCCGAGGGTGATCGGCTGTTCCGTGTCGGCGGCGACGAGTTCGTGCTGGTGACCGCGGCGCTGGATCGCGATCTCGACGACAAGGTCCAGGCGATGCTGGTCGCGGCCAAACAACCGATCCTGATCGGTGGCGTGGAGTACACACTCGGCGCCACCGCCGGGGCGTCCTGCTCGCCGCACGACGGGGACGCGTACACGACGCTGATCCGCCGCGCCGACATGGCGATGTACGCGGCCAAACACGACGCATCCGGGACGATGCGCCGCTACGACCCGGGGCTCGAGGCCTCGACGGTGCGCAAGCTGACGATCGAACAGGCATTGCGCCGTGCGCTCTCGGGCAACCACTTCGAGCTCCACCTGCAGCCGAAGGCGACCGTGGCCGGGCTGCGCCTGGTGGGTGCGGAGGCGCTGCTGCGCTGGCCGCATCCCGATCGCGGCTTCGTCGATCCGGTGGAGCTGCTGGAGGTCGCACAGGACTGCGGACTGCTGGTCGATGTCGATCGCTGGGTGCTCAACCATGCGATCGGCATGCTGGCGCAACTGCGCCAGGAAGGTGTGCCGACTCGGATCGCGGTCAACGTGTCGGGCGCGAGTTTCGAGCGCACCGGCCTGGCCTCGCAGGTCCTGGAGCTGCTGACACGCTACGACGTGCCGCCCGAACTGCTCGAGATCGAGATCACCGAGAGTTGCCTGATGCGCAACACCGAGACCAGCGCGGCCACGCTGGACGCGCTGACCGCGGTCGGCGTGCGGGTCTGCGTCGACGACTTCGGCACCGGGTATTCGAGTCTCGCCTACTTGAGCGACTACGCGGTCGACACGCTGAAGATCGACTCGCAGTTCGTACGGCGGGCCACCATCGATTCGCGCAGCCGCAACCTGATCCGCGGGATCATCGCGCTGGCCCACTCGCTGGAACTCGACGTCGTCGCCGAGGGTGTGGAGACCGAGGAACAGTTGCAGCTGATGCGCGAGCTGCAGTGTGACCATCTGCAGGGGCACCACTTCGCCCGGGCGATGTCGTGTGAGGAGTTCAAGGCGTTCGCAAGGGCCGCGATCAAGGCCGGGCGCGGGCCGCTGGCCGAGCCGGCGGCACCGGTCGCCCGCCGCGGCCTCGGCGTGGACGACACGCCGGTGCTGCCGCGCCGCCGGCAGCGCGCCGCCGCGGGCGACAAAAAGGCCCGGTGATGCCGGGCCTTCGGGCAGTCGCGGGATCGCCGCGACCGCGTGCGCGTGAGGCGCGGAATTACTTGTAGTAGCCGACCGCGCAGACCTGGTCGCCGACCTTGGTCACGTACGAGACCTTCTGCACCGGATCGGTCGCCCCCGGACGCGGCCACATGTAGGCCACCTCGGCGACCTTGCCTTCCTGGGCGGTCTTGTACATCTCCTCACCCAGGGCCTTGCCGGTCTTGTCCTTCAGTTCCTTCATGTTCTTGCCGGTCAGCGTCGGATGCGCGGTGAACACACCATCGGATCCGCCGCAGAACGGATACAGGTCACGATCCTTGAAGCCGCCTTCGCCCTTGGAGAATGCGGTCAGCGCGGCGGCCTTGTCGGCCTTCAATGCCGCGATGGCCTTGTCGAGCATCGCCTTGGCTTCCGCGGCCGTGCCGAAATCGGCGGCGAACACGGAGCCGGCGGCGGCGAACGCAGCAGCGGCGATGACAAACGACACGGTTCTGCTCATGGGGTATCTCCTCGATAGTCCAGGGAATGATGCGTACTGTAGAACTCAACCCCTCACGGGGTGCGCGATCCTACAACGATCCCGAACGAGCGTGTGTCGGAATATTTTATCGCCTGTAAGGCTCGTGTAACCTGTGCGGCGCACCGGCGCGGGGCGCTCGGCGGATAGTATCGGGCGTCGAACGCGCGCGCGTCGCCCGGCCTCGCCAGGGGTGTGAGCGTCGTGGAGTCGGCATCGAAGCGGGTCCGCTTCGATCGGGAGAAGGGGGGGTCGATGACGACGTGCCGATGGCTGGTTTGGATGCTGATCGCGTGGCTGACGGGCTGTGCGCCGCTGGTCACGCAGAGCCCGGGTGATGGTCTGAGTCCGGTCAATGCGGTCCGCGACGGCGAGGACAAACACCTGATCCTCGCCGGCCACGACGTGGTCTCGTATTTCACCGAAGGCACACACCGGCTCGGCCTGCGTGAACACCGCAGCGTCCACAAGGGAGTCACGTTCCGTTTCTCCAGCGCCGCCAACAAGACGCTCTTCGACGCGCAACCGCAGAAGTACCTGCCACAATTCAATGGCTACTGCGCGAACGGCGTGCTCTACGGCATACCGTGGGGTGGTGATGCAAACACCTGGCGCATCATCGACGGCAAGTTGTACATCTTCGGCGGCGCGAACTCGCGCGATGCGTTCCTGAACGACGTTCCGGGCAACGTCGCGCTCGCGCAGCGGTACTGGAAGGAAGAGATCGACGGGTCCAATGCCCTGACGCAGCGGCTGTATCGGATGGTCCTGCGGGTTCCGCATTATCGTAGCGACGAGGAGGTCGCCCAGCAGGCGGCGCAGGCTCGAGCGAAGGGGCTTGCGAAGTAGGGCCTCGACGTAGGGCCTCGAAGTAGGGCCGAAGCAAGGCCTGCCAGCAGGCCCTGGTCCGCGCCGGCGCGGTCTCCGGCGGGGTGATGGCGACGGAGGCTGTCGATGGTGCGCGCGCTGCTGATCGGAGTGTCGCTGATGCAGGCCGCGGGAACGCTGGCGCAGACCCTGTCGGCATCCGACTGTGTCGAAGGAGCGCAGTTCGTCCGCAACGCGGCGCTGTCGCGGGACAACGGCATGGGCGCGCGGCAGTTCATCGA
Organism: uncultured Burkholderiales bacterium; assembly: GCA_902826305.1. Taxonomy (GTDB): domain Bacteria; phylum Pseudomonadota; class Gammaproteobacteria; order Burkholderiales; family Burkholderiaceae_E; genus CADEEH01. The sequence continues at coordinate 14,302 of CADEEH010000008.1, forward strand.
TCGGCTCGACGAGGACCTGTCGATGGTGATGGCAATGCCGCCGCCGGCCCGCTGGTTCGTCTACTCGGAAGTCGAGGAACGGTTGCTGCGGCACGCGGTCGCGCGGGTCTTCGACAAGCCGCAGGATGCCGAGGGCCATCGTACCGAGTTCCTCGCCGCCTGCGACCGCCTGCGCGAACTGCGCGCCTGCACCGAGGCCGCGTGCCCGCCAGGCGACACACGCTGACCGCGCGCGAACCGCATCGGACCGTGTCCGTTACAGTGCGCCAGTGGTTCCTTTCCGATCGGAGACTTCCCAGATGACCCTGAAACTCTACTTCGCCCCGGGTGCCTGCTCGTTCGTTCCCCACTCGTTGCTCGAGGCCAGCGGAGCGGCGTTCGAGCCGTCGCTGGTCCTGCTGCACAAGGGCGAGCACCTGACACCGCAGTACAAGGCGATCAATCCGCGCGGCCAGGTGCCGGTGCTGGTCGATGGCGACCAGGTGATCACGCAGATCGTCGCCATCGTCGATCACCTGGCCGCGCGTTTCCCGGAGCATCGTTTCCTGCCGGCGCCGGGCATCGCGCGCACGCGGGTGCTCGAAACCTTCGCCTGGTTGAACAACACGGTGCATCCGACCTTCACCCACGTGTTCATGCCGCAGCGTTTCACCGACAACGAGGCGATCCACGACGATCTGCGTCGCTTCAATCGCGAGAAGTTCCGCGGCCAGCTGGCCGAACTCGAGGTGATCGCCGGACGTGCGGCGCCATTCATCGCCGGAGCGGATTTCGGGCCGCTGGATGCCTACACGCTGACGGTGACGCGTTGGGCCGGACTTGCCGGGATCGATCCCACGTCGTTTGCGACGCTGTGGTCGTTCGTGCAACGCGTGGCCGCACATCCGCCGGTCGCGCGCGTGATCGAGCGCGAGCGGCTGCGGCTCGACATGTACAAGCCGGCGTGATCTGCCGCGGCCAAGCGGCGGTCGGCAGGGTCGATCGCCGTCCGTCGGCCCGGAAAGAAGGGCTTGTTGCACTGCAACAAAAAACACTTGACATTGCCTGCCAGCGGAGCAGAATGCGGTTTGTGCGGTGCAACAAAAGGCCGCCAGTTATCCCGACCCATTTCCGAACATCCGCTGGAGCACGACCATGGCCGCCACCCCCGAAACCCTGCTGAAGCTGCAAGCCGAAGCCGTCAACGTCTCGAACACCGCCGTCGCCAAGGCGATCGAAGGTGTGCAGAAACTCGCCGAATTCAACATGGCCACCGCCAAGGCCGCGGTCGAGGAATCGACCAGCCGCATCCAGGCGCTGCTGACCGCCAAGGATCCAAAGGCGCTGTCCGAGCTGCTGTCCCGCTTCGCGCAACCGGAGACCGAAAAGGCCACCGCGTACGCCAAGGGTGTCTACGAGATCACCAGCCAGACCAGCGCCGACCTGTCCGCGCTGTTCGAGAAGCAGATCGCCGACAGCCAGAGCCAGGTCTTCGCCGCGATCGATGCGTTCGCCAAGAACGCGCCGGCCGGTTCCGAAGGTGTCGTCTCGCTGCTGAAGTCGATGGCGACATCGGCATCGGCCGCGTACGAGCAGGCCGGTTCGGCCAGCAAGAAGTTCTTCGAGACGGCGCAGTCCAACCTCGCCGGCATGACCAAGACCGTTCCGGCCGCGACCAAGGCCACGCGTCGCTGATCGTCGCCTCGACGGTCTGTTGAACGATCGCCGGGCCCGTCCCGGCAGGACGGCGGCAGGGCGCAAGCTCCGCCGCCGTTTCCGTTGCTGGCGCGGCGGACACCGCGTACACGCGTCGCCGGTCGGTGCTACAGTCGACCGCATCGTCCGGCCCACGATGCCCGTTGCCCGTGTCCCTGCGTCCTGCCATCGCCAGCCAGCAGTTCGATGACGCCGCACTCGCGCTTGCGCACGTGCGGGCGATCTACGATGCGAACCTCGCCTACCTTCGCGACGAACTGCAGCGCTTCCTGCAAGGCATCGATCCGCCGGAGCGTGTGCATGCGTTCTACCCGACGGTGCGGCTGGTCACCGACACCGTCGCACGTCCGGACTCGCGGCTGGCCTACGGCTTCGTCGCCGGGCCGGGCACCTACGCGACGACACTCACCCGTCCCGACCTGTTCGACGACTACTACCTGGATCAGTTCCGGCTGCTGATCGGCAATCACGGCGTCGCGCTCGAGGTCGGCACCGGCAGCGAGCCGATCCCGATGCATTTCGCGTTGCCCGAGGACCATCACCTCGAGGGGGCCCTGGGTCCGGAGCGGCAGTTGCGCCTGCGTGACCTGTTCGACCTGCCCGACCTGGCGGCGATGGACGATGGCATCGCCAACGGCACCTATCAGCCGGCGCCGGGTGAACCGCATCCGTTGTCGCTGTTCACCGCGTCGCGTGTCGACTACTCGCTGCATCGCCTGCGCCACTACACCGGCACCGCGCCCGCGTGTTTCCAGAACTTCGTGTTGTTCACCAACTACCAGTTCTACGTCGACGAATTCGTCCGTCTCGGCCATGCACTGATGGCCGGCGACCGCTCGGCCGCACTCGAGGACAGCGATGCCTACGAGGCCTTCGTCGAACCGGGGGATCTGACGACGCTCCGTGGCGGCGGCACCTCCGGCAGCGCACCGCCGCGGCTGCCGCAGATGCCCGCGTACCACCTGGTGCGCGGTGATCGCGCCGGCATCACGATGGTCAACATCGGTGTCGGACCGGCCAACGCGAAGACGATCACCGATCACATCGCGGTGCTCAGGCCACATGCGTGGATGATGCTCGGCCATTGCGCGGGCTTGCGCAATTCGCAGCGGCTGGGTGACTACGTGCTCGCCCACGGCTACGTCCGCGAGGATCACGTGCTCGACGAGGACCTGCCGTTGTGGGTGCCGATTCCGGCGCTGGCCGAGATCCAGGTCGCGCTCGAGGCGGCGGTGGCCGAGGTCACGCGGCTGTCGGGTTATGAACTCAAGCGGATCATGCGCACCGGCACGGTCGCCTCGACCGACAACCGCAACTGGGAACTGCTGCCGCAGCAGACGCCGGTGCGCCGTTTCAGCCAGAGCCGGGCGGTGGCACTCGACATGGAAAGTGCAACCATCGCCGGCAACGGGTTCCGCTTCCGCGTGCCGTACGGCACGCTGCTGTGTGTGTCCGACAAACCGCTGCATGGCGAGATCAAGCTGCCGGGCATGGCCGGTCGGTTCTACCGCGAACGGGTCGAACAGCACCTGCGGATCGGGCTGCGCGCGGTCGAACTGTTGCGGACCCAGCCGGTGGCCCGCCTGCACAGCCGCAAGCTGCGCAGCTTCTTCGAAGTCGCGTTCCAGTAGCCGGGCCGGGTCCGACGCCGGTCGGCCCCCGGGTCAAGGAAAGCGGTCCGCGGTCGATGTGGCGGGCACGGGCCGCTGCGTCGGCTCGCCTCGAAGGAGCCGGCCCCATGTCCATCCGACCCGTCCTCGTTGTCCTCACGGCCGCCGCCGCACTGTGGGCGTCACCTGCCGTCCGGGGCGCGGAGCCGGCCGATGGTCTCCGGCCGCCGGCCGCTTCCGCGGGGTCCCCGGCATCGGGCGCGGCGGGCGCTCCGTCGTCGGCCGCCCCATCGTCGGCCGCCGGGGCGACCCCGCCGACCGGCGCGCGCCAGGTGCCACCCGGCGCACCGCCGCTGATCGCGATCCCGCGCTTGTCGGAACAGGTCACCGAAACCCCGCAGCCGCGGCCGGCGGCCAATGCGGCGCCGGCCAAGGCGTCGGCATCGACCGCGGAACACACACCACCGGCGAGTGCAGCTGCACCGAAGGCGGCGACGCCGGCGCCGGCGAGCCCGGCGGCCGCAGCAGCACCTCCGAAGGCTTCGCCGCCGCCCGCCGCGCGGGCTGCCACGGTCCCCTCGGGCCAGACGGTGCAGGCCGTCCATGCGGCACCGGGTCCTCGATCCGACCATGCACCGGCACCGGCACCGGCACCGGCGCACGCCGCTGCCGCCGGCACGCCGTCCGCTCACGCCGCGGCGGAAGCGCCCAGACCGGCGGCTCCGACCGGCGCGGCCGCAACGCCACCGATCCCGACGACCGCGATGTCGGAATCGCAACGGCTGGCGGCGCTGCGTGACCGGATCGCCGAGAAGGTGATCGAGCACCGCGCGGCAGCCGCGGGGACACCGCCGCCGTCGCTGGTGATCACGGTGCGCAAACCGGAGGGCGGCTCGGCCCACGGAAAATCGACACGCCGCAACGCCGATCACGGCGGCGCACACTGGAGCTACCAGGGTGCGACCGGCCCCGAGCACTGGGCCGACCTCGATCCGGCCAATGCCGCCTGTGCCATCGGTCAGCGGCAGTCCCCGATCGACATCCGGGGCGGCGTCAAGGTCGATCTGGAGCCGATCACCTTCGACTACCGCGCCGTGCCGTTCCGGGTGATCGACAACGGGCACACCGTCCAGGTCAACGTCGAACGCGGCAACACGATCACGGTGATGGGGCGTCGCTACGACCTGGTCCAGTTCCACTTCCATCGACCGGCCGAGGAGCGGGTCGACGGTCGGGTGTACGACATGGTCGCGCACCTGGTCCACAAGAGCGCCGATGCGAAACTCGCGGTGGTCGCGGTGCTGCTCGAACGCGGCGCCGCGCACCCGCTGATCCAGCGCGTCTGGAACAATCTGCCGCTCGAACGCAACGAGGAGGTGCCGGCCTCGCAACCGGTCGACCTGAACGACCTGCTGCCCGCCGATCGCGGCTACTACACGTTCATGGGCTCGCTGACGACACCACCGTGCACCGAGGGTGTGTTGTGGATGGTGCTGCGCCAGCCGGTGAACGTCTCGGCCGACCAGATCGGCATCTTCATGCGGCTGTATCCGATGAATTCGCGACCGCTCCAGTCCGCAGCGGATCGGCTGATCAAGGAATCGAACTGAGATCGGACGCGGCGCGTCCGTTGCTGTCGCGCTGCCGGGTTACCGCCGGGCTGTATGAACGTACAGCATCTCGGCTACACTCGCGGGCATGCCGATCGCACACAGCCGGGCGAATGACGACGAGATCGACGCACCCGACCCGTTCGGACCACTGAACGACGGCCAGCGTGCCGCCGCCAGCCACGGTGAGGCGCGCGGCGGCCGGGTCGATGCCGGGCCGCTGCTGATCATCGCCGGGGCGGGCACCGGCAAGACGGCGACGATCGCGCACCGGGTCGCGCACCTGGTCCGCCAGGGCGTCGCGCCCGAACGGATCCTGCTGCTGACCTTCTCGCGACGCGCCGCCGACGAGATGACGCGGCGCGCCCGCGCGCTGCTCGGCGGTGCCTCGGGTCCGTCCGGCCCGGCGGCGCTGCTGCCCTGGGCGGGCACGTTCCACTCGATCGGTGCCCGCCTGCTGCGCCAGTACGCGTCACGCATCGGGCTCGCCCCGGACTTCGGCATCCTCGATCGCGCCGACTCGGCCGACCTGATCGACTGGCTTCGCGACGAGCTCGGCCTGTCGCGGCTCGGGCAGCGGTTCCCGCGCAAGGACACCTGCCTCTCGATCTATTCCCATCGGGTCAATACCGGATGGCCGTTGGCGCGGGTGCTCGACGAGCAGTTCCCGTGGTGCGCCGAATGGCAGGTCGAGCTCGGCACACTGTTCCGGCGCTACGTGCAGACCAAGCAGGCACAGGCGGTGCTCGACTACGATGACCTGCTGCTGTGGTGGCATGCGGCGCTGACCGATCCCGCCGGTGGCGCGGCACTTGCGACCGACATCGGCGCACGCTTCGATCATCTGCTGGTCGACGAGTACCAGGACACCAATGCGCTGCAGGCGGCGATCCTGCTCGCGCTCAGGCCCGACGGACGCGGCCTGGCGGTCGTCGGTGATGACGCGCAGTCGATCTATTCGTTCCGCGCCGCCGACATCTCGAACATCCTCGAGTTCCCGGCACGTTTCCAGCCCCCGGCGCGCACCGTCGTGCTCGACACCAGCTACCGTTCGGTGCAGTCGATCCTCGATGCGGCCAATGCCTTGATGGCCGACAGCCCGCGCGCCTACCGCAAGACGCTGCGGGCCGCGCGAGGTCCGGGGGGTCGTCCGCGGCTGGTGACCGTGCTCGACGACCGCGCACAGGTCGACCATGTCGTGGCCGAGGTGCTGCGTGTCCGCGAGAGCGGACTGCGGTTGCGCGACCAGGCGGTGCTGTTCCGCACTTCACATCACAGCGATCTGCTCGAGGTCGAGTTGCTCCGCCGCGGCATCCCGTTCGTCAAGTACGGCGGACTCAAGTTCCTCGAGGCCGCCCATGTGAAGGACGTGCTCGCGGTGCTGCGCTGGGCCGACCAGCCGCGCCACGCGATCGCGGCCTTCCGGGTGCTGCAACTGCCGCCGGGCATCGGCCCGTCGGGTGCGCGACGGATGTACGACCGGATGCAGCGGGAGGGTGGCGGCTTCGCGACCCTCGCGGCGATGCCCGTACCGGGTGCCGCGCGCGACGTGTGGACCGGCCTCGTCACGCTGCTGTCCACACTCGCCGCGCCGGACGCGCGATGGAGCGGTCAGATCGACCGTGTGCTCGACTGGTATCAGCCGGTGCTCGAGCATCGGCACGACGGCGCGGCGGTGCGTGCGGCCGATCTCCGGATGCTGGCCACGATCGCACGCCAGTTCGGCAGCCGTCAGCGTTTCCTCGCCGAGCTGACGCTCGATCCGCCGCAGGCCGCCGGTGATCTCGCCGGGCCGCCTGCCCGCGACGAGGACTACCTGAATCTCGCGACCGTGCATTCGGCCAAGGGGCAGGAATGGGCACACGTCTACCTGCTCAACGTGGCCGACGGCAACTTCCCCAACGAGTTCGCCACCGGGACACCCGATGGCATCGAGGAGGAACGTCGGCTGTTGTACGTGGCGATGACGCGGGCGCGTGATTCGCTGCAACTGATCGAACCGCAGCGCTACTACGTCACGCGGCAGCCGCGCCTGGGCGCGGGCTACGTCCACGGCGCGCGCAGTCGCTTCCTGACATCCGCGGTCCTTGCCTGCCTGGACGCAGGTCCCGACGAGACGAACGCGGCGATGGCGATGTCGGTGGCGGAACCGGTGCCGCCGGCTTCGATCGGGCCGGCGATCGTCCGGTCACCCGGCGTCGGAGGGTCCGCGCCCGGCATCGATGCAGCCGCGGCCGTACGTTCGATGTGGTGAGGCCGGCACGCCGGCGTGTGATGGTTCGACCGCTTCGCGCGGCAGGCAACCACGTCCGCGATCAGGGAATCGCCGGACGGCTGGTGCCGCGAGCCTCGGCCCGCGGCGTCGATGCCGGCTCGCGGACGAATTTGTAGACCTCGAGGAATCCCGGCATGAAGCGCCGGACCTCGACTTGCGCCAACCCCTGGCGCGACAGGAAACGAGTGACCCGGTTCTCCGGGTCGTAGACGTTGTTGCGCCGGGTGACGAACCAGACCACCTGCCGGCCGCGGACCGCGCCGGCCATCGGCGCCAGATCCTGTTCGCGCACCGCCGGCGCACACTTGCCCGACGGATACCGCGCCTGCAGGCCGGGCGCGGGGAAATCGGCCGGTGCACCCTTCAGCGCGACGTCGTCGACATCGATCTCCTTGAGTGCATGTGACAGCGGCAGGGCCAGTTCGTTGGCCGCCAGCAGGACGACCGCACCGCCGGCTTCACCGGCGCGCGGGGCGGCGAGTGTCAGCGGCGGCTGGCCGATCTGGCGCGCGACCTCGTCCCACGGTTCCTTGCCCTCGTAGCGTTGAGCCTCGTAGACCACCGCGGCCACGTGTGCGGACAACACCGCACAGGCGGCGAACACCTTCAGCGAGCGCGAGCGGATCATCGTGATCGCCACCGCCGCGGCGAGGATCGCCGCCGGCACGATGCCGATCATCGCGCGTGCGATGAAGATCGGCTTGACCGATGCACTGACCGCCAGGTTCAGGACGATCGGCACCACGGCCAGCGTGCCGAGCACGACCGCTTCGCGCCACAGACCGCGCCGGACCGCGATCAGCAGGCCACCGGCGGCCAGCGCCAGGCCGGCCCAGAACGCATCGTGCACGCCGAGGCTGAACACGAAGCGCAATTCGTTGATCACCCGCCAGCCATCCGGTGCCGGGATCCAGAAGTCGGACTTGATGCCCTGGGCCTGTTCCAGCATCACCGGCAGGTACGGCAGCCAGGAAATCACCGCCAGCCCGATCGCGACCCCGAGCGGCAAGGTCCAGCGTCGTGTCGAGCGATCGCCGAGGAACAGCAGGCCGAACGCGGCCAGCACACCCGCCACCAGCAGCACCGACGTGTTGTTCGCCCAAAGGACGATGGCAACACCCGCCGACAACGCGGCGAGGGCGACCAGCCGCCCGCGCAGGCCGCCGTACGCCGGTTCACGCATCGTGCGCAGCAGCTTCAGCGCGCCATAGGTGAACAGGGCGGCCCCGAAACACAGCAGCGTGTACGGCCGGGCTTCCTTCGCGAACTCGATCTGGAACGGTGTCAACGCGAACATCGCGCCGGCGATCCAGCCGGTGGCCGGACTGACCTGTCGTCCGGCCAGGATCATCACACCGGTGGTCGCGACGCCGAGAAAGACCGACAGCGCACGCAACGCGATCGAATCGTCCCCGAACAGACCGATCCAGCCCTTGAGCAGAAGGAAGTAGAGCGGCGGATGTGGATCACACTGCGGCACCAGTCGCCACAGGTCGACGATCGACTGGCGTGCGTCCCACCACGAGTATCCCTCGTCGAGCCACAGGGCCTCGTCGCCGAGCCCATGGATCCGGAGCAGCAACGCCAGCAGGATGACAAGCGCCGAGAGCAGCCACGGGTCCGAGGCCGCCCGCAACCAGGTCGAACGGCCCTGTGGCTGACTGACGCGATCTGTCAAGCGAACACTCTAGGCATCGTTGCGATGCCACCTGTCTGACGGTGCGCGCGAGTATGCCACACCGGACTTGCGGCTCCGGTAACCCGATGTATCAAATGGTTAGGCGGGAGAGTCCGCATGGCGAACGGTCAGCGACCAGGCAAGAAAAAACCCGGGCGGCCGACGGGCCTGCCCGGGGAACGAACCGGACTCCCCGGGGGCGGGGGCCGGAGCGATGCCAGCGTTGCGTCAGGCGATCGACGAGGCATCCTTGACGACCGGGCGCCCGTCATCGAGCGCCAGACCGGAAGCATCTTTCACCGCCGGGCGCCCGTCATCGAGCGCCAGGCCGGAGGCATCTTTCACCGCCGGACGCCCATCGTCGAGCGCCAGACCGGAAGCATCTTTCACCGCCGGACGCCCGTCGTCGAGCGCCAGGCCGGAGGCATCTTTCACCGCCGGACGCCCATCGTCGAGCGCCAGACCGGAAGCATCTTTCACCGCCGGACGCCCGTCGTCGAGCGCCAGGCCGGAAGCGTCCTTCACCGCCGGGCGCCCGTCATCGAGCGCCAGTCGGGAGGCGTCCCTGACCGCGGGTCGGCCGTCATCCAGCGCCAGCGAAGCGGCCGGCAGGGTGCTTGCCTGCACCTGCAGCGCGGCGAAGGCAAGCGAAACGGGGATCAGGATCTTGGCAAACGTGTTCATGGCGAGCTCCATCGAATTCGGTTGAGAGTCTTTCGACCCGCGCTCATCGGCGCGGTCGATGGAGCCAGTGTGGGCGTGCGAGGTCACCCGATCATGATCGACCGGTATCCTCGAGGGACCCGTGTGATCTCGATTCCGTCACGAGGTGGCGCGCGGGGGCGCGCGCACGACGACCGGTGATGTGCCTAGGCCGCCTGACGCATCGAACCGACGCGCGGTTCGTCGATCCGCAGCGTCAGGCACTTGGCGGCGCCGCCGGCACGGATGAACTCGCCGAGCGCGACCGCTGTCACTCCGAAGCCGCGGCGACCGAGTTCGGCAACGAGCGCCGCCGAAGCGCGATTGAGCACGATCCGGCGCCCGATGGCGACCGCGTTGCAGGCAAAGGCGCGGGCATCGGAATCACCGACCACGAGCCGCTGCGACGCCGGCACGCGGGACTCGATCACCCGTCGTGATGCCTCGGCGAACGCCGCCGGGTGGTACATCAGTTGACCGTCGGGCAACGGACAGAAGCACGTGTCCAGGTGATAGAAACGCGGGTCGACCAGCTCGAGCGGCTGCACTTCGATGTCGAGTGTGTCGGCGAGCAGCGAAGCCGCGCGGGCATCGGTCCGATGGCCGTGGCCCATCCACAGCAGCGGCTGCGAGCGATCGAGCAGCGCGTCACCCGCACCCTCGAACATGACGTCGTCACCGAGGGTACGTACGGACAGGCCGTGATCGGCGAACCAGCGCGCGAAATGAGGCTCCTCGCCGCGCCGTTCGTCGTGGCGGAACCGTGACAGCACGACCTGGCGCCCGAGCACCGTTCCCGCGTTCGCGGTGAACACCATGTCGGGCAGCCCCGGCACCGGTTCGATCACCGACACGGTCGACATCGACGACAGCACGTCGTGCAGCCGGGTCCACTGACGGCGCGCGCGGACGCGATTCTCCGTGGCGACCTGGCCCTGCATCCACGGATTGATCACGTAGCTGACCTGGAAGCAGCCGGGGGCACACATCAGCAGCTGAGCCGTCACTTCGATCCTTTCGTGGCTTGTGAGTGGTTGCGTGTCACGTGATGCGCCTGTTCAGGCGGCAACGCGCGACACACCGCGTCGGTTGAGTACTCCCCGGGTGTCGATCGAACGCAGTATGGCGCCGATCGCCTCGATAGCAACGTCCAGTTGCGCTTTGTCGACAACCAGCGGCGGGGCCAGGCGCACGACCGTCTGGTGGGTCTCCTTGCTGAGTACGCCGCGTTCGGCGAGGCGTTCGCAGAAGGTGCGTGCGGAGATATAGGTGGGGTCGAGGTCCATGCCGATCAATAGCCCCTTGCCGCGGATCTCGGCGATCGCCGGATGGTCGATGCGCTGCAGCCCGCGCATCAGATGACGACCCATCACGTCGGCGCGTTCGGCGAGCCGGTCGCGTTCGAGGATCCGGAGCGCCGCGCGACCGACCGCGGCCGCCAGCGGATTGCCGCCGAAGGTGCTGCCGTGGTCACCGGGCCGGAACACCGACATCAGGTCGTCGCGGCCGAGGAAGGCGGACACCGGCAACAGGCCGCCGCCGAGGGACTTGCCCAGGATCAGTCCGTCCGGGCGCACCTGTTCGTGGTCACAAGCCAGGCGCCTGCCGGTGCGACCGAGACCGGTCTGCACCTCGTCGCAGATCAGCAGCACGTCGTGGCGGGTGCAGATCTCGCGCACGGCCCGCAGGTAACCCGGGGGCGGCACGACGATGCCCGCCTCGCCCTGCACCGGCTCGACGATGAACGCCGCGGTCCGCGGCGTGATCGCGGCCTCGAGTGCTGCCGCGTCCCCATACGGTACGCTGTCGAAGCCGGGGGTGAACGGACCGAAGCCGTCGCGATACTGCGCCTCACCCGAGAAACTGATGATCGTTGTCGTGCGGCCCGCGAAGTTGCCGTTGGCGACCACGATCCGGGCCTGATCGGGGGTGATGCCCTTGACCTTGTGGCCCCACTTGCGTGCCGCCTTGATCGCGGTCTCGACCGCCTCGGCGCCGGTGTTCATCGGCAATGCCCGGTCCATCCCGGTGAAGCGGCACAGTTCGGCGAGGAACGGACCGAGCTGGTCGGTGTGGAACGCACGCGAGGTCACCGCGAGCCGCGACGCCTGTTCGACCAGCGTGGCGACCAGTTCGGGATGGCTGTGGCCGAAGCTGACCGCCGAGTAACCGGACATCATGTCGAGATACCGGCGGCCGGCGGTGTCCCACAGGAACACCCCCTCGCCCCGATCGAGCACGACCGGCAACGGGTGGTAGTTGCGGGCGCCGAAGCGGTTCTCCAGTTCCATCTCGAGCGGTTGCATCGTGGGCTCCTGCAGCAGGACAGTCGTTGATGCAATTATGCGAACATGTTCGGGCAATGTGCTTGCGCATCATTGCCACTCGTCGGGGTTCGGTGCAAGATTCGTGCATGAACCCGCCCGCCAGGCTGTCATGACTGCACCACGCACCACCACGCCGCTGGACCGCACCGATCGCCGCCTGCTCGAGTACCTGCAGCAGCATGGCCGCGCGTCACACGTCGAACTGTCCGAACGGGTCAACCTGTCGGCGCCGCAATGCCTGCGCCGTGTCCGGTCACTCGAGGAGCGCGGCGTGATCCGCCGCTACGCCGCGCTGCTCGATCCGGAAGCGCTCGGCTACGGGGTCACCGCGTTCGTCAGCATCGCGCTCGATCGCGAGCAGTCGAAGCGGGCGCGCCGGCTCGAGGAGCAGATCCGGCAGTTTCCCGAGATCCTCGAGTGTTATGCGATCTCGGGTGACTTCGACTATCTGCTGCGGGTCGTCGCCCGCGACCTGAAGGCATTGTCGGAACTGCTGACCGATCGGCTGATGCAGATTCCCGGCGTGTCGGGTGCACGATCGACGATCTGCCTCGAAGAGATCAAGCCCCCTTCACCGATGCCGCTGGACTGACCGGCGCGCCGTTGCCGTCGCCGGCCGCGGCCAGCGCACGGATGCGGTCGGCGGCTTCGAGCGTTTCGCGGTAGCCGGCCTCGATCGCGCGTTCCCTGAATTCGCGACGCATGCTGACCCAGTAGCCGAAGTGCGGGTGCAGGTTCAGGTCGGAGGCACGCACGTCCGGCTCGGTCAGGCCGCGTTTGCGCAGGTCCCCCTCCCGATACCGCAGCGCGCCTTCCGGCGCGCGGTCTTCGTGTGCCGACGCATCCACCGAGATCACCCGCGTCGCGCCAAGCTGGCGGGCGATGCGCACCGGCATCGGCATCGTGAGGTCGGCATCGACGAACTGTTCACCCCGGATCGTGACCGGCCGGAACAGGCCGACGATGGCACACGACGCCTGCACCGACACGCCGGCGCTGCCCGCCGTGAACGCCCGCACCGCCCCGTCTTCGGCACGCACCGCGACCGAGGCGAAGCGGGTCGGCAACGATTCGAGCGTACGTCCCCCGAGCGTGTCGTCGACCCAGCGCGCGAGCGGCCCGCCGCTGAAACGCTCGCCGCGTCCGATCACCAGCGCCACCATGTCGAGCACCCCGGCATCGAGCGCCAGTTCCACGATCCGTGCGCCACCGATGCCGGCCGCGTACAACACGCCGGCCAGCGAACCGACCGATGCGCCGACGACCAGGTCGGGACGCACGCCGATCTCGTCGAGGGCCTTGAGCACACCGGCATGGACGAATCCGCGCGGGCCGCCGGAACTCATCACCAGCGCCAGCGGTCGTGGCGGCAGCGCCCGGGGCGGCCAGGGCTCGGCGCGGGGAGCCTCGGCGCCGTCGTGGTCGGTATCCGGAAACAGGTCACATCCGCTCAAGCCGGCCAGCGCGACCGAGGCGGCGATGCCGCGACATAGCCGCCGGCGGTCGTGGCCGGGAAAAGGTTGGATCGCTGCCGTCATTCGATGTTCCGCCGGGTGTGTCGCCGGCACGCTGGGGTTTCAGTCGCGCGATCGGGTGTCTCGCGCCACGAGGCCGATGCCGCACTGCCCGGCATGGCCGTCCCGGGGTACCCGATCAGCCCCATGGTAAGGTTTTCCCGGTCGCGCCGAGGGTACGGGCGCAGCGGGCGCGTGTTTTGCTGTCTGGCCTTGGGTGATCCGCCGATGTCTTCATCCGTTCAACACCGTTCGATCGCCAAGTACCGCCGCCGGGCCGCGGGCTACGATGCCAGCACCGGGCGCACCCGTGTGCTGCGGCTGCGCACGATCGACGGCCTGTTGCTGCAGCCCGGTGACGTGGTGCTCGACGTCGGTTGCGGTACCGGCTTGAGCTTCGAGCCGCTGCGCGAACGGATCGGACCGACGGGGCGGATCGTCGGCGTCGATCAGAGTCCGGAGATGGCGCAGCAGGCGGTCCAGCGCGTGCAGTCGCGCGGCTGGTCCGATGTCACCGTGGTGGTGGGGCCGATCGAGGACTTCCGCTGGGCCGGTCGGTTCGATGCAATCCTGTTCAACTACGCCCACGACATCACACGGTCGTCGCAGGCGGTGTCGAACATCTTCCGGCATGCGGCGCCGGGGGCGCGGGTCGCGATGGCCGGAATGAAATTGTTTCCCTGGTGGGCCGGTCCGCTGAACCTGTACGCACTGGCCAAGAACTGGGGATGGAACGGCAGCGTCGCCGGCATGCGCCGGCCGTGGGACATCGTGCAGCGCCACGTGCCGGATCTGCGGGTCGAGTCGACGCAGTTCGGCATGGGCTACATCGCGCGCGGGCGGGTCGGCGGCGTGACGGCTGTCGCGGATCTCGACGGGCCTGCGAACGAGGCCGTGGCACCGGGGCGATCGTGATCGGCCGCGTGAATCGGCCGTGGTGAATGTGAACAACAGACGACATGCGATGAAGGACGGGATGGGGGTATGCGGGAGCCAGCGAGGGGACAAGGGATGATCCGACGACAGACCCGCAGCCGGCCGGTGCCGGCACTGCTGCCGCAGCAGCTTGCCGACGTGCGCGCGCAGACACTGGCGCTGGCTGGTGGCCTGAGCGGCGAGGACTGCGCGCTGCAGTCGATGCCCGATGCCAGTCCGGTCAAGTGGCATCTGGCGCACACGACCTGGTTCTTCGAGGTGTTCGTGCTCGAATCCCACGAGCCCGGCTTCCGCCCGTTCGATCCTGCGTTCCGTGTGCTGTTCAACAGCTACTACGAAGGCATCGGCAACAAACATCCGCGACCCGAACGCGGCATGATCTCGCGTCCGGACCTGGACCGGGTGCTCGCCTATCGGCGCGAGGTCGACGAGCGTGTGCAGGCCCTGGTGCGGGATCCGGCTCGGCTGCTGCGGGTCGCACCGCTGCTGACACTCGGCATGCATCACGAGCAGCAGCACCAGGAGCTGATCCTGACCGACCTGAAGGACCTGCTGTCGCGCAACCCGGCCCGGCCGGCGTATCGCGACGGCTGGCCGCTGACCCCGGTCGCGCCGGAGCCGTTGCGTTGGCTGTCGTTCGAGGGCGGCATCCGTCCGATCGGCCACGAGGGCCGAGGATTTGCGTTCGACAACGAACAGCCGCGTCACGACGTGCTGCTGCGACCGTTCGAACTCGCGTCGCGGCCGATCAGCCACGGCGACGTGATCGACTTCATCGACGACGACGGTTATCGGCGGCCCGAGTTGTGGCTGTCGGCCGGCTGGGACTCGGTCCTGCAGGGCGGCTGGCAGGCGCCGCTGCATTGGGAACGCGGCGCGGACGGATGGTCCACGTTCACGCTGCGTGGCTTGTGTCCGGTCTCGCGCGATGTCCCCGCGGTGCACCTGTCGTACTTCGAGGCCGACGCGATCGCGCGCTGGATGGGCGCACGCCTGCCGAGCGAGGCGGAGTGGGAGGTCGCCTGCGGCGAGGAGCCGGTCGAGGGCAACCTGCTCGAGTCCGGCATCTACCATCCGTGTGCGTCGCGCAAGCCGGCGCGACCGGGACGCCCGGTGCAGATGTTCGGCGACGTCTGGGAGTGGACACGCAGCGACTACGGTGCGTACCCCGGCTTCCGGACCGCGGAGGGCGCGGTCGGCGAGTACAACGGCAAGTTCATGTGCGGCCAGTACGTGTTGCGCGGCGGCTCATGTGCGACGGCCGCCTCGCACCTGCGCGCGACCTATCGCAACTTCTTTCCGCCGCAGGCACGCTGGCAGTTCAGCGGCGCCCGGGTCGCCCGCGACGCCTGAACCGCAGGCTGCGGGCAGTCCCGCCGGCTCGCGGTTGAATTACCATTGACCGATGAAACCGATCTCGACGGACCGACCGTTGTCGGACGAGGAGCTGACCCGTCTGGACGCCATCCTCGCGTCGATCAATCCGGACGATTCGATGCTGCTCGAGGAGGTCGACGGCTTCTTCGCCGCATTGATCTGCTGTCCGGACCGGGTGCCCCCGGGTGAGTATCTGCCGGTGCTGCTCGGCGACGACTCGGAGCGGGTCCGTTCGCTGGAAACCGTGGCCGAGGCCGAGGACCTGATGGGCCTGCTGACCCGCCACTGGAACTCGGTGGCCGGCCAGTTGTACGAAGGCGAGGGTTTCACGCCGGTGCTGACCTATGACGAGTCGGGCCAGGCACGCGGCAACGCCTGGGCGATCGGCTTCGTGCGTGGGATGTCGCTGCGGCCCGAGGCCTGGGAGGCGGTCGACGAGGACGACGAACTGGCCGAGTCGCTCGATCCGCTGATGCGCCTGGTCGAGGAGGTCGGTCCGCCGGAGGGTCCGGCCGGCGAGGTGATCCCCGAGGTCGAACGCGAGTCGGTCATCGCCGCGATGCTCGAGGGTGTGCTCGACGTCTACGACTACTTCCGCGAACAGCGCGAGGCCGCGCTCAAGCCGGCACCGATCCGCACCGGCCCGCGACCGGGACGCAACGATCCCTGCACCTGCGGCAGCGGTCGCAAGTACAAGAACTGCTGCGGGGCCAATTGAGCGCCGTATCGCCGGCGACGAATGCTTCGCCGGTCGATTCCGGATACGCGTGGCTGCGGCTGGTGATCGTGCTGGCGACGATGACAATCGCCAGCTCCGGCATGTATGTCGTTGTTGTCGTGTTGCCGGCCGTTCAGGCGGAGTTCGGCGTCGCACGCGCCGATGCGTCGCTGCCGTACACACTGACGATGATCGGTTTCGGCATCGGCGGCATCCTGATGGGACGCCTGTCGGACCGCTACGGTGTCGCGTTGCCGCTGGCCGCGAGCGCGATCTGCCTGGCCGCCGGCTACGCGCTGGCGTCCTATGCGGGCGGCATCGTCACCTTCGCGATCGTGCACGGCGTGCTGATCGGCCTGCTCGGCAGTTCGGCGAGTTTTGCGCCGCTGATGGCCGACACCTCGTTCTGGTTCGAGCGCCGTCGCGGCATCGCGGTGGCGATCTGCGCCAGCGGCAACTATCTCGCGGGTGCGTTGTGGCCCCCGGTGATCCAGCATTTCGTGACCACGATCGGCTGGCGCCAGACCTATCTCGGCATGGCCCTGTTCTGCCTCGTCACCGTGCTGCCGCTGTCGTGGCTGTTGCGCCGGCGCCGGCCGGCCGTGGTCCACGCGCCGGGCGCCGCGCCGGTGGTCTTGCACTCGGCGCAGCCGCTCGGCATGTCGCCCGGTGCGCTGCAGACACTGCTGTCGATCGCCGGTGTCGCCTGCTGCGTGGCGATGGCGATGCCGCAGGTCCACATCGTCGCCTACTGCGGTGATCTCGGCTACGGCGCGGCACGCGGCGCGCAGATGTTGTCGCTGATGCTCGGCTTCGGCATCGTCAGCCGGCTGGTCTTCGGCCTGATCGCCGACCGGATCGGCGGGCTGCGCACGCTGCTGCTCGGTTCGACGATGCAGGCGATTGCCCTGGTGCTGTTCCTGCCGTTCGACTCCCTCGCCTCGTTGTACCTGATCTCGGCGTTGTTCGGGCTCTTCCAGGGCGGGATCGTGCCGCAGTATGCGATGGTCGTGCGCCAGTACTTCGCACCCAGGGAGGCCGGCGAACGTGTCGGCGTGGTGCTGATGGCCACGCTGCTGGGCATGGCGCTGGGCGGCTGGCTGTCGGGCAAGATCTTCGACGTGACCGGTTCGTACGATGCCGCGTTCATCAACGGCATCGGCTGGAACCTGCTGAACATCGCGATCATCTACGCGCTGCTCAGGCGCAGCCGGCGGCTCGACCTGGATCACTCCCGGCTCGAGCCCGCCTAGGGCCCGCCTGGAGCCGATCCGACATCCGGCCTGCTACAGCACGAAGGGCTGGCCGGTGACCGGCGTCGACGGCACCCCCATGTCCTGCTGCGGCATCAGTCCGGCCTCGTAGCCCAGGCGACCCGCCTCGATCGCGAGCTTGAATGCCCGCGCCATCACCACCGGATCGTGGGCATGGGCGACCGCGGAGTTCAGCAGCACCGCGTCGTAACCGAGCTGCATCGCCTGCACCGCATCGGCCGGTGAACCGATGCCGGCATCGACGATCAACGGCACGTCGGGCAGCCGAGCGCGCAATGTGCGCAGCGCATACGGGTTGACCAGCCCCTGGCCGGAACCGATCGGCGCGCCCCAGGGCATCAGGATCCGGCAGCCGGCGTCGAGCAGCCGGCGGCAGGTGACCAGGTCGTCGGTGCAGTACGGAAAGACCTCGAAGCCGTCACGCGCCAGCTCGGTGGCGGCGGTGATCAGTTCGAACGGATCCGGTTGCAGCGTGTATTCGTCGCCCACGACCTCGAGCTTGATCCAGTTCGTCTCGAACAGCTCGCGCGCCATCCGGGCCAGCGTGACCGCTTCGCGCGCGCTGCGGCAGCCGGCGGTGTTGGGCAGGATCCGTGCCCCGCTCGCCTGGATCAGGGCGACGAACTCGTTGGCCGACGCGCCATGGGCGAGCTGACGCCGCAGTCCCATCGTGACCACCTGCGCGCCGGAAGCTTCGATCGCACGGCGCAGGATCTCCGGCGACGGATAACCCGCCGTACCGAGCAGGAAGCGGCTGTCGAGCGGGGTATCGGCGAGGATCAGCGACATCGTCTGCAATCTCCAGGAGTCGGTCGGGGCCTGGTCGGACCTCGCGACGTGGCGAGGCTCGGTCAGCCGCCGACGATCCGTTGAAAGGTGGTCACCCGGTCGCCATCGTGCAGGCGGCACGCGGCACGTGCATCGCGGGCGACGAACTCGCCGTTGACCGCGGTCGCCAGTGCCTGCGGCGGATGCCCCAGCATCTCGATCAGCGCGGCAAGTGACACCGGTTCGATCGATTGCGGCTCGCCATTGAGCACGATGGAGATCAGGCCGGGTCGACTGCCCGCGACGGGGCGGGTGGATGGGTTCATGCGCGGATCCCGATCGCGCGCAGTGCCCGTTCGACCAGTGCCGGTGCGATCAGCCAGCCGTGACGGAACAGTCCGTTGATCCGGGTGATGCCCTCGTGGGTCTCCAGGCGGGGCAGGTTGTCCGGCAGCGCCGGACGCAGGTTGGTCTCGGTGAACACGACCCTTGCCTCGGCGAGTTCCGGGATCATGCTGTGCGCGGCGGCGAGCAGTTC
This sequence comes from uncultured Burkholderiales bacterium, assembly GCA_902826305.1. Lineage (GTDB taxonomy): Bacteria > Pseudomonadota > Gammaproteobacteria > Burkholderiales > Burkholderiaceae_E > CADEEH01. Next base: position 33,324 of record CADEEH010000008.1, read on the forward strand.
GACCAGGCTGCGCACCGACACCGGCGAGCGGTCCTCGCTTTCGATCTCGCTCGCGCCGACGACGACCAGATCGTCGGGCCGCGGAACCACGTAGACACGATGCCGCGGATGCAGCAGCCGCAGCGGGCGGTTGATCGTCACCCCGGGCGCGTGCAACCAGACGATCTCGCCGCGCACGCCGCGCACCGCCCATTGCGGTCGGGCGCCGACGCCGCGCACGTCGAACACGTGATCGAACTCGTGGCGCGCACCCTGGCCGGTGGTCAACACATGAGGGTCGACGCGGGTGATCGGGGTGTCCCAGTACCAGTGCACACCGGCGACCCGGCCGGCCTGGGCGAGTGCGGCCATCGCCTGGACCGTGTGGATGTGGCCCTCCATCGGCAGCTTCCAGGCATGGGCGACGTTGTGCAGTGCCGGCTCGAGGTCGCGCAGCTGCGCGGCATCGAGCGGCTGCGGCCGATGTGCGGCGTCGGCCTTGGCCTCGAGCAGCGAGATGATCCGCTGCGCGGTGCCGAGATCCGGCCGATGGGCGAGCAGCAGCGTGCCGTTGCGATCGAACGCCACCGGCCCGTGGGATTCGAGTCCGGCGACGATCCGCGGCCAGAGTTCCAGCGACAGCAGGCCGAGTGTGAACACGTCCTCGTCGGCGCATTCGAGTTCGGACACCGGGCTCAACATGCCGGCGGCGGTCCATCCGGCGGCACCCCGCACCAGCGGGCCGGCGACCGGATCGAACACCGAGACCCTGACGCCGGCACGCGCGAGTGTCCACGCCAGCAGCCGGCCGAGCAGGCCCGCGCCGGCGATGCCGACGGTCTCGATGGCCAGCGAGGCCGAGGGGCTCGGCTGGCGTTCCTTGGGGACGTTCACGGGCTCTTCTTCCGCCGGTACGAACCGGATCAAGTTCGCGGGTTTGGATCGACCATCTCAGTGAGCCGGACCTTCACTGACGGCAGGTCCGCCCACACCCCGGAGCGTGGAATACCGACTCTAAGGAAATGGGGGGCGGCCGTCAATTTCGGCCTGCGCGCGACGCGGAATCGACTCCGCTCCCGTGCCGCCGCCCGCGTGCGCTCAACGCGGCGGTGACGGCTGGCGCAACGGATCGCCGCTGGAGGCCCGCTTGACCTCGAACATCGCCGCGTCCGCGCGGGCGAGCAGGGTCTCGGCATCGGTGCCGCCATCGGGTGCACAGGCCACGCCGATCGCCGCCCGCAGGCCGCAGTGCACACCTTCGATCATCATCGGATCCGAAATCACCTCGGAGACCCGTTCGGCGATCCAGGCGGCGTGGCGTGCATCCTGGATCGGATCGAGCACCAGCACGAACTCGTCACCACCGGGACGGGCGAGCAGGTCGGTCGGACGTACGACCCGGCGCAACCGCTCGGTCACCGTGCACAGCACCCGGTCACCGAACGCATGGCCATGGCGATCGTTGAGCGGCTTGAATCCGTTCAGGTCCAGGTACAGCACCGCGACCGGACGGACACCCAGGTCGCGCTCGAGGCGCCGCGTCAGGTGCCGCATCAGGCCGCGCCGGTTCAACGCGCCGGTCAATGCGTCGCGCAACACGTCGCGCTCCAGGCTCTTCCTGCGGGCCCATTCCGCCGATCGGTCGCTCAGTGTCCACAGCAGCCCGGCCTCCGGCCGCATCGGGTCGAATCGACAGACACGCACGCCGAGGCAGGCCGGCTTGCCGTCGTCGAGCACGACCTCGAGATCGATCGAACGATGCCCGTGGATGCGGGCCTGCGCGCGGGCGATCAGTGCATCGAGCCGTGGCACCGTGCGTCGCAGTCGCCGGGCCAGGTTGATCCGCAGCACCGACGGGTCCGACACCGATTCGAACCAGGCGTGGACCACCGGATTGCTGCGGGTGATCCGATCGCCGTGGGTCAGCATGATGCCCAGCGGGCTGCGGTCGAACAGCGCCCACTGCTGCGCCTGCATCCGCGTGGCCTGCAGCGTCGCGACGATCGCCGCGCGATGGTTGTCCAGATAATCGATGGTGACGCCGAGCAGACGCGACAGCAGCAGCGCGAAGCCGGCCAGGAACATCAGCGTGTGCGGCGTCTCCAGCTGCAGCAGCCACAATCCCGAGCCGAGTGTGAACGCCAGCAGCGTGACCATGAACGCACGCGGCGAGGAGGCGAGCGCACGCAGCGCACCGATCGGCGCGGCGACGCCGATCGCCGCGAGCAGCGCGCCGCGTCCCGGGCTGATCGGCATCGGCAACGCGATCAGCGTCGCGCTGTAGAGCCACAGCAGTGCGGTCAGGATCACGATCGTCCGTTCCGTGCGCAGCGCCGACTCCCCCCGTCCGACGCCGGCCCGGGGCGACCGCTCGTGTGAACCGCCGGACCGTGCCCCGGACTCCTGCGGATCGCCGCCCGGGCGGCCGATGACGAAAAATCGGGCCAGCGCCATCAGCGTCGCGAACAGGCAGCCGCCGGCCAGGATCCAGGGTCCGACCTTCGGCGCGGCCACGAGTGAGATCGCGATGCTGATCAGCACCGCCTGGGTGGCCATCGGCGCGCGGATCCGCGCCAGTTCCGCCAGCCGCAAATCGGCGACTTCCGGGTCCCGGTCGTTGAGCAGGGCGGAGAGGCGGGACGACAGCAGGGCCATGGATCGGATGAAAACGGGTACGTGCCCTCGGGGGCGCCGGGGATGATCCCGAGACGTTACGGCATGCGGATCGTTTCCGCCGCGGGCATTCGTCACCGACCGACCGGTGCCGCCGGCGATTCGACAGGCGGCGGTCGGTTCGTGTGGCCGAAACATGCGCCGGCCGGATCGGGCCAACACCCGCCGGTCGTGTGCGGTCCTCGGCAGCCGACCGGCGACCTCGACTACCATCCGTCGGTGACACCTCCACCGAGCCTGCGGCGGCTGCGCCGGGTCATCCTCGGCATCGCCGCGGCGGCGCTGGTCGCCGCCTCGGCGCCTGCGCAGGCGGCGCGACTGGTGATCGCCTGCGGCGGCATCGGCACGGAGTCCGAACAGTGCCGGATCGCCGCCGACGCGTGGGCCCGCCGCACCGGTCACCAGGTCGACTACTTCGCGTTGCCGCGCCCGGCCGACGAGCGGCTCGCGCTGATCCGGCAACTGTTCGCCGCCGGCTCGAATGCGATCGACGTGATCGCAGTCGACGTGGTGTGGCCCGGCATGCTCGCCTCCCACCTGCTGGCGCTGACCAGTCGCATCGACGGCATCGACCGGCACCTGCCCGCGATGCGCGATGCCGCGACCGTCGACGGGCGGCTGCTCGCGGTGCCGTGGTTCACCGATGGCGGTGTGCTGTTCTACCGGCGCGACCTGCTCGAACGTCACCGCCGGCCGGTGCCGCGCACCTGGCAGGAACTGACCGAGACCGCCGCGCTGATCCAGAGGGCGGAGCGTGCCGCCGGGCACTCGCCGTTCTGGGGTTACGTCTGGCAGGCACGGGCGTATGAGGGCCTGACCTGCAACGCGCTGGAACTGATCACGAGCCACGGCGCGCGGCTCTTCGACGCTGATGGCCGCATCGCGTTCGATTCAGCGCCCGCGCGTGACGCACTGACGCAGGCGGCCTCGTGGGTCGGCACGATCTCGCCGCCCGGGGTGCTGAACTACGCGGAGGAGGACAGCCGTGGGGTGTTCCAGTCCGGCCACGCGGTGTTCATGCGCAACTGGCCGTATGCGTGGTCACTCGCGCAGGGCGAGGGCAGCCCGGTGCGCGGCAAGGTCGGCATCGCGCCGCTGCCGCACGGACCCGGGGGCGGGAGCGCGGCCGCGCTCGGCGGGCGGATGCTCGCGGTGGCTGCCCACACCCGCGAGCCGGAGGCGGCGATCGACCTGGTCCGCGCGTTGACCGCGCCGCAGGAGATCCGCCGGCGCGCGATCGAGGCGGGCTTCGCGCCGAGCCTGCCGGCGCTGTATGGCGATGCGGACGTGCTCGCCGCCAATCCGCACTTCGGGCCGCTGGCCGAGGTGTTCCGGCAGTCGGTCGCGCGGCCGTCGGCACTGGCCGGCGAGCGGTACGGCCAGGTGTCGGCGGCGCTGTTCACCGGCTTTCACGCGATCCTCGCCGGCCGCATCGATGCCACCCGCGGCACCGCGGCGCTGCGTGCGACGTTGTGCCGCCCGGCGAATCCGCTGCTCGCGGCATGTGGCGCCGAGCGGTGAAGCCATGAGCGCGGGTGTCCGATGCGCCTGATCGATCGCCGTCGACGCGCGGCGCGCGGCCTGCTCGCCCCGATGCTCGTGGTGCTGCTGCTGATCGCGGGCTGGCCGCTCGTGCGCACCGTCTGGCTGTCGGGCCGCATCGAGCCGACCGGCATCGCTGCGGCAGGCGCCGGCGACCCCGCCGCGTCCGCCGGCTTGTGGCACAACTACGCGGTGGTGCTGACCGATCCGAACTGGTGGCTCGCGCTGCGCAACACGCTGGTGTTCACCGTCGGCTCGGTCGCGCTGGAGACGCTGCTCGGCATCGCGATCGCCCTGGCATTGGCCAGCGCGATGCCGGGCCGGCCGCTGCTGCGCGCGGCGGTGCTGGTGCCGTGGGCGATCCCGACCAGTGTCTCCGCGCAGATGTGGTCGTGGATGCTGAACGACGTGTTCGGTGTCATCAACCGCACGCTGGTCGCGCTGAGCTGGATCGACGACGGCATCGCGTGGACCGCGCAGCCCGGGCTCGCGATGCTGACGCTGGTCGCGGTCGACGTCTGGAAGACGACCCCGTTCGTCGCGCTGCTGGTGCTGGCGGGCCTGCAATCGGTACCGACCGACTGCTACGAGGCGGCTCGGCTGGACGGGGTGTCGCCCTGGACCGTGCTGCGCAAGGTGACGCTGCCGCTGATCGCGCCGGCGATCGCGGTCGCGGTGATCTTCCGGACGCTGGATGCGTTGCGTTCGTTCGACCTGATGTACGTGATGACCGGGCAGGACGTGCAGACGATGACGGTGTCGCTGTACGTGCGCCAGTGGCTGGTCGACTTCCAGCAGACCGGCATCGGCTCGGCTTCGGCGACGCTGACGTTTTTCCTGATCGCGCTGGCCGCGCTGGCGATGATCCGCGTCGGCCGGGTGGAACTGGTCGAGGGTGGCCGGTGATGGCACGACGCGGACGGCACGGCCTGAAACTCCTCGCCTGGGCGATCACCGTCGCTGTCATCGTCGTCTATGCGGTGTTCCCGCTCGCCTGGGCGATCGTCACGTCGCTGAAGACCGGCAGTGCACTCTTCGATGCGCAGCCGTGGCCCGCGCAGCCGACGTTGTCGAACTACCGCGAGGTGCTGGCCGACCCGGCGTTCGTCCGCAGCATCGTCAACTCGGCGCTGGTCGCCGCGGTGACCGTGGTCGCGGGCGCTGGCCTGGCGATCGGCGCCGCATGGGCGCTCGTGCGTTCGGACCTGCGCGGCCGGCGCGCCGTCATGCTCGCGATCCTCGCGGTGTCGATGTTCCCGCAGGTGGCGGTGCTGGCGGGGATGTTCGAGGTGATCCGGGGCCTGGGCCTGTACGATCACCCGCTTGGCCTCAGCCTCGCCTACCTGATGTTCACGCTGCCGTTCACCACCTGGACGCTGGCCGCGTTCATGCGCCAGTTGCCGATCGAGCTGGAGGAGGCCGCGATCGTCGACGGCGCCGGGCCGCTGCTGACGCTGCGTCGTGTGCTGCTGCCGCTGCTCAGGCCGGCGCTGGTCACCACCTGCCTGCTTGCGTTCATCGCCGCGTGGAACGAGTTCCTGTTCGCGCTGACGTTCACCGTATCGGACCTCAGGCGCACGGTGCCGGTGGCGATCGCGCTGATGTCGGGCTCGAGTGAACACGAGCTGCCGTGGGGCCTGATCATGGCGGCCAGTGTGATCGTCACCGTGCCGCTGGTCGTGGTGGTGATGGTGTTCCAGCGCCGCATCGTCGCCGGGCTGACCGCCGGCGCGGTCAAGGGCTGAGTGCGATGGCCAGGCTCGAGCTTCGCGGCATCACCAAGCGCTTCGGCAACGCGGAGATCCTGCGCGGCATCGACCTGGCGATCGATGACGGCCAGTTCGTCGTCTTTGTCGGACCGTCCGGCTGCGGCAAGTCGACGCTGCTGCGGATCATCGCCGGCCTGGATGAACCGAGCTCGGGCGAGCTGCTGCTCGACGGCCGCGACGCGCTGGTGATGGAGCCGCGCGAGCGCGGCGTCGCGATGGTGTTCCAGAACTATGCGTTGTATCCGCACATGACCGTGTTCGACAACCTGGCGTTCGGGCTCGAGGTTGCGCGGGCCGACCGCGCGGCGATCGATGCGTCGATCCGCGAGGCGGCCGCGATGCTCGGGATCGACCACCTGCTCGATCGCAAGCCGAAGGACCTGTCCGGCGGGCAACGGCAGCGGGTGGCGATCGGCCGTGCGCTGGTGCGAAAACCGAAGCTGTTCCTGCTCGACGAGCCGCTGTCGAACCTGGATGCCGCGTTGCGCGGCCAGACCCGGGTGGAACTTGCGGGCTTGCACGAACGCATCGGCGCGACGACGATCTACGTGACCCACGACCAGGTCGAGGCAATGACCCTCGCCGACCGGATCGTCGTGCTCGACGCGGGCCGGGTGTCGCAGGTGGGGCCGCCGCTGGCGTTGTACGAGACACCGGCCAACCTGTTCGTCGCCGGCTTCATCGGCAGCCTGCGGATGAACCTGCTGGCGGTCGAGGCGGTGAACGACGGCGAGGGGAGCGGCGTGCGGCTGCAGGACGGCACACGACTGGCACTGGCACCGGAAGTGACGGTGCAGCCGGGCGAGGCGCTGACGCTCGGCATCCGCCCGGAGCATCTGCATGTCGACGGCGACGGCCCGATCCGTGGCGTGGTGACGCGGGTCGAACGGCTCGGTGACGCGACGCTGCTGCACGCCGACACCCGGTCGGACGAGTCGATCGTCGTGCGCGTGGACGGGCGGTCCGAGGTCCGGCGGGGCGAAGCGGTGGCGATCACCCCCGATCCGGCGCGGCTGCATCCGTTCGGCGCGGACGGCCAACGACGGTGACACCGCGGGCACGCCGATGTTCGACGTCGCGTTCACGCTGATTGCTCCGGCCGCCGCCGACCCGTTGCCGGTGCTCGACGACGGCGGCGTGGCGCTGGAGGACCGGCTGATCACCGAGGCGATCTTCGGTCGCCCGTGCGCGGCGTTGTGGACCGCGCCCGCCGGCCTCATCGTGCCGCGTTCCTACAGGCGCTTCGACCGATTCGAGAGCGCGCGGGCCGAGTCCGCCGCCCGCGGCACACCGGTCTGGCTGCGCCCGTCCGGCGGCGGCATCGTGCCGCAGGGCCCGGGCATCGTGAACCTGAGCCTCGCGTTCGCGACGATGGCCGCGCCTGACGGCCTGGGCCGCGCGGTGTACGACGGATTGTGTGATCTGCTCGGCGCCGCGCTCGCCGGCTTCGGCATCGACGCCGAGCCGCGCGAGGTGTCCGGATCGTTCTGCGACGGCCGCTTCAACCTGGCGGTCGCTGGCCGCAAGATCGCCGGCACCGCGCAGTACTGGAAACACCTCGGGCCGGGCCGGCGCGCGGTGCTCGCGCACGCGCTGCTGATCGTCGATGCCGACGCCGACGAGATCACGTCGCGGGTCAATGCCTTCGAACGGGCGATCGACAGCGGCACCGTGCACGATCCGGCGACGATCACGTCGGTGGCGCGCTGCCTGGCGGGACGGGGCACGGACCTGGCGCCGGCCGCGCGGCTGGCGCTGGTGCGCGAGGCGCTGGTGCGGGCAATCGACGCGCATTGAGAGGTGCGATGAGAGGCGCAATGAGAGCCGCAATGAGAGCCGCAATGAGAGGGGACATCGCGTGGCCGAGCCGCTGAAGAACAGCTACGGTCCGGCGATCGTGCAGGCGATCGCCGGCAGGATCGCTGCGGTCGAGCCGGCGTTCGATCACCGCGGCTTCATCGACGACGCACTCGACGGCTATGACGCACTCGAGCTGATGGCGCGTGCCGGACAGATCGCGGACGCGATGCGGGTCTGGCTGCCGATCGATCCGGCCGAGGCGATCACGATCCTGACCGCGTCGATGGGCCCGAAGCTCGAGGCCACCGAAGGCAACGGCCTGTCGCCATTCCTGTACCTGCCGCACGGCATGTTCATCGGCCGGCACGGCCTCGAGTGTTTCGAGGTCTCGATGCACGCGCAGCACGAGCTGACACAACGTTTCACCGCCGAGTTCAGCCTGCGGCCGTTCCTGACGCACCACCCTCGCGAGACACTGGCGGTGCTCGCCGGCTGGGTCGACGATCCGAGTGAACACGTGCGTCGCGCGGTGTCCGAGGCGACACGGCCGCGGTTGCCGTGGGCGCCGCGGCTGACGGTGTTCGCCGCCGATCCGTCACCCGTGCTGGCGCTGCTCGACCGGCTGAAGGACGACCCGTCGCTGTACGTCCGCCGCTCGGTGGCCAATCACCTGAACGACATCGGCAAGGAGAATCCTGCGCTGCTGATCGAGACCGCGCGCCGATGGCTGCAGGACGCGACACCCGAGCGGCAGTGGATCGTCCGGCATGCGCTGCGGTCGTCGATCAAGGGCGCGTCGGCCGATGCGCTGGCGTTGCTGGGGTATGCCCACCGGGTCGAGCTGTCGGTGGAAAACGTGCGGATCGAACCGGCGCGGGTGAGGATCGGTGGGCGGGTGCGGGTGGCGTTCGATCTGGTCAATCGGTCGTCGGAGGCGCAGCGGGCGCTGGTCGATCTGCGGGTGCACTTCGTCAAGGGGAACGGCGGGACACAGGTGAAGGTGTTCAAGTTGAAGACATGTGCGCTGGGACCGGGGGAGCGGGAACGATTCGCGAAGAGTGTGTCGGTCGCGGAGCTGACGACGCGGCGGCACTATCCTGGGGGGCATGAGGTCGAACTGATGGTCAACGGGGAGGTGCAGCGTCTGGGCAGGTTCGATCTGGACGCCTGACCGGGCCACCGGCTCAGGGCGGACGCGTCGCGATCCACACCGGCGTGCCATCGTCGCCGCGCCGCCAGTAATCGCTTGACCGGGTCGTCGTCGCAGCCTAGAAGTGGTTGGACGGATTGTTTGCCGCTGCATCAGCGGCACCACGAAAGTTCGCGATGAACCTGTTCCACACCGTCCTGCGACCTGCAGTTCTCGTCACCGCCGCCCTGCTGTCCCTGGTCGCGCCGGCGCGCGCGCAGCACGCGGGCTTTCGCACGCTGACCATCACCGGAGACACACCCGCGACCGTGGCCTTGTTCTATCCCACGGCCGTGGCGGAACGCACCATTCCGATGGGCCCGTGGCTGCCGGTCGTGTCACCGGGTGCGCCGGCCTCCGATACCAGGCTCAAGGGGCTGATCCTGATTTCACACGGCACCGGCGGCACGGAGTTGAACCATCACGATCTCGGCACGAGGCTGGCCCGGGACGGCTACCTGGTGGCCGCCGTGCGCCACGCGGGTGACAACTGGCAGGACCGTTCGCTGGTCACTTCGGGTCGCTACTTCACCGAACGTCCCGCCCAGCTGAGTCGGGTGCTCGATGCGCTGATCGCAAGTCCGGAGTGGGGGCCCCGCATCGCGGCCGACCACATCGGTGCCGTCGGGCACTCGGCCGGCGGCTATGGCGTGCTGGCGCTGGCCGGTGGACAGGCCGATTCGCAGCGCTCGTCGCAGCATTGCCGTACGGCCCAGGACGACCCGGGTTACTGCGCGCTGGCCAAGGGTGCGGGTGGCACCGAAGCCTCCGGGACGGGGTCGGCACCCGTCGCCGTGTCGGAATCACGACCGGTGGCGGTGCAGGACCGTCGAATCCGGGCCGTGGTCGCGCTGGCCCCGATGGCCGTGGTGTTCACACCCGAGAGCCTCGCGGCCATCACGGTGCCCGTGCGCGTCATCATGGCCGAGCGCGACGTGGTGCTCAACGGCAAGTACCACGGCGGATATGTCGCAGCGAGCCTGCCCGCGGCCCAGGTCAGCACGGTGTCCGGTGCCGGGCACTTCGCGTTCATGGCGCAATCGACCATCCCTCTGCCCTCGGCGGCAGGTGATGCTTCGGCCGATCCGGCGGGCTTCGACCGCGCGGCTTTCCTTCCCCGGTTGGAGAACGAGGTCGCCGAGTTCTTCGCGGCGCAGTGGCGATGAGTGGCGGGCAACGGTTGCGTTGATCGCCCCTGCCTGCCAGGACGGCAGGAATCATCTATGCTTTCTCCGTCCGGACATTCAATGTTGTTCGAATCGCGCATGCCCGGTGACCTCAACGACAGGGGCTTGCATGACCGAACACCCGATCGACGCCTGGCATCGGCTGATCAGGCAGCATGATGCGCAGGGCCTGGAGTTGCTCCTGGACGAGGAAATCCTCATCTACTCGTCGCTGGTGCATACCCCACAACGCGGCCGGCGTATCGCGATGGCCTACATGAAGGCCGCGTTCGACCTGGTCGGCGCGGTCAACGCGTTTCGCTACACACGAGAGATCATCGGCCCGACCGATGCGGCGATCGAGTTCGAGTTCGACATCGATGGTGTCGAAATCAATGGCGTCAAGCTGCTGCGATGGAATCCGGCCGGGCACATCACGGAGGTCAAGCTGATGATCCGGCCGCTGCGGGCGATGGAAGTTGTCCAGGCGAGGTTCGCGACGATGCTGCAGGCGGGGCGCTGACGCGGACGAGGTGACCTGAGCCCTCGCCGTTGTGTCGCCGGAACGCCATTGACGACAAGCCCCGAGGCGCGCAGATTCGGTGTCGCGACGGCTGCGACGCGTCGGTCGGGGTGGGGCGCGGAGTGGTCGAGTCATGCTGAGGCTCGTTGCGACGGTCGGGGTAGCCGTGGTCATCGCCGGTGCCCTTTACTTCGTCTCCCCGGTGTCGACGGATCAGTTCGAGTCCACCCGGCGCCTGGTCGAGGCCGACGAATACCTCCGGTCAGTCTTTGGGCCGCCGCTGAGGGCCAAACAGCGACGCACCCGATTCTCCCGCGACACGCGGCAGGTCAAGCAGGTGATCCTGTTGTTCGAGATCCGAGGCGCACGATCCGAAGGGGTGGTCGAGGCCGAGTTCTCGGTCGAATCGCCGGAGAGTGTCACGCTGCGTCCGAGATGACACGCTGCAGGCACCGGGCATGAACTTCACTTCAGTTGATCAGGAGACGGCGACACGATGCGGACGACCCCTTTCCGTTCGGCCGAGGTCAAGGCGAAGTTCGATGCCTATCCCGCCGACGTTCGCGCGGAGCTGCTCGCACTGCGTGAACTCGTCTTCAGTGTCGCCGCCGCAACGCCGCAGGCGGGTGACCTCGAGGAAACCCTGAAGTGGGGCGAGCCGGCCTACGTCACGAAAAACGGTGCGGGCAGCACGGTACGCATCGACTGGAAACCGAAATCCCCGACCGAATACGCGATGTATTTCAACTGCCGGACGACGCTGGTCGAGACCTTTCGAAGCCTGTTCCCCGATGATTTCAGGTTCTCCGGCAACCGGGCGCTCGTGTTCACCATCGGGTCGAGGCCGGCACAGGATGCACTGCGCTTCTGCATCGCAACTTCGCTGACGTACCACGTCCGCGAGCGACCCGGGCGTATCAAGCCGGCGGCCCGCGGCTGATCTCGAAGCGGCTGCAGTCGATCCGGGCCGGCGACGTCAAGGTCCGCCGGCTTCGTCCATCCGGATCCGACCCGCCAGTTCCTGCAGCACCGCGAGCTCCGGATTCTTGCGCGGCCAGACCAGGTCGACCCCGTCGTTCTCGTGCCGCGGCAGCACGTGCAGATGCAGATGCGGCACCGTCTGCCAGCCGGCCGGCCGGTTCGCCTGCAGGATCGTGATGCCCGCCGGCCGGAACGCGCGTTCGACCGCCTTCGCGACGCGGGTCGCGGTGCGGAAGAACGCGCCGGCCAGTTCCTCGTCGAGCTCCAGCACCGTCTCGATCTGCCGGCGGGTCGCCACGATCACGTGGCCGGGATTGACCTGGCCCGCGTCCATGAACGCGATCGTGTGTTCGTCCTCGTGGACGATCGCCGCCGGCAGTTCGCGCCGGATGATCCGGGTGAAGACGCTGGGAGCCGCCTCACTTGTCATGTCATCGTCTGGTAGACGGTCGTCTCGAACTCGGTGAACAGCGGCAGCGACTTCACGTCGGCGAACGGCAGGATCTGCGAGAAGTACACGCCACCGAGGCCCTTGGTCCGGTCGATCCAATAGAACGTGTTGGCCAGGCCCGCCCACTGCAGGCCGCCCGCCGCGCGGCCGGTCGGCGCCGGCTCGATGTTGATCTGCCACGACAGGCCCCAGTTCTTCGGCACGCCGGGCAGGAACTCGCCGCTGTTGGACAGCGGCGGCATCACCGTGTGCAGCGGCGTGACCTTCAGGTCGCCCATCGCGTTGGAGGCCATCTGCTGCACGGTCTGTGCACGCAGCACCTGGGTGCCGTCATCGGCGCGACCGTCGTTGAGCACCATCCGGACGAACTTCAGGTAGTCGCCGCAGGTGCCGTACATGCCACCGCCGCCCATGTCGAACTCCGGCTGCTGCGGGATCTCGAATTCGATCGGCTGCAGCTTGCCGTCTTCGCCCCGCTGGTGCACCTTGGCCAGTCGACGCCGCATCGATTCGCTGATCGTGAATCCGGTGTCCTGCATGCCGAGGGGTCCGAGCAGATTCTCCTTCAGGTACTCGCCGAGCCGCTGCCCGGTGACTGCCTCGATCGCCTTGCCGGCCATGTCGATGTTGATCCCGTACTCCCAGCGTGCACCCGGGTCGAACAGCAGCGGCGTCTCGAGCGCCGCGTCCTGGCAGCTGATGATGCCGGGCAGCCCCTTGTTCTGCTGGTAACGGCCGATGTCCTCGTTCCAGATTTCGTAGCTGAACCCGGCCGTGTGGGTCAGCAGGTGGCGCAGCGTGATGTCGCGCTTGGGCGGGCGCAGCCGCGGTTGGCCGGCGCCGTCGAACCCTTCGAGCACCTGGGCCCGGCCGAGCTGCGGAACCCATCGCCTGGCCGGACCGTCGAGGTCGAGCTGGCCGCGTTCGACCAGCTGCATCGCGCCGGCACCGGTCAGTGCCTTGGTCATCGACGCGATCCAGACCACGGTGTCGGTGGTCATCGCTTCGGGCTGGCCGAGGGCGCGCCGGCCGAAGCCGCCCTCGTAGATCGTCCCCTGTCGATCGGTCGCCATCGCGACCACACCCGGAACGTCGCCGGCGGCGACGGCCTGGCCGAGCAATGCATCGGCCCTGGATTTCAGCGACATGATGCTCCTCCTCGATGACGCCCTTCTGGGGTACGGCGCGGACGGGCGGGGATCGAATCTACACCCGGGGCGCGCGCGCGACCAGCACCGCCGCCGGCCGCTTCCGCGCTACAGTGGATGCCTCGGCGCTCCTCCTGTCGCCGATCGTCCGAATGACCGAAAAAGAGAATCCAGCGACCGCCCCGGCTGCCGGGCCGGCGCCCACGCCTGACGAGACCGGCGGGCGGCCCTTGGCGCCCGCCCGTGTGCTTGTCATCGACGATGACCCGCGGCGGCTCGCCGGGATGCGCGCACAGCTCGAATCGATCGGCTACCTGGACGTCGTCGAGTGCGACCGGCCGGAGCGTGCACTCGATGCGGTCGACCATCATCGACCCGACCTGGTGCTGCTCGAACACGGCCTTCCCGAGGTCGGCGGGCCGGAGATCCTGCGCCGTGTGCGCGCCGACGCGGAACTGAGCTACGTCCCGGTGATCATGCTGATCGCCGGCAACGATCCGGTGGTCAAGCAGCAGGCGCTCGAACTCGGAGCGACCGACCTGCTGGTCAAGCCGGTCGACCCGAGTGAACTGGTGCTGCGCCTGCGCAATGCCCTCGCATTCAAGGCGCATCACGACTATCTCGCCTTCTACGACGGCCTGAGCGGCCTGCCGAACCGGCGCCTGTTCCTGCGCAACCTGACCACCGCGTTGCGGGATGCGCAGCGTGATCGCGGCACGCTGGCCCTGCTCAGCATCGGGCTGGACCGGTTCCGCCAGGTCAACGAATCGCTCGGTCACAAGGTCGGTGACGAGCTGCTGCGCACCGCGGCGATCCGGTTGAGCGAGTCGGTTCGCGGCCGTGGCACCGCCGGCCGGATCGGCGCCGACGAGGTCGTCGGCGCGGTGGCACGGATCGGTGGCGACGAGTTCGCGGTGATCCTGCCGCAGCTGCCGCAGGTGGAGGCGGCCGCCCTGGTCGCGCAACGGCTGCTGTCGGTGCTGTGCCGGCCGTTCGACGTGGACGGTCGTGAACTGTTCGTCACCGCCAGCATCGGCGTGGCCGTCTTTCCGCACGACGGCAGCGATCCGCAGCAGTTGCTCAAACACGCGGATGCGGCGCTCACCCATGCCAAACATCGCGGCCGCAACACATTCGTGTTCTATTCGGCGGACCTGGAGCAGCGCGCGGTCGAGCGGCTCGGCCTGTCCAACCAGCTTCGCCGCGCGCTCGAACGCGACGAACTGGCGATCCACTTCCAGCCGAAGGTCCGTGCCGACGGTTGCATCGTCGCCTGCGAGGCGATGCTGCGCTGGAGTCATCCGCAACTGGGCGCGGTCTCGCCGGGGCGGTTCATCCCGCTGGCCGAGGAGATCGGCCTGATCGTGCCGTACGGCGAATGGGCGCTGCGCGAGGCCTGCCGCCAGGCCGCCGAGTGGCACGCCCGCGGCCACCGGATCTCGGTGGCGGTCAACGTGTCGAGCCTGCAGTACCGCGCGGCCGCGTTCGTCGCGGTCGTCTCCGGCGTACTCGCCGATACCGGCCTGGATCCGGAATGGCTGGTGCTCGAACTGACCGAGAGCCTGCTGATCGAAAGTGTCGACGAGGCGGTGGCGATGATGCACGAGATCCGCTCGCTCGGTCCGCGGCTTTCACTGGACGACTTCGGCACCGGTTACTCGGCGCTGCAGTACCTGAGGCGCCTGCCGCTGGATGAACTCAAGCTGGATCGTTCGTTCGTGCGCGGATTGCCCGACGACGAGGCGAGCGCTGCGATCGCCCGTGCGCTGGTTTCGCTCGCCAAAGGCCTGAAGATGACGTTGACCGCCGAGGGTATCGAAGCGGCGGGTGAGTACTCGTTCCTGGCCGGCTTGGGCTGCGATCTGTTCCAGGGTGAACTGTTCAGTCCGCCGGTCTCCGCCGCGGCGTTCACCTCGCTGCTCGATCGGGGCCAGTCGCTCGGCAAGCCGGGCTGACGTCGGTTCGTCACGGCGGCAGTGCCGCCCCGGGCGGGCACGCGTCGGCAAGGCAGCTCGCGGCCCTCTGCGGGGGCGACGGGCGCGTCATGATCCCTTCATGTCGATTGCCTATCGTCACCTGTTTCCCACCGACGCGAGCCACGCCATGACCAGGGACGACGCCAGCAGCTACCGGACGGCGACATCGGGCGCGTCGTCGACCAGGCGCCCGGGCAACACCCGCCGGTGGATCGCGACCTTGCTCGGGACCGGTGCGTTCTGCCTCGTCGCCACGACCGGCCAGGCCGCGCCGACGTTCGTCAACGGCCTGGTCATCGACGGCGCGTCGATCGATGCCTCCGGCACCAGCGCGGTCAACGACGGTCGCCTCGGCTTCTTCTCGGACCTGTACTACGATCCGCGACGCCGCGAGTGGTGGGCGCTGTCGGACCGCGGTCCGGGCGGGGGCACGATCGACTACGAGACGCGGATCCATCGGTTCATCCTCGACGTGAACCCGACGACCGGTGCGATCTCGAACTTCCAGGTCCTGAAGACGCTGATCTTCCGCAAGGGAGGAAGCGCGCTGAACGGTCTCGCTCCCGAAGTCGGTGGCCCGCTGGGATACGCGTTCGATCCCGAGGGTGTCGTCGTCAGTCCGCGCAGCGGCAACCTGTTCGTCTCGGACGAATACGGCCCGTCGCTCTACGAGATCAGTGATCACGGCCGGCTGGTGCACCGCTACGAGATACCAACGCGGCTGTTGCCGCGCAATGCGGCCAGCGGTGCGGTCAACTACGCGAACGACACCGGCAACACGGCCGGCAAGCGGACGAATCGCGGATTCGAAGGCCTTGCGATCAGCCCCGACGGCCGATACGTGTACGCGATGCTGCAAAGTGCGTTGCTCGACGAAGGCGCCGGCGACGGCGTGTACTGTCGTATCGTGCAGTTCGACACGAAGCGGCGCGAGGCGGTTGCGCAGTACGCGTATCGGATGGAGGCCGCCTCGCAAGGGCGCGGCATCTCGGCGCTGGTGGCGCTCAACGAGCACGAATTCCTGGTCCTGGAGCGCAACAACCGCGGCGTCGGTGTCGATGCCAACCTGCAGAGCCCCAACAAGAAGGTGTTCCGGATCGACCTCGGTGACGCCACCGACGTCAGCGGCATCGACCTCGATGCACCGGGCGTGGCCTTCACGCCGGTCACGAAAGAGGCGACCCCGTGGCTCGACCTGGCGGCGACGGCGACACTCGCCGATCCGTCCCTGGCTGCGTTCGGCGGCGTGTCACCGGAGAAGTGGGAAGGGCTGACGATCGGACCGCGTCTGGCCGACGGCTCCTACCTGCTGCTGGCAGGGACCGACAACGACTACTCGGTGACGCAGAACGAAACCGGCGTGCAGCTCGACGTCTACTTCAAGGCCGGAGGCGGATCCGTCAGCCGCATCAAGTGCGCGATCGGTACCTTCGACCACTGCGTGACCGTCAATGCGGATGGCACGACCGGCGTGCCGACCCCGCCGGGGTTCGATTTCAGCGGCTATCGGCTGATTCCCGGCGTGTTGCACGCCTACAAGGCGAGCCCTGCGGACCTGGAACGCTACGACCGGCCCGGTCCGCGACATCGTCACGAACCGGACGATCGCCACTAGGGCCTGTTGACGGGGGCGCTCGCGCCGCTGCCGCTCTGCCGATCCGCGAGGACCAGGCGCTGGCAGGCCCTAGACCGCGTGTCCCTCGCGCCAGTGATCGAGCTGTTCACGCGTCGGGATGCCTTCGCGGCCGCCGAAGCGTGTGCACTTGAGCGCCGCCGCGGCACTCGCGAAATCGATCGCGTCGAGCAGCGGCTGATCTTCGGCGAGCGCCAGCGCGAACGCGCCATGCCAGGTGTCGCCGGCGCCCAGCGTATCGACCGCCTTCACCTTGGGCGCCGGCCGCCGGTGCAGTGTGTGGCCGTCGAACCAGCGCACCCCCTCGCCGCCGAGAGTCACGCCGCAGATCCGGTTGCGCCCGCCGAAGGCCCGCGGCAACGCCTCGTCGGGCGCGCCGAAACCCAGCCCCTTGAGCATCGTCTCCGAGAACACCGGGTGGGTCGCCCGCCGCGCGACCGGCAGCACCGCCTCGGGCTCGCCGCCGTCGGCATCCAGGATGCTCGGCAGGTCGCGGCGCTCCGCCTCGTTGAACAGCGACAGCGACCCGTTGAGCCAGCGCGAATCGGCCAGCACTGCCTCGGCGCGAACGACCTCCGACAGCGGCAGCCAGGCCGCATCCGGCGGATAACCCTGGGGTTGCGCGGAGACCACCAGTCGTTCACCGCGCGCGTCGATCAGCACACTCGAGATCTTGGTCCGGTAGCCTTCGAGGCGGCGCACCGCGTGCACGTCGACACCTTCCTGCGACAGCATCGCGATCACCCGGTGACCGAGGGCATCGTCGCCGACACGGCCCCAGTACTGC
Organism: uncultured Burkholderiales bacterium; assembly: GCA_902826305.1. Taxonomy (GTDB): domain Bacteria; phylum Pseudomonadota; class Gammaproteobacteria; order Burkholderiales; family Burkholderiaceae_E; genus CADEEH01. The sequence continues at coordinate 50,941 of CADEEH010000008.1, forward strand.
GCCTGGCCGCCGAGGCGCTGCACGGCGACCGCGGCATTGGCCGCCATGCCGCCACCGGTCACGACGAACCGGCTGGCGGCGATCTTGGCCGGCGGCATGCGGACCTCGTCGACCAGGAAGATCTGGTCGACCGTCGCCGAGCCGCCGAGGCAGATGACCAGTGACTTCGCCATCGCGGATCACTCTAGCACGTGGTGTGTGACGAGCAACCGTGCCGGCCACGCCCTGCGCAGCCCCGCTCGTCGGACCGGCACGCTTGTTGCAGCGCGTGTCGGTTCAAGCTGCTTCGGCTGGCGACCGATACCCGAATGGCGACCCGCGGGTTCCCGCAGGGATCCGGGCCGCAGGAGCAGGACATGTTCGAACGCGCCCCGCAGACTCTCGCCGCCTGGACCAGCTGGTTCGCACGGGCCGAAGTGCCGGTGCTGCGCGCGACCATCGACGCGATCCAGGTGCTGGCCGACGACGAGGACGCGGTCAATGCCCATCAGCTGGCCGATGTCGTGCAGCGGGACCCGCTGATGACGTTGAAGGTGCTCGCGTTCCTGGGCATGAACCGCCCGCGCCGGATGCTGGGGGACGCCGAGACGGTCACCGCGGCGATCGTGCTGATGGGGGTGCCGCCGTTCTTCCGGCGCTTCGCCGACTTGAAGGCGGTCGAGGACCAACTGGCGGGTGAACCCGAGGCGCTCGACGGATTGCACGCGGTGCTGCGGCGGTCCCATCGCGCCGCGGGATTTGCGATCGGCTTCGCGGTGCTGCGCAAGGACACCGACGCCGAGATGATCCACGAGGCCGCGCTGCTGCACGACTTCGCCGAACTGCTGCTCTGGTGCCACGCCCCCCGGCTCGCGCTCGAGATCCGGCGCCGGCAGGCGGCCGACCCGACGCTGCGTTCAGCCGCGATCCAGCGCGAGCTGCTGCATATCCAGCTCGCCGATCTCGAACAGGCGCTGATGAAGGCATGGCAACTGCCGGCGATGCTGATGCGGATCACCGACGACCAGCGCGTCGACGATCCCCAGGTCCGCAACGTGCTGCTGGCGATGCAACTCGCGCGCCACAGCCAGGCCGGCTGGGACAATGCGGCATTGCCTGACGACTATCGCGCGATCGGCCAGCTCGTCGGCCTGTCGCCGGCGGTGGTGAGGTCGCGGATCCTCGAGTTCGAGGACTGATCCGGACGCCTGCGGACGCTTCAGAGCGCCGAGATGACGGCCTTGAAGCCGGTGCGGATCCGTTCGACCTCGGCATCGGTGAAGCGGCCCTTGCGACTGACGCTCAGCGAGACGACGTCGCGCCCGCGCGCGGTGAAAAACGACAGCTCGCTGACCGCGTCGTTGCGGATCGTCGAGAACGCACCTTCGCCCAGCGACGGCTCGTCGCGTGCGCCGCGACCGGCGATCTCGCGGAACGCCTTGACGCTGGCCACGCCGCCGCTGCCCGATCGGTTGAGGATCAGCGCATCCTCCTCGAGTTCGTTGAACATGCACTGCAGCCCGTAGTCGTCGGCGCTGCGCTGCCGGGTCTCGCGCGGCAGGAAATCGGCGAGGTGCTTCTGCGCGAGTGCACACAACATGTTCGACGGTGGCGGCGCATTGGTGATCGGCTCGCGTTCCTGGGCCGCCGCGGGCAGTGCCGCGAGCAACAGCAGGCTCAGGGCGGCGGCAAGAGGGTGCAGGCGGGGCATGGTGGCGGTTCCTGTCGATCGCGAACGACGGCCCGGGGGCCCGGCGCCTGCGCGGGGGTACGATTGTCGTCGTCCGACCGGTCCGATGCAACCCGACGGATTTTGGGCTCCGGAGCGGGCCCGGTCGTGTCCCAACTGCTACATTGCCGATCACAGGCGCTCACGCCGCGCACCACGGAGGCGCACGGCGAATGAAGCCGGCATCGAAGGAGGGGAAAAGACGATGAGCACGAATGACAAGGTGGCGTTGGTGACCGGTGCCGGCAGCGGCATCGGGCGTGCGGTGGCGCTGGCCTTCCTGGAGGCGGGTTACCGGGTCGTGCTGGCCGGGCGCCGCCGGGACGCGCTCGAGGCGACGGTTGCGCAGGCCGCCGGCGCGGCCGGGCGCACGCTGGCCGTGCCGACCGACGTCGGCGACCCGCGCGCGGTGGCCGCGCTTTTCGAGGCGATCGGTGCCTCGTTCGGCCGTCTCGACGTCCTCTTCAACAATGCCGGCACCGGCGCGCCGGCGGTGCCGCTCGAGGAACTGACCGCCGAGCAGTGGACCCGTGTGGTCGATGCGAACCTGAGCGGTTCGTTCTATTGCCTGCAGGGTGCGTTCCGGATGATGAAGTCCCAGCAGCCGATGGGTGGGCGGATCATCAACAACGGATCGATCTCCGCCCATGCGCCGCGACCCAATTCCGCGCCGTACACGGCGACCAAACACGCGATCACCGGCCTGACCAAGGCCGCCTCGCTGGACGGGCGCAAGTACGACATCGCGGTCGGCCAGATCGACATCGGCAACGCACTGACCGAACTCTCGTCGAAGTTCGCCCAGGGTGTGCCGCAGGCCGACGGGCGGGTTGCCGTCGAGCCGCTGATGGATGTCGCCCATGTCGCGCAGGCCGTGTTGCACATGGCGAGCCTGCCGCTGGATACCAACGTGCTGTTCATGACGGTGATGGCGACCAAGATGCCGTACGTGGGCCGCGGCTGAGACCGGATCGGACCCGAGCCCGTATGTCGAGCGCGCGTTGAGCCTGAAGACCCGCAGCCGGATCGTCCCGGACACCCGCGATCGGCCGCGGCCGGCGGATGCGTCGGACACGCTGCCGATGGATCACCTGCCGCGACTCGCGCCGGGTGCGTCGCTCGCCGTGTCTGCGTCGTCGAACGTGCACGGCCGGATCGCGGTCGTCGGCGGTGGCATCGCCGGCACGGCCGCGGCGCTGTTCCTTGCCGGCATCGGCGTCGAGGTGGTGCTGTTCGAGCGCCGGCAGCGACCTGCGCTGGAAACACCCGGCATGCTGCTGCAGGCCAACGGACAGGCCGCACTCGACGTGATCGAGTCGGGGTTCGCGCGCCGCCTCGGCGGCGTGCCGGTCCATCGCTGGTACGGCGAGGACTCGCGTGGCCGGGTGCTGATCGACGTGCACTACGACGACTGGCGCCCGGGCAGTCACGCACTCGGTGTACATCGCGGACTGCTGCACGCGGCCCTGTGGTCGCTGCTCGAGGGGTCGGCAGCCCGCATCGTGACCGGCGTCACGGTCTCGGCGGTCCGCGGCGACGAACACGGGGTCGACTTGTCGTTCGATCGTTCCGACGGTCGGCCGCAGGGTGATGCGCAGACGCCGGCCCGATACGACGGCATCGTGCTGGCCGACGGTTTCGGATCGACGCTGCGCGACCAGTGCGGACTGGTCCATCGGAGCCGGTCGTCCGCCTGGGGGCAGCTGTGGGCGATCGTTCCCGATCACGAGCGCCGCTTCGTCGGCACCTACGAACAACGCGCGGGCGACGACGGCATGAATCTCGGCATCCTGCCGGTCGGACGTCCCGGCGGCAGGGCCGAAGTGATGTTGACCTGGGCGTTGCGTGCCGACCGGCTCGACGCCTGGCGTGCCGAAGGGATCGAGGCCTGGAAGGACCGGGCGAAGAACCTCTGGCCCTGGGCCGCGCCGGTGATCGATGCGATCACCGACCCGGGGCAGGTCAGGTTCGAGCCGTTCGGCGAGGTGCGGATGACGCAGTGGCATCGGGACCGCGTCGTTGTCGTCGGTGACGCGGGCCACGCCGCCGAGCCCGACCTGCTCCAGGGTGCCAACCAGGCACTGGTCGATGCGACGACCCTGGCCTATGCGGTGGGTGCTTCGTATGGCCGCCTGCCGGATGCGTTCGCGCGCTACAGCGACGTGCGACGGCGCAACCTCAGGTTCCACCAGTCCGCGAGCCGGTGGTTCACGTCGATGACGCGACGGCCTTCGCCGGCTACGCGACTGTTGAGCTGGGGGCTGCGCCTGCGGGCGCTGCGCGGGCTGGCCGTGCAGACGATCGCCGGTGTGCGCCAGGGTGTGTTCAGTCCGCCGATCCGGTTGCCCGGCGACGTGTTGACCGACGATGACCTCGACTGAAGCCGGCACGATCGGGCGGTATCACCGTCAGAACGGAGGAGAGTGATGAACGAACGCTGGGCACCGGCATGGCGCGAATCGCGCGGGCTTCTGTTGTTCATCGTGCTGATGGTCGCGTTCAGGAGCGCGATCGCGGACTGGAACGACGTCCCCTCGGGTTCGATGCAGCCGACGATCGTCGAAGGTGACCGGGTCTATGTCGACAAGCTCGCCTACGAGCTGCGCGTGCCGCTGACGCAGCTTGCACTGGTCGTCCGCGGTGCACCGGAACGCGGCGACATCGTCGTCTTCGATTCCCGGCGCGCGGGGGTGCGCCTGATCAAGCGTGTGGTCGGCCTTCCCGGGGAGACGATCATGCTTCGCGACAACCGATTGTGGATCGACGGCCGGCTGGTCGAGCACCAGGAACTTCCGGCCGCGCGCGACGCCGGTGGTTCGGCGGACGCGATCGAGTGGCTCGACGGGCGGGCGCATCAGATCCGGCGCGCCCGCGACGCGCGGTCTTCGCTGTCGGACTTCGGACCGGTGCGGGTCCCCGAGGATCACTACTTCGTGCTCGGTGACAACCGCGACAACAGTGCCGATTCCCGGGTGCACGGGCCGGTGCCGCGGGCCGAGCTGGTCGGGCGCTCGACCCACGTGGTGCTGTCGTTCGATCACGACGCGGGGTTCCTGCCGCGCGCCGGCCGCTGGTTCGCGCGCCTGGATCCGCAGCCGCGCTAGCGCGCCGTTCGCCTGGCACCGCCGGCGCGAATCGGGACAGCACACTAGGCCTGCATCGTGATCACGAGCACGATGCAGGCCAGCACGACCGCGACCGCGGTGCCGGCGGCGATCATGTAGCCGAGCAGGGCGAGCCAGTCGCGCCATGCGAAGCGCGGCATGTCCAACGGACGAACGATCATCTCGGGGCGACTCCCATCGGTGCGGTGAGCGCAGCGACATCGCTGCAGGTGCCATGGGACACTCGCCGACGGTCGGCGGCGGGGCATGAATCGGGCAGCCTGCCGCCCGATTCGGGCAATCCGCTGACAACCGGTCCGGCCCCGGGGCGGTCCGGCGGGCCGATCGCTCGGTGGCCGGGGCACGCTGGTACAGTCGCGCCCATGCCCCGTCGCATCGCGATCATCGAGGACGACGCCGCGATCCGCGCGAACCTGCGCGACGCGTTCGTGCGTCACGGCTTCGACGTGCAGGTGTTCGGTGCACGAGCCGAGGCGCAGGCGGCACTCGGCGCACGATTGCCCGAACTGGCGATCATCGACATCGGCCTGGGCGACGAACCCGAGGGCGGCTTCGAATTGTGCCGCTGGTTGCGTTCGCAGGCACCGGCACTGCCGATCCTGCTGTTGTCCGCCCGCGATTCGGACATCGACATCGTCTCCGGGCTGCGACTCGGGGCCGACGACTACCTGACGAAGAACGTGAGCCTCGCGCACCTGATGGCGCGGGTCAACGCGTTGTTCCGCCGTGCCGATCTGGTCGGAGCCGCGACCGCCGGCCCCGAGGTGCTCGAGCGCGGACCGCTGCGGCTGGATGCGGCGCGTTTCGAGGCGAGCTGGCGCGGCCGGCCGGTCGAACTGACGGTGACCGAATTCTGGATGCTGCACGCCCTCGCGCGTCACCCGGGTCACGTCAAGGATCGGGACGCGCTGATGCGCGAAGCGAACATGGTGGTCGACGACCAGACGATCACGTCGTACGTGAAGCGGATCCGGCGCAAGTTCGAGGCGGTGCAACCGGGATTCGATGCGATCGAGACCGTCTACGGCCTCGGCTACCGCTTCCACGAACGGACCTGACCGACGATGACGGGGGCGCGGCGGCTGCCGTTCGGGCTTCGTTCGCTGCTCGCGCTCGCGCTGTTGCCGCTGGTGGCGCTGCCGCTGATCGGCCTTCGTTTCGTCGACGTGATGACCGAACTCGCACGCAACGAACGGCTGGAGAACCAGGCCGCGGCGGCGCGATCGCTGGCCGCGTCGCTGCACGAGCGGCGTGAACTGTTCGAACGTGATGCGGTGATCGGTGCGGCCACCGGTGCACGGCCGCTGCCGGTGCCGACGCTGCCGCGCATCGTCGTCGACCAGCGAGGCGACGAATGGCCGGGCTCGCCACCGACGGCACTCGCGGCGGTCGATGCGGCCAGCGGCGCGCCGATGCGCAGGCCGGTGCGGATCCTCGCCGCCCGCGATGGCACACGACCGGCGGGCATGGTGCTGATGGTCGATGCGGACGACGAACGCCTGGTCAAGCCTTCCGCCCGCGATGGCCGTGTGCAGCCCGGCGACGAACTGATCATCGCCTTCGGCGAGTCGCCCGACACGATGGTCGAACGCCGCGTGACCCCGTCCGAACGCGCCGGCGGCTGGATCGCCGAGATCGAGTTCGCGCAGACGCCGCGGCTGCTGCGGCTCGTGCTCGCCGACGTCGACTATCTCGGATCACGCAAGGTCGAATCGCGCGCCGACACCGGGCTGATGGCGCCGGCGCGCCCGGAAGGGGAACGCGCGGCGATGCTCGACGTCGCCTGGGACAACGCGACCCGCGCGTTCGAGCGCGCGAGCGGTCGCGTGTCGGTGTTCGACACGTCCGGCGCGTTGCTCGCTCAACGGGGTGAACCCGGTGCCCTGGCCGATCCCGGCCACGGGTGGACCACCCGGGCCGCCCGCTGGCTGCTCGCCGCCGCGGCCGCGTTGCGGACCCGCTCGGCGGACGACGACGGTGATGCGGCAGCATCCGGGGCAGCGGCCGGTGCACACCAGCCCGGGGCATCGGCCGACGTGCTGGCCCGGGCCCTGGCCGGTGTCGCCACGCAGCGGGCGCGCCCGCTCGAGGCCCAGGCGGGACTGCCGCGCTGGCTGCTCACCAGTGCACAGCCGATCTGGATCGGCGACCGCGTCGGTGGCGCGCTGGTGCTCGAGGAGAGCACCGAAGGCTGGTTGTCGGTCGGACAGCAGGCGCTCGAACGGCTGACGCTGCTCGCGACCAGCGCGGTCGCCGCCTGTGCGCTGGTGCTGATGCTGGTCGGTTCGATCACCGTCGGCCGGATCGTGCGGTTGCGCCGGCAGGCCGAGCGGGCGATCGACGCACGTGGCCGCGTCGTCGGCACGATCGCGCCGTCGCCGATCGCTGACGAGATCGGTTCGCTCGGCGACAGCTACCAGCGGGTGTTGCAGCGCCTGCAGCAGCACCAGCAGTACCTCGGCAACCTGCGCAGCCGGCTGGTGCACGAGCTGCGCACGCCGATCATGATCGTGCGCAGTTCGCTGGACAACCTGGCCGACGAGACCGATCCGTCGCGGCGCGACGAATACCTGCAGCGGGTCGCCGATGGTGCCCATCGGCTCGAGCGCATCGTCGCCAGCATGGGTGAGGCGTCGAGCCTGGAGACGATGCTCGCCGACAGCCGTGCCGAACCGGTCGATCTGCACGTGCTGCTGGAGGGCTGCGCGAGTGGCTATCGGGCCGCCTTCCCGTCGCGCGAGTTCGTCGTCGACGCCGCGGTGGCCCAGGCGCGCTGTCCGGTGATCGCCGATGCGATCGTGCAGGCGCTCGACAAGCTGGTCGCCAATGCCGATGACTTCGGCACCATCGGCACGCCGATCGTGCTGTCGCTGGCGAGCACACGAGACCATGCCGCCGGGTACCGGATCGCGGTCCGCAACCAAGGTCCGGCGCTGCCGCAGGCGATGCGAGACCAGTTGTTCGATTCGATGGTCTCGGTGCGGGAGGCCTCCGGTGGTGCGCAGGCGCATCTCGGCCTGGGCCTGTACCTGGTCCGGCTGGTGGCCGAGTTCCATGGCGGCGAGGCGTTCGCCCGCGACATCCCCAAGGGCGTCGAGGTCGGCTTCACGATCACCGCACCACGGGGCCCGACCAGCTGAGCCGGCGTCGCAACCGCGTTGTCGGCCCGGCGCACCGACGACGAAGTCTGATGGTGTCGTCGGATCGACAGGCCTATGATGGCCGACGGACCGTCGGTCCCGATACGAAGGACTCGAGGGGCCATGCTGAAGAAGATCGTGCTCGGACTGGTGGTCGCGGGTGTCGTGCTGTTCGCCGTCGGGGCCTCGCGCCCCGCCAGCTTCCGGGTCGAACGCACGACGAGCATCAAGGCGCCGCCGGCCAAGGTGTTCGCGCTGATCGACGAGTTCCGGCAGTGGAGCCTCTGGTCGCCGTGGGAGAAGCTCGATCCGGCGATGAAGCGGACCTATTCCGGACCGGCGCGGGGCTCGGGTGCGGGCTACGCCTGGGAAGGCAACGATCAGGTCGGCACCGGGCGGATGACAATCGCCGACAGCAAGGCGCCGTCACAGGTGTCGATCGACCTCGCGTTCGAGAAGCCCTTCGAGGCTCGCAACCAGGCGGAGTTCACGCTGCGTCCCGACGGGGACGGCACCTCGGTGACCTGGGCGATGTTCGGGCCGAGTCCGTTGCTGGCACGGGTGATGGGGTTGTTCTTCAGCATGGACGCGATGATCGGCAAGGATTTCGAGGCCGGGCTGGCGAACCTGAAGGCGGTGGCCGAGCAGTAGGCCCGCGAGCAGTAGGTCGGATACCAGCGGGGCGAATGCCACCGCCATCGATCACTGCGACTACGATCGGCGCCATCCCTGCGAATGGAGGAGAGTGATGAAAGCGAGCTGGAACGATACGGTGGTCGCGCAGTCCGACGACACGGTCCTGGTCGAGGGCAATCACTACTTCCCGCTGGCCGCGGTGCCGCCGGAGATGCTCGAGGCGAGCGACACGACCAGCGTCTGCCCGTGGAAGGGCACCGCCAACTACTATCACCTGCGCGTCGACGGCCAGGTGAACCGCGATGCGGTCTGGTACTACGCGCAGCCGAAGGAGGCCGCACGCGAGATCGCCGGCCGGGTCGCCTTCTGGAAGGGCGTGCGTGTGACCGAGTGATCGGGCGACCGGTCGGCAGGTCGACCGGCGGGTGATCGGTCCGCCGGCCGATCGGCCACGATCAGTCGACCTTGATGTCGCGCTCGCGGACCATCCGTCCCCACTGGGTGGTCTGCTGGCGGATGAACTGCGTCGCCGCGTCTTCCTCGCCTGTGAACACTTCGCCGCCGAGACTCTGCACACGCTCGCGCACGTCGGCACTGGCCATCACCTTGCGCAGCGCATCGCCGAAGCGGCGCACCACCTCGTCCGGTGTGCCCGCCGGCAGGAACACCGCGTTCCACTCGTAGATCTCGCAGCCGCTGACGCCGGCCTCGGCCATCGTCGGCACATCGGGCAATGATCCGGTACGCCGCGCACCGGTCAGCGCCAGCGCGCGCAGCTTGCCGGCGCGGATGTGCTGCAGGCCGGAGGCGACGTTGGCGAAGAACACCGGGACCTGTCCACCCATCACGTCGGTCATCGCCGGCCCGCCGCCCTTGTAGGGCACATGGACCAGGTCGATGCCGGTCCTCGACTCGAACAACTCCGCGGCCAGATGCTGCGCCGAGCCGTTGCCCGACGATGCGAAAGGTATCGTGCCCGGCCGCGCCTTGGCCATCCGGATCAGGTCGGCGGCCGACTGCGCCTCGAACCCGGGGTGCACCACCAGCACGTTCGGATACAGCGCGGTGACACCAACGGTCCGGAACGCCTTGTCCGGGTCGTACGGCAGCTTCGGATACAGCGACGGGTTGACCGCGAACTGCGACGCATCGAGCATCGCGGTGTGGCCGTCGGGTGTCGCCTTGGCCACCAGTGCCGCGCCGATCTGTCCACTGGCCCCGGGCTTGTTCTCGACCACCACCTGCTGGCCCAGCATCTCGGCGAGCTTCGGTGCGATCAGTCGTGCCATCTGATCGGCGCCCCCTCCCGGCGGATAGGTCACCACCAGTGTGATCGGTCGTGTCGGCCAGGCCTGTGCGCGAGTGATGACCGGCAATGATGAAACAACGGCGGCGGACAGGCCGCCGACCAGCAACCGCCGGCGCGGCGCCGGATCGATCGGGTGTCGGGCGTCTGCCCGAAGCGTGTCGGTCATGTCGGAAACGATCCGTGAGGGTGGGGAAGGCGGGTCTTCGAGCGACCGTAGAATAGGCGAGTTCCGACGAGGGTGGCAAACGACATGGATGGTGATCGTGCCCCGGTGCCGGCGGCCGCGCCGAGCCGTGCACGCGGCGACGCGGATCCTCGCGGTTGCGACTGCCACTTCCACGTGTTCACCGCCGACACACCACCCGCACCGGGCGCGCGTTACCGTCCCGGGTATGACGCGCCGCTCGAGCGCTGGCAGGTGTCGGCCGGGGCCGCGGGCATCACGCGCGGCGTGCTGGTGCAGCCGAGTTTCCTCGGCACGGACAACACCGTGCTGCTGCGGACCATCGGCCGCGCCGACGGCCGGCTGGCCGGTGTCGCGGTGGTCGATCCGGCGATTCCCTTCGACGCGATGCAGCGGCTCGCGACACGGGGTGTCTGTGCGGTGCGTTGGAACCTGCTCGGCCATCCGGATCCGGTGGCCGCGGTGCAGGCACATCGCGCCGGATGGTTCGACGACCTGCTCCGGCTCGGCTGGCACGTCGAGATCCATCAGGACGACGGCGGGCTGCCGGCGATCCTCGCCGCGATACCCGCCGCGCTTCCGGTCGTGCTCGACCACTTCGGGCGACCCGGTGCGGCACGGTCCGACGATCCGACGTTCACCAGCGCCGCCCGCCGCGCCGGCCCGACCTGGGTCAAACTGAGCGCGCCGTACCGCAACGCCGGTCGCGACCCGGGTCGACTGGTGGCGACGTGGCGCGACCTGATCGGACCGTCGCGCCTGCTCTGGGGCAGCGACTGGCCCTGGACCAATCACGAGTCCGGTCGCGACTACGACACCTGCCTGGCCGACCTCGGGCGCTGGATGCCGGATCCGCACGACCGTCACGAAGTGCTCGTCGCCAATCCGGCGCGTTGTTATCGTTTCCACACGAAAGAAATCGAACGATGAACCACCGCCGACCGAGCCCGCCGATCGACCGATGAACCAGCGCGCACCGATCCCCGCGACCGAGCGTCTGTACCTTCGTGACGGTGCACCGACCGGTGGCAGCGCGACCGTCGTCGCGATCGAAGGCGACGCGGTCGCCCTCGACCGGTCCCCGTTCTATCCGGGCGGTGGAGGGCAGCCGGCGGATATCGGCGTGTTGTCGCTGGACGACGGTGACAGCTTCCCGGTCACGTCGATCGACGTCGATCGAGACGGGGTGTCGTGGCACCGGATCACAAGGGATGGCGTCCGCACGGCGGTGCCGTTGACGCCCGGCCTCGTGATCACCACGATCGTCGATGCGCCGCGTCGCTTCGTGTTCAGTCGTTATCACACGTTGCTGCACGTGCTGAACACGGTGGCGATGCGCGAGTACGGCGGCTGGATCACCGGCGCCCAGATCGCGGCCGACTACGCGCGCATCGACTTCAAGCTCGAAGCGCTCGGGCCGGCCGTGTGTGCGCTGCTTCGATCGCGGGTCGGCGAGGTGATCAGCGCCGACCTGCCGGTTCGCGCGCGAACGATCGACGAGGCCGAGTTCAGGGCACGACCGGAACTGCTGCGCACGCTGGACGTGTCGCCGCCCGTCGCCGACGGACGTGTGCGGATCGTGGAGATCGCCGGCTTCGATGCTCAGGCTTGCGGCGGCACCCATGTCGAGCGCACCGCCGCGATCGGACTTTTCGAGATCACACGGACCGAGAACAAAGGCCGCAACAACAAGCGGCTTTACCTGAAACTGTCCGACGGTTGAAGGCACACGACACGAGGCGTCGCCAGCGTCGCGTGTCGATCGCTCGGATCGTCGGAAAAGACGGGTGATTCACCCCCATCTGTGATCCACCGACCACCAGCCGTCGGGCCACGCCGTCCGCCCGAACGGCAATCGTTGGATAAGCCCAACTGATTCCTTGATCCTCCGCCGTAGATGTGCTCGGAGGCTCTCATGTTCTCGCGTCGTTGGCGCAACCCGGTGGTTGCGCTGTTTGCGGTGGTGGTCCTCGGTGCGTGCGGCGCAGACGGGGGAACGGATGGAACCGACGGCGCGATTGCTGACTCCACCCCCGATGATTCGGTCGACGTGAAGTCGCGCCTCAAGCCCAGCCGCACCAGCGGCGGCATGGCGAACGGCAAACGTGTGATGTCGGCTGCGACCGGCAGCAAGACGGTCAGCACGACGGTCGCACCGACGACACAACCGACCGCGACCAGTGGCGGCTCGTCGAATGTGGTGCCGGCGCCGCCAGACACGTCCTCGACCAACTCGAGCTCGACCAACTCGACCTCGACGAACACCGCTCCGGTATCGCCGCCCCCGCCGCCTCCGCCGCCGCCCCCGCCCCCGCCTGCACCTGTGGCCGTGCCCGCACCGGTCGTCCACCCGGAACTGGCCATCGATGGCATGTTCTCGGCCGGCCTGGCCTCCTGGCCGCCGCAGTGGGGAACACCGGCGCGGATCGTCGCCAGCACCGAACGCACGGGTGGCAACGCGGTCGAACTGCAGCCGGGCATCCCGGGTGATCCGCGGCTGATGCAGCCGGTCATCGGGCTGGAGTCCGGCCAGAGCTACACGCTGACCGTGCGTGCGAAGGCACTCGCCGGCACCGACGCCGAGGTCGCGATGCGGTTCTTCGAGACCTCGTGGGGCGAGGCGTTCCACAGCTCGAAGATCGTCATCGACAGCCCGTCGTACAAGACCTACACGATCGACCTGACCGCACCGACCTATGTCGGCACCGCGCGGCTGACGATCGAGGCCAACAGCAGCAGCGCGATCGTCGACAGCGTCAGCCTGCGCAAACGCGCACCGGTTGCGCAGACGCAGCCGGTCACCGACACCGCCAACTCGTACGTGCCGTCGGGCTACACGCTTGCGTTCAACGACGAGTTCAACGACGGGGCGCTCGATCGGATCAAGTGGCAGACGCGGACGATCCACTCGAACGAGTCGATGGATTTCCTGAACGACGAGTGGCAGGTCTATCGCGACAACGACAACCACCGCGTCGGCAACGGCGAACTGCAGCTGATCGCGCGCCGGGCACGGGAACGCGATCCGTCGCTGTACTGGTCGAATCCGCCGGCCGATCCGAACTACGATCCGGCGCGATACCGGGTCTACGAGTCGGGCATGATCCGCAGCCGCTACACGCAGATGTACGGCTACTACGAGGTACGGGCGTGGATGCCGAATGCGATCGGCATGTGGCCGGCGTTCTGGCTGCTCGCCGAACCGAACGCGGCCGGGCACATCGGCTGGCCGCCGGAAGTGGACATCTTCGAGTTCGTCAACAACGGGGTCGAGGACACACCGGACATCATGCACACCGGCGTGATCCCGCAGAACCCGTCGCAACCGGCGCCGTTCCTCTACATGGATCCGTCGTTCAGTCCGTCGTGGACGTTCTGGCGCGCGCCGTACAACTTCACCGCCGGCTGGCATACCTTCGGGCTCGAATGGCTGCCCAACGGCGAGATGACGACCTACATCGACGGACGCAAGATCGTCACCCGACAGTATTCCTGGACACATCCGGAGCAGGCGGGCCGAACCACCGCGGGTGAACCCGCCGGCCCGGCGTATCTGCTGCTGAATCTCGCGGTGGGGGGTAGGGGATGGGCCGCACGTTATGGCGTCGAAGACGCCAAGCTGACGAGCCCGAATTACCAGGCACTCAGGATCGACTGGGTGCGGGTCTACAAGAAGAGTTCGTAGCGCCCGCCGGCCGCGGTCACCACCAGACCGCGGTCGGCGCGTGCGCGCGACCGGAGCTTCAGCCCCGAGCCGAGCGACGACGAGTCACCGACACAGCCGCGCGGATCGACCGCGCCGGGCGAGCCGGCGAACGCGGCGACCTGTTCGACCGATGGCGCGACGCCGGTGTCGGCGAGCAGGTGCATCACCACCTTGCGGGCCGAGTGCCCGCCGATCCGGCCGCTGACGACCACCCGGCCTACGGTGCGTGTCCCGTCGACCAGCGGCAGCTCGGCTTCGAAGCTGCCATCGGGCCCGGCGACGATGCCTCCGGCCCAGGGCACTCGGACCGAACCCGCCGTCTTCGCCCGCAGGCTGCGCGAGCGGCTCGCGTGGAACGCGAGGTCGAGCCCGACGTGCATCGCCGAGCCGGCGTACTGGATCGCCACCATCGATTCGTCCGCCAGCGAGATCCGCTCGTCCGCGGTCGAACCCCCGGTGGCCTGCGTCACCGCCGTGCGCGGCAGGCGGCGCTGGCCACAGGCCGGCACGGCCTCGGGATTGCGGATCACCGCGTAGTGCAGTCCACCGTCGACGTCGATCAGGCCGGCGTCGGCCGGATGACTCAGCGTATGTGCGTCGCGCAGGTAGGAGGCGATCGCGCCGCCGTGCCAACGTCCGATGCCGATCTCACCGTCACCGAACACCTCGCCGACACTCGCCGTGTGCAGGCCGCGATAGGTCGACCGTCCCGCATTCGACTGGAACGCGACCAGCGCGCCGCGTTCGTTGAACATCGTCCCCGGCGAGTGCAGCGGCAGAGGTCCGAAGCTGCCGATCAGCGCATACCCGTCGTCGGTCATCGGCGCGCTCGCCTGTCCGGTCGGCGTGCCGCGCGGCAGCGCCGCCGCGAGCCGCCCGTCGCTGGCGGCGGGTTCGAGCAGCAGCAGGCCGCCGAGCAGCGCCCGTTTGCCGTCGGCGTCACCGACGCTGGCATCGAGTGCGGCGGCGAGGCCGGCGACATAGGCGGGCATGATCCGGTCGTCGTACGGATCGATCACCAGCATCCGGTACAGCCTGTCGAGTGCGAACGCACGCCCGTCCGATCCTGGCGGCGGATCCAGTCGCTGCACGAACGCCGCGGCCGCGCGGCCGAACAGCGTCATCCGCGCGTCGTGGCCCAGGTTCGCGCCGGCGGGTTCCTTCGGCGCGTAGCCGATCAGGTCGGCCACGCCGATGGTCGCGGCGATGCGATCGTTGGCCGCGTCGACCGAGCCGGCGCGCCAGTCGGGTTGCGGCGAGGACTCGATGCTGCGCACCGCGGCCTCGGAGAACGGCGAGATCGTGACCCGCGGCGACGAAGCGTCGAACGCGGCACGCAGCGCGGGCTGCGAGTCGGCCTCGAACACCGCGAGCATCGTCGTGCCGGCGCGCGGAACGATCGTGAACGCGCCGTCGGCGTCGATGGCGGCGCTGCCCGCCGGCAGTCGCGTGCCATCCGGCTGCAACTCGTACACGCTGACCCTGCCCGGCAACGCCCAACCCGGCGTGACGCGGCCGACGAGGGTGACCTGTCCGTCGGCCTGCTTGGCCTCGGTCGTGGTGCCGGCGGAAACCGCGGGTGAGTCCGCGCCGCAACCCGTGTACAGGGCAGCACTCGCCGTCAGCAGCAGCGGACAAACGACACGCGAGGTCAGGTGATGCATCGGCACGAACCGTACTGAACTGGCCGTGATCGGCCGACCCGGTCGATCTTGCCGATCGGTGCCGGTGCCCGCCGAGACATACCGCACAACGCCATCGAGTCGACGACACGAGTCGGCGCCGAAACCACAATCGCTCGGCCTGTGCTACCGTCGCGCCGGACTCCACCCGACCCGCGGCACTCGCACCCGATGGCCCGACTGATCCGCTACGCGCTGGTGTCGATCCGCGACCTGTGGATCA
>CADEEH010000009.1 GCA_902826305.1 uncultured Burkholderiales bacterium
CCCACATCCCGGAAGCGCCGTGGTGGGTCGTGCAAGCGGTCGACAAGAAGAAGGCGCGGCTGAACTGCATCCGGCACCTGCTCTCGCAGTTCGCCTATTGCGAGGTCGAGCATCCGGAGATCGTCCTGCCGGCCCGGGTCCGCAATCCGGACTATCTGCGCCATCCGGTGCCCGACGCGATGATGGTGCCGGATGCCTATCCGGAGCTGACCGACCGTGCCGCGAGCGGGTCGACGACCGGTGCCTGAACCGGCCGGCGACGCGATTCACTTCGCGATCAGTCCCGGCAGCCACAACGACAGCGACGGGAACGCACACAACACGACCAGCCGGACCACGTCGACCGCGATGAACGGCGCGGTGCCGCGGTAGATCCGGCCCAGGCTGATGTCGCGGGCGATCGAATTGATCACGAACACGTTCATGCCGACCGGTGGCAGGATCAGGCCGAAGGTGACCGCCATCACGATGATCACGCCGAACCAGATCGGATCGAAGCCGAGCTGGACCATCGTCGGGAACACGATCGGCACCGTCAGCAGGATCATCGCCAGTTCGTCCATCACCGCGCCCAGGATGAAGTAGCCGACCATCACCAGGGCGAGCACCCCGTAGGGGCCGATCGGGAGATGGGTGAGAACGTCGACCGCCTTCTGCGTGAACTGCGTGACGGTCAGGAAATAGCCGAACAGGAACGCCCCGAGCACGATCATCATGATCGCCGAGGACACACGCAGCGCGTCGATCAGCGCGGCGCGGATCTGAGGCCAGTGCAGCCGGCCGCGGGCGATGCCGATCACCAGCGCACCGGCGGCGCCGATGCCGGCGGCCTCCTGGACCGTGAACCAGCCGCCGTAGATGCCGCCGAGCACGAACAGGAACAACGCGAGCACCGCCCACAACGCACGCAGCCGCTGCCAGCGCTGGGCCCGCACGGCCGGATCACCGAGCGGCATGTGCGCCGGATCGCGCCAGCCGATCCACTGGATCACCAGCACGTAGAACGTGATCGCGAGCAGTCCCGGCACGACGCCGGCGGCGAACAGCGCGCTGATGTCGGTGTCGGTCATGATCCCGTAGAGCACGAAGATCGTCGACGGCGGGATCATGATCCCGAGGGTTCCCCCGGCGGCGATCAGCCCGGCGGAAAAGCCCGCGTCGTAGCCTGCGCGCCGCATCTCCGGCAGCGCGACCTGCGACATCGTCGCGGCGGTCGCCACCGACGAGCCATTGATCGCTGCGAAGCCGCCGCAGGCGGCGATCGACGCCAGCGCCAGCCCGCCGCGCTTGTGCCCGAGCCAGGCGCGGCCGGCGTCGAACAGTTCCTGGCTCATCCCGGAGTGGGTCGCGAACGCACCCATCAGCACGAACATCGGGATCACGCTCAGGTTGTAGTCGGTGAGCACCGACAGCGGCACGCTGCCGAGCAGGTTCAGTGCCGGCTTGAGGCCCGACAACAGGCCGAATCCGATCACCCCGACCGCACCCATCGCGATGCCGATCGGCACCCGGAGCAGCATCAGCACGAACATCAGCACGAAGCCGCCCAGGGCGACCAGGTCACGGTCCATGCGGGGACTCCGCCGGCGGCGCAGCGCCCGCGTCGCGACCGCGCAGCAGCTCCCACAGCCGCATCGCGCCCAGGATCACCGCCGCCACCGCGCCGGTGGCACCGACCGCATAGAACCAGGCGACCGGCAGGCGCAGGTCGCTGGTCGCCTGCGTGCCGGCGGTCAACGTCTTCGCCCACACCATCCAGGCCAGCGGCAGCAGGAAGGCAAGGGTCAGCACCGCGGCGATGACGTCGATCCGGCGCCGCGCGCGCGCACCGACGTGTTCCCACACGATGTCGACGCAGATGTGCCCGGCGTGGTAGGTCGTGACCGCGATGCCCCAGAACAGCGCGATCCCGAGCAGCAGCTTGGAACCGTCGAACCAGTCCGGGATCTGGACGGCGAACAGGTCGCGCAGCAGGACGTTGCCGGCGGTGACCAGCGCGATCAGCAGCAGGAACAGCGCAGCGATCGTCTCGATGCCGGCCAGCAGCCGGCGCATCAGTTGCTGCCGCCTCGTGCCGCGAGTTCCTTGCGCAGGTCCTCCAGCGCCTGGCGGCCGTTCTGACCGGCCTTGTCCGCGCCGGTGACCCACTGCGCGTAGACCGGTTCGGCCGCCTTCTTCCAGGCGACGAGCTGCTGCGATCCGAGTGGCACGATGGTGTGGCCGCCGGCTTTCTCCATCTTGCCCTGGCCGGCATCCTCCTCGTCGCCCCAGTCCGCGCCGACGCGCCCGGCCCACTCGTTGTTGCAGTGGTCGTCGATCACCTTCTTCTGGTTCGGCGACAGGCCGCCGTACCAGGCCGGGTTCATCACCCAGGCGAAGGTGGCCGCGTACAGGCGCATGTCCGTGTGGTACTTGACCACCTTGTCGATGCCGAAGGTGATGATCGAGTTCCACGGGAAGGTGATCGCGTCGGCGACACCTTTCTCGATCGCATCACGTGCCTCCGGCGCCGAGACCTGGACGTTGGTCGCCCCGAGCTGCGTCATCATCTGGGCGACGGTGCCGTTGGCCGGACGGATCTTCATGCCCTTGAGCTGCTCCGGCTCGGTGATCGGCTTCTTGCTGTGCAGCGTGCCGACGTGCAGGTGCGCGAAGCAGAACTTCACGTCCTTCATCTCGGCGGACGAGTACTTGCGATACCAGGCGTCCAGCGCAGCCGATGCCGGCCCCGGCTTGCCGGTCAGGAACGGCAGTTCGCCGGCGGCGAACATCGGGAAGCGGCCCGCCTGGTAGCCGGGGTTGACCCAGGTCATGTCGGCGATGCCGTCGCGCGCCATGTCGTAGTGATCGGGGGCCTTGCCGAGTTGCTGGGCCGGATAGAACACGATCTTGATCGAACCCTTGGAGGCGGCCTCGACCGATTTCGCCCAGGGCTCGAAGCCGGTCTTGGCCAGCGGATGCGACGGCGGCAGCCAGTGCGCGTAGCGCAGTTCGACCGGCTTGTCCTGCGCGACGGCCGTGCCGGCGGCGAATGTGATGGCCGCGGCGAACCAGCGGCAGGTGGAATGGGAACGCGCTTGCATCGGAAAAGTCTCCTGGGTCGTATCGGTTCGGTCAACGCGAGGCACCGCGGGGGCGCTCGATGTCGCGAGCATGCCATCGAATCGGCCGCGCCGTCGCCTCCCGTGCCGCCGGTGCCACGATCGGGTCGGCCGCCGACGGTGGCGTGCCGAGCGCTTCGTCGATCGCGGCGCGCAGCCTGCGGGTGTCCTCGTCGGTGGGTGGTTCCAGGCGCGAGAGCATCGGGTCGACCCACATCGCGAAGATCCGCTCGTAGTGCCCGATGCCGCGGATCGCCGTGTCGCTGTAGCCCTTGCGCAGCCGCGGCAGTTCGGCGAGTGCCGCGCCGAATCCTCGATCGGCGGGCAACAGCCGGGCCAGCGCCGCGAGCCAGCGTTCGATCGCCTGCTGTTCCTCGGCGAAGCGCAGGCTGGAACGCCGCCAGCGCCGCATCGAGGCCAGCAGGCGCAGCGCGGCGAAGCCGGTGATCGACGTGGTGGCCAGCGCGAATCCACGGCCGCGGGTGCCGATCGGTCGCTTCGCCGGCACCCATCGATGCAGCAGACGGCCGATCGGCGCCGGGGCGATCGCGGCGATCTCTTCCAGGCCCGGCCGCAGATGGTCACGGATCACGACGATGTCGTCGGGCCCGGCCTGCGCCTCGGCACGCACCCTCGCCAGCCGATCGCGTCGTGTCTTCAGGTCGGCGACACGGATCACGTCCTCGTAGCCCATCCACAACGCGAGCTGGCGTGCCGCCTCGACATGGCCGGCCGTCGCCGGTCCCGAGCCGACCAGTGCGTCGATCCGGGTCCGGTACAGATCGGCGTAGGCCACGTCCTGGTAGTCCGCGAGCCGCGCGTGACCGAGCGCGAGGATCGACGCCAGTTCGGGTGGTGGTGCCGCAACCGCGGTGTCGGGTGCGACCGCGAGCGCCGCGCGTTCGAACGCGTCGGCGAAGCCGGCCAGACTCGCCGGCACGCCGAGCCCGCCGGCACGGATCGCCGCCTCGCAGCGATCACGCGACCAGGGCAGTGCGCCGCTGCCGGCGAGTGCGCCGAACAATGTGGCGCTGATGACCGTGTGATGGGTTGCCGCGATTGCCTGCAGGTCCAGCGACAGGTAGCGCCGGGACAGCTGGCGCGCGGTGTCGTGGATGGCTTCGTCGTCGATGCGGCCGTCACCCGGTTCGATCTTCTCCAGCGTCGTGTAGACGCGGTGGCTCGCGGCGATCAGCAGCGTGCGGTCGGGCGCGACGAAGCCGCGTTCGATCATCCGGCCGGCCTCCAGCAGTTCGCTGGCGACGACCACGTCGACCCGTCCGGGCACCGGCATCAGCGCGAACACCGGTGAGGCGTCGTCCGCGATCGGCTGCGGCAGGAACTCGAGGTAGTAGCTCGTCGCCCCGGTGCGTTGAGCGACCCCGGGGACCGAGGTGGCCTGCACCGCCAGCCCGGCGCCGCGCGCCGAATCGACCAGCCAGTCGGCGAGTACGCCGCCGCCTTCGCCGCCGAGTGCGGCGATCAGGATCGACACCGGCCGCGGCGTGCCGTTCATGCGCGCGCGAGCCGGTCGATGACCGCGTTCCGCAGTGCCGCGAGCAGCCGGTCGCGGCGGTTCGGATGGACGATCACGTCGGCGCGCCAGAACGACGGACACAACGCCGCCGCCTGCGCGACCTCGCCGCACAGTCCGCAGCCGACACAGCCGTCGATCACGGTGGCGACCGGATCGCGCTTGAGCGGGTCGCGCGAGGGGCCGACCGTCAGCGTCGGGCAGCCGGACAAACGGATGCACGAGTGATCGCCGGTGCAGGTCTCGTCGTCGACGCCGTAGCGGGTGCGCACGACCCGGCGTCCTTCGCGCAGCGCCTGCGTCCGCAGCGGGCGCAGCCGGCGCTGTCGCTCGAGCTGGCATTCACCCTCGGCGATGATCACCTTCAGGCCAGCGAACGGCGTCGTGAACGCCTCGCGCAGGACGTCGCGGACACGGCCGACCCGGTAGTTGTGGACGGTCCGCAGCCAGCGCACCCCGAGCCCGCGCAACGTCTTCTCGATCGTCACCTCGGTGCCGGTCGAGCTGCCGGCCTCGGCCAGCCGCCGCGCGGCCGGGTCCGGTGTCGAGACCACCTCCTGCGTGCCGGTGGCCGACGTGTAGCCGTTCTTCATGATCAGCAACACACCGTCGCCGCGATTGAGCAACGTCGAGGACACACCCGACAGCAGCCCGTTGTGCCAGAAACCGCCATCACCCATGATCGCCAGCGGCCGGCGCTGCTGGAAGCTGCGCACCCCCGCACCGCTGGCGAGGCTCATCCCGTAGCCCAGGATCGAGTGGCCGAAGGAGAATGGCTCGAAGGTCGCGAACGAGTGGCAGCCGATGTCGGCGGAGACATGCATCGGACCGAGTTCTCGCTGCACCAGCTTCAGTGCCGCGAAGACCGGCCGCTCCGGGCAGCCGACACAGAAACCCGGCGGACGTGCCGGCAACGCGCCGCCGAGCAGCGTCTTCGCCCGGGTGCGGAGGTCCTGCATCGAGTGCAGCAGTGCACGGCCCGCGGACAGGTCGAGCAGCGGCTGGTCGGCCTCGAGCCAGCGCACGAGGCCCTCGAGCAGCACTTCGGCGGTGTATTCACCGGCCATCGGCAGCAGGTCCTTGCCGTGCAGCGCCGCGGTCTCGCCGTGCCGCCGCAGTGTCGCCGCGATCTCCTGCTCGATGAAGTCCGGCTGACCTTCCTCGACGACCAGCACCGACTGCCGGCCGTGGCAGAAGGCGGCGATCTGGGCGGGTACCAGCGGATAAGTGACGTTGAGCACCAGCATCGGTATCCGCGAGGCGCCGAAGGTGTCGGCGAGCCCGAAGGCCTGCAGCGCCCGGATCAGCGTGTTGAACAGTCCGCCCTGGACGATGATGCCGAGCGCATCCAGGTCGCCGTCGCGCAGTTCGTTCAGTCGCCGCTCGACGATGAAGCGGCGCGCGGCGGGAAGGCGCAGCTCGTATTTCCGTTTCTCCTGCGCGTAGGTCGCCGGCGGATGCGCCAGCCGGCCGTAGTCGAACGGCGCCGGATCCGTCATCCGCTCGCGGGTGCCGAACCGGGGCGCCCGGTTGGCCGAGGCGACGAATGTGCCCTTGACGTGACAGGCCCGGATGCGCAGTTCGAGGATGACCGGTGTGTTCGACGCCTCCGACAGGTCGAAGGCCTGTTCGACGCTGTGTACGATCGTCGGCAGGTCAGGGCGCGGATCGAGCAGCCACAGCGCGGATTTCATCGCGAACGCGTGGGTGCGTTCCTGGATCACGCTGGCCCCGTCACCGTAGTCCTCGCCGACCACGATCAGCGCGCCGCCGGTGACACCGGCCGACGCCAGGTTCGACAGCGCGTCGGAGGCGACATTGGTGCCGACGATCGATTTCCAGGTGACCGCGCCGCGCACCGGATACATGATCGACGCACCGAGCATCGCCGCGGCCGAGGCCTCGTTGCTGCAGGCCTCGACGTGCACGCCGAGTTCGTCCATCGTCTCGCGGGCCTGCACCATCACGTCGAGCAGGTGTGACACCGGCGCACCCTGGTAGCCGCCGACGTAGGAGACGCCGGCCTGCAGCAGTGCCTTGGTCACCGCGAGGATGCCTTCGCCGTGGAAGGTCTCGCCGGCACCGAGCCGCAGCAGGCGGATCTCCTCCTGGAACGATCGCTCCAACCCGTGTCTCCTCTTGGCGGTCCGTCTGCCCGTCGCTCGATCGTCGCCGGTGCAGCCTGCCAGCGTACGTTGCCGCCGGACATTCGTCCAATCGATTCCCGGGCGGCGCTTGCCCGACTGCGCTCATGGCGCGGCCACGCGGGAAGTCACCGGCCCGATGGTCGCGGCGCGAGGATCATGATGGGACGACCGCCGCTGGACGGCGCTCGTCGGACGCGGTGCGCCCGTGCGTTTCCGTCACCGCGGGTTGCGGTGGTCCCCACGAGCACCGGTCGAACCGGCGCTCGCGGGTATCGCGAGCGGTAAACCCGCGCGTGGCGTCAGTGCGCCGCGCCGGTCAGAACCGGACGTCCGGATTGCGCGAAGGCTCCGGCGGCCGCAGCGGGGGGCGTTTCGGGATCACCAGCACCGGTTCGACGGCCGCGACCTGCTCCTCGGCCGCCGGCGTGTCCTTGGCGCCCGGGCGGGCGACCGCCTTCGGCGCACCCGCCATCGGTTCGGCCGGCGGCAGGCGATAGGTGCTCGGCAAGGCCGAGGTCTTCGGGTAACCGGCCGCATCGAGCAGCTTGTCCCAGCCGCCGGGTTCGAAGCCGGCACTGGCCTGCTTGCCGACCGACAGCGACGGGAACTGGTTGTCGAACAGGCCCATGCCCTTGAACGCGTCGTAGTCGGCGTCCGAGGAGACGATCCGTTCGGCGAACGGGATCCCGCGTTTGCCGAGGAAGTCGCGTGCCATCCGGCAGGGCGCGCACTCGTTGGTCGTGTACAGCACCACCGGGTAGCGGATCGTCGCCATGCGCAGCGGATACGGCAGCGAGGGATCGCCGAGGTTGACCGCGGCCATCCCCGGTCGCTTGACGACCGTGGTATCGCCGGCCGGCGGGCGGTCACTGTAGTTGACCCCGCCGTCCGTGCCGATCCACTTGTATTGCGCCGAAACACTGCCCGCCAGGGCAAACAGTGCCAACGCGACGATCCTACGCATGCGCCACCTCGTGGCCGGAATCCTCGACCATCCCATTATGTCGAAGCAATGCGTCGATCCGGGGTTCGCGACCCCTGAACGCGCGGAACGAGTCGATGGCCGGTCGCGATCCGCCCACCGAGAGGATCTCGTCGAAGAACCGGCGCCCGGTCGTGCTGTCGTAGATGCCGCTTTCCTCGAACGCCGCGTAGCAGTCGGCCGACAGCACTTCGGCCCACTTGTAGCTGTAGTAACCGGCCGCGTAGCCGCCGGCGAAGATGTGCGAGAAGCTGTTCTGGAAACGGCTGTACCGCGGCGGCATCAGCAGCGCGACCTCCTGTCGGACCTCGTCGACCGTCTGTTGCACGGTCTGCGCGCCGCCCGGTTGGTATTCCGCATGCAGCCGCATGTCGAACAGCGAGTATTCGATCTGGCGCAACGTGCCCAGGCCGCTCTGGAAGTTCTTCGCGGCGACCATCCGGTCGAACAGGTCGCGCGGCAGGGGCTGCCCGGTCTGCACGTGGGCGGTCATCGAGCGCACGATGTCCCATTCCCAGCAGAAGTTCTCCATGAACTGGCTCGGCAGTTCGACCGCGTCCCATTCGACGCCGCTGATCCCGGCCACGCCGTATTCCTCGACCTGCGTGAGCATGTGATGCAGGCCGTGGCCGAATTCATGGAACAACGTGATCACGTCGTCGTGGCTGAGCACCGCCGGGCGATCACCGACCGGGGGCTGGAAGTTGCAGGTCAGGTACGCCACCGGCGTCTGCACCCCGGTCGCGCGGCGGCGTCGACCGCGGGCGTCGTCCATCCAGGCCCCGGGCCGCTTGGACGCACGGGCATAGGTATCCAGGAAGAACTGGCCGATCAGCCGGCCGTCGCGTTCGATCCGGTAGAACCCCACGTCGGGATGCCAGGTCTGCGCGGTGTCGCGGGTGACGCGGACGGCGAACAGGCGCTCGATCAGGCCGAACAGGCCGTCGAGCACACGCGGCAGCTGGAAGTACTGCTTGACCTCGTTGTCGGAGAAGTCGTAGCGCGCGTGCTTGAGTTTCTCGCTCGCGTACGCGAGGTCCCACGAGGCGAGTTCACCCATGCCCAGCGTGTCGCGGGCGAAGGTGCGGAGTTCGACGAGGTCGCGCTCGGCGAACGGGCGGGCGCGCCGCGCGAGATCACGCAGGAACGTCATCACCTGCGCCGGCGATTCGGCCATCTTGGGCACCAGCGAGACATCGGCGAAGCTCGGATAACCGAGCAGCTTCGCCTCTTCCGCACGCAGCGCGAGGATCCGGTCGATGGCCGCGGTGTTGTCGAGATCGGCGGCGGTCTTGTCGGCGCCCGGGTCGACCCGGCCCTCGGCGGACGCGCGGGTGACGTAGGCGGCATACAGCGTCTCGCGCAATTCGCGCGACTGCGCATATTGCAGCACCGGGTAATACGACGGGAACTGCAGCGAGAATCGCCAGCCCGGGGCGCCGGCGGCCTCGGCGGCCTGGCGCGCCGCGGCGCGCGCATCCTCGGGCAATCCGTCGAGCCGGGACTCGTCCTCGACACTCACCGTGTAGGCGTTGGTCGCGTCGAGCACGTTCTCGGAGAATTTCTGCGACAACGCGGCCAGTTCGGTCTGGATCTCGGCGAAGCGTTCGCGCGCCGGTGATTCGAGTTCCGCCCCGCCGAGCCGGAAGTCGCGCAACGCATTGTCGATCACCCGCTGGCGCGGCGCGGGCAGCGTCGCGAACTCGGGGCTCGCGCGCAGTGCCTTGTACTTGGCGAACAGCTGTCGGTTCTGCGCCAGTTCGGTCCAGAACGCGGTCACCTTGGGCAGGTTCGCGTTGTAGGCCTCGCGCAGCTCCGGTGAATCGGCCACCCCGTTCAGGTGTCCGACCATTCCCCAGGCGCGGCCCAGCCGCTCGGTCGTGTCCTCGAGCGGCGCGCCGAACGCGTCCCAGGACGGCGGCGTCGAGGGCGCACTGATGGTGTCGATCACCGCACGCGCTTCGGCGAGCAGCGTGTCGATCGCCGGCGCGACCCAGCGCGGGTGGAAGTCCGAGAAACGGGGCAGGCCGCTGAAGTCGAGCAGCGGATTTGTGATCGAGTCGGGCGTGGTCGGGGACGTCGTCATTCGGTCTTTCCTGCGGATTCGGGCCGGCGGGGATGCGCGGTCAGCGCGTCGTCGCGTCGACGGGAGCGCGGGCCTGGGCGGCCTGCAGCGTGTTTTCGAGCAGCATCGCAATCGTCATCGGCCCGACGCCACCGGGCACCGGCGTGATCCAGCCGGCGACCGCGCGAACGGCTTCGGTGTCCACGTCGCCGCACAACCTGCCGTGTTCGTCGCGGTTCATGCCGACGTCGATCACCACCGCGCCGGGCTTGACCATGTCGGCACCGATCATCTTCGCCCGGCCGACGGCCACGACCAGGATGTCCGCGCGTCGGGTGTGGGCGGCGAGATCGCGGGTCTTGCTGTTGCAGATCGTCACGGTCGCGCCCGCGTGCAGCAGCAGGATCGCCTGCGGCTTGCCGACGATGTTGCTGGCGCCGACGATCACCGCTTCGGCGCCGCGCAACGTGACACCGGTGTGATCGAGCATCCGCATCACACCGGACGGCGTGCACGGCATCAGCCGCGGCGCGCCGGTGAACAGGGCGCCGGCATTGGCGACGTGGAAGCCATCGACGTCCTTGTCGGGGGCGATGGCCGCGATCACCTGCTGCGGATCGATCTGCGGCGGCAACGGCAATTGGACCAGGATGCCATCGACCAGCGGGTCGGCATTCAGTTCGGCGATCCGCGCGAGCAGCGCCGGCTGCGAGGTCGCCCCTGGCAGGTGCTCGTGGATCGATCGCACACCGGCCGCTTCGCAGGCGCGGATCTTGTTGCGCACGTAGACGGCGGAGGCTTGTGCGTCGCCGACCAGCAGCACGGCCAGCGCCGGCGGCCGCCAGCGGGCGGCCAGCACCTGGGCACGGCGCGCGACATCGGCACGCAGGCCGGCCGCCAGGGCGGT
The DNA here is from genome assembly GCA_902826305.1 of uncultured Burkholderiales bacterium. GTDB lineage: Bacteria > Pseudomonadota > Gammaproteobacteria > Burkholderiales > Burkholderiaceae_E > CADEEH01. The sequence continues at coordinate 10,737 of CADEEH010000009.1, forward strand.
GCCGTCCAGCGTCCGGGCTGGTGTCAGGAACGGTTCGTTGGATTTCATCTTGGAAGCAACAACGGGAGGAGGCTCGAGTGATGGTAGCAGGCCGTCTCGCGTGGTCCGCGACAGCCCGGCGGGCGGACCGGCGAACGGCATGACCGGAGGGGGCCGGGCCGCAAAACGTCCCGGGGCGGCGGGATGATCGGTGGGCGAACAACGTGGAGTGGATTTCAGCGTCGAGCCGTGCCTCGACCGGGCGTTAGACTGGACCGACACTTCGGATGGAGTTCGCCGGATGGATGACCGACTCGGGGACCTCGAACGGCGGCATTGGGTTCTAGCGGGGGTGGGACTGCTGGTCGCCGCGACCTGCCGACACGCCCAAGCGCTGTTGTTGTCGGATCTGACGCAGGGCGAAGCGCTGGCCGGCGTGCGCGAGGCTTTGACCCGGGGTGCCGGTGCGGCGGTGTCGCGCCTGGGCGTCGACGGGGGATTCCTGGGCAATCCGAAAGTGAAGATCGCGTTGCCCGATGCGCTGCAGCGAGTCGAGAAGCTGCTGCGGCTGGCCGGCCAGGGTCCACAACTCGACGAGCTGGTGGCAACGATGAATCGTGCTGCCGAGAAGGCGGTGCCCGAGGCCCGGCCGCTGCTGGTCAACGCCGTCAGGACGATGTCGGTCGCCGACGCGAAACAGATCCTGGCCGGTGGCGACAGTTCGGTCACCGATTTCTTCCGCAGCCGCACCTATGCGCCGCTGGTCGAGAAATTCCTGCCGACGGTCAAGGGCTGGACCGATCGGGTCGGACTCGCACAGCGCTACAACCGGCTCGCCGATCAGGCGACGCGTTACGGCCTGGTCAAAGGTGCCGACAGCCGGGTCGAACGACACGTCACCCGCAAGAGCCTGGATGGGCTGTACCTGCTGATCGGCGAGGAAGAACGCGCGATCCGGGCCGATCCGGTCGCGGCCGGCAGCCGCGTGCTCGAGCGGGTGTTCGGCGTGTTGAAATAGGAGCCGCGTTCGCCCTATAATCGCGGGCTTGCCGGGTGCTTGGGGGTATAGCTCAGCTGGGAGAGCGCTTGCATGGCATGCAAGAGGTCAGCGGTTCGATCCCGCTTACCTCCACCAGACACCCGGTACATGCTCGACCCAGCGCCACCAGCGCACGCCTCAGTCCCGTTCGTCTAGAGGCCTAGGACATCGCCCTTTCACGGCGGTAACACGAGTTCGAATCTCGTACGGGACGCCATACCCTACTGCAAGCGGTCGATCGGGCGTATGCTTTTTTGCATGCCGATCGACGACCTTCACGACCTTTCCGCGCTCGAACTCGCGCGACTGATGCACGCCCGCAGGATCTCGCCGGTCGAGGTGGTGCAGGGGATGCTTGCGCGCATCGAGCGACTCGAGCCGACGCTGCATGCGTACGCGACCGTGACAGCGGAACTCGCGCTCGAGCAGGCGCGGGCAGCCGAAGCGAAGATCGCCGCGCGCCAGATCATCGGGCCGTTGCACGGCGTGCCGATCGCGTTGAAGGATCTCTGCTACACCAAGGGTGTGACCACCGCGGCGGGCATGCCGATCCATCGCGACTTCGTGCCGACCTACGACGGCACCGTCACTGAACGCCTGCGCCGCGCCGGGGCGGTGCTGCTCGGCAAGTTGCAGCTCACCGAAGGTGCGTTCGCCGATCATCACCCGGCGATCACACCGCCGGTCAATCCGTGGCATCGGGACGTGTGGTCCGGCGCGTCGTCGAGCGGCTCCGGGGTCGCCACCGCGGCCGGTCTGTGTTTCGGATCGATCGGCTCGGATACCGGCGGCTCGATCCGGTTCCCCTCGGCGGCCAACGGGGTGACCGGGCTCAAGCCCACCTGGGGCCGGGTGTCGGTGTACGGTGCGTTCGAGCTCGCCGCGTCGCTCGATCACCTGGGCCCGATGTGTCGAACCGCCGCGGACTGCGGCGCGATGCTGTCGGCGATCGCCGGCGCGGATGTGAACGATCCGAGCGCGAGCCGAGAGCCGGTGCCCAATTATCTCGACGGGGTCGACACCGACCTGCGCGGCATCCGTGTCGGTTTCGACGAGCGTTATGCCGGTGACGGGCTCGACGAAGCGACCGCACGTTGTATCGCCGACGCACGCGACGTATTGCAACGGCTCGGTGTCGAGTGGCGCAGCGTCACGTTTCCGGACGTGACACCGATGCTGCAGGACTGGGGGCCGAACTGCGCGGTCGAGACGGCGGTTGCCCACGAGCGGACCTATCCGGCCCGTCGCGACGAATACGGTCCGGGACTCGGCGGCTTCATCGAGGCCGGTCGCGCGCTGACCGCGATGGAATACCAGAAGATCCTGCTGCGACGCCGGCGCTTCGCCGGTCGCGTCGCCGCGTTGTTCGAATCGGTGGACTTGCTGCTGATCCCCGCGCAGCCGTTCGCCTCGCCGAGCGTCGAGCGGATGAAGACACTGGGCAGCGTGCCCGACGAACTGATGGCGCTGATCCGCTACACCGCGCCGTTCGACATGACCGGCAGTCCGACGATCACGATGCCCGGCGGCTTCACGTCGAGGGTCACGCCGGTCGCGTTCCAGCTGGTCGCCGCACACTTCGACGAACAGCGGCTGGTGCGGGCCGGTCGTGCGTTCCAGCGCGCGACCGACTGGCACACGCGGCATCCGAAGCTGTAGGACCCGAAGGCCCCGCAGCCCGGGCGGCGTTCCGATCAACCCGCCGAGCGGACATCCGCCGCCCGCGGCGTGACGCTCACGCGACGAGCAGGATCGCGGTGACGATCAGGTAGGGCAGGCCCAGCCTCGCTGCGAACAGCAGCCATTCGGTGCGACCGAGCGGCAGCCAGGTGGGGCGATCGGCCAGGCCGATCGATTTCGATTCGATGTTCATCGGAAACTCCGGACGATGACGAGCCGGTCGTCCGACGGCGTCGGACGAACCTCGTGTTTGCGGACGATCGGAACGTGCAGGACACGCCATCGCGACGCGACGCGATGGGGACCTGCCGGGCGGACGGTCGCTAATGCGGCTCGGGTTCCAGCGGATGGAACTCGCTGCAGAGTCGATGAAGCTGCGGGGGCGTGGAAGACGAGGCAGTCCGGACGGACCGCCGGTTGCGCCTTGCGTTGAGCCCTGGGCGAAGCGCTGTAGCCAACATGGGGACACCTGTGAGATTGCCAAGCGATTGTATCGCATCGGCTCACCGGCGACCACCGATGACCCCATCGTTTTCGTCGAACGTCACACGCTCGCAGGATCAGGGATGTAGGGCGCGGACTACGTTCGCCGCTGGACCGGCCCTACAAACCCCCAACGTGTCGGCGGGTAACGTGCAACGACGGGCGCAGGAGCGCGGGTGCGCAACGATCGGCACGGTGATCGAGCGCATCGATCTCGACGTGACGGACGCCCGGCAACCGATTCCAGGAGGAATGAGATGGCCGATGTCGGATTCCACGAAGTGCTCGGACAGGTCGAGCGTATCCGTTTTGCGATGTTCGTGACCGAGGCGGGTGGACTGCGCGCGTGTCCGATGACCACACAACGTGCCGATGCCGACGGCCGCCTCTGGTTCCTCGGCGGCGCGGGCACCGAACTGGTCGCCGATCTGCGCGATCGCGACCAGGTGCTGCTCGTGTATGCCGAGCCGGGATCGGGGCTGTATCACAGCGTGCACGGGCGGGCCAGCGTCCGTCAGGATGCGGCGCAGGCGCGGGTGTTGTGGTCGAAGCCGGCCGAGGTGTTCTTCCGCGGCGGCCCCGATGATCCGGATCTGCGCGTGATCGAGGTCGACGTCGATCGGATCGAGTCCTGGCAACCCGAAGGCACGCGGATCGGACAGGTGATGAAGGTGGCGGCGGCTGCACTCGGCGCCGACATCGAACCCCGATCGATGGGTCGTCACGACGTCAGTCACCCACCGACCGGAGGTGTCTGATGGCCACGCGGCGTCGCCGGTCGTCGGCGGCGAACGACGCGCCCGCCGACGAGGTGTCCGACGACACCGGCGCTGCTGCGGCGCGTTCGCCCCGCGCGTTGTGGAAAGGTGCGATCAGCTTCGGGCTCGTGCATGTGCCCGTGGCGTTGCACGCCGCCTCCGGTTCGGGTCGTGTCGATTTCGACTGGCTCGACCGGCGCACGCTCGATCCGGTCGGTTACCAGCGCATCAACAAGAAGACCGGCAAGCCGCTCGAGGCCGATGACATCGTCAAAGGGGTCCAGGTGTCCCGTGGCCGATACGTCGTGCTGACCAGCGAGGAGATCCGCGAGGCGTTCCCGCGATCGACGCAGACCATCGAGATCGAATCGTTCGTGCAGGCCGACGAGATCCCGTTCGTCTTCTACGAGCGTCCCTATCATCTGGCGCCGATCGGGCGCGCGCAGAAGGTCTATGCGCTGCTGCGCGAGGCACTGTCGGCGACGGACCGGGTCGGGGTCGCGCGGGTCGTGATCCACTCCCGCCAGCACCTGGCGATCGTCGTTCCGTCGGGTCGCGCGCTGGTGCTGAACCTGCTGCGCTGGGGCGCCGAGGTCCGTTCACCGGACAAGCTGGCATTGCCACCCGCCGGTGCCAAGGCCGCAGGACTCACGGATGCGGAAATGACGATGGCCCGACGGGTGATCGAGGACATGACCTCGCGCTGGGATCCGGCACAATATCGCGACCGGTTCACCGACCGGATCCTGCGCTGGGTCGACGCGAAATCACGTGCCGGCAAGGTCGCGTCGGTCGAGCCGCAGGAGGAGATGCCCGTGCGCGACACGGCGGAGGTGATCGACCTGACCGAACTGCTCAAGCGCAGCCTCGGCGCGGATCGCCCGGGCAAGAAGGGCGCGGCGCGGACGGCGGGCTCGCGCCAGCGGGCGACCGGGTCGCCGCGGCCCGCGACGACGCCGCGTCGGGCCACATCGTCTCGTGCAAAGACCGGGAGCGCGCGCCGCGCCGCCTGAGCGTCATCGCCGCGGGGATGGCTGGTTTGCCGGCTCGCGCCGGCGCGGCGACGCCTCGTCGGTGGGAACCCCTCGGGACACGCCGGCAACGGCTACGAAGCGTTCAGGCGTTCGATCTCCCGGTCGTGCAGCCCGGACAGCAGCAGCAGCGCGCTGATCGCACCGACCAGCGCCATCGCCATGTCCGACTGGGTGTCCCACGGATCACCCTGCGTGCCGAGGAATTCGTCGGCACCCTGGCCCAGCGCCAGCGCGGCGCCCCATTCGATCAGTTCGTAGGTGGCACTGATCGCCAGCACGACACAGACGACCAGGAAGGCGAGCATCCGGCGGCCGCGCACGAAGCCGCCGCGGATCAGGATCTCGCGGGCGACCAGTGCGGGCACGAAGCCCTGGAAGAAGTGTCCGATCCGGTCGTACGGATTGCGTTCGAGGTTGAACCAGTCGGCCAGCTGGAAACCGAGCGGCACGCGGGCATACGTATAGGCGCCGCCCATCATCAGCACCAGCGCATGCAGGAAGATCCCGGCATACAGCAGCGTGGTCAGCGGGAAGCGCCGGTGGGTCGCCGCGAGCACCGGCATCGCGATGAAGATCGGCGCCACCTCCATCAGCCAGGTGGCGCGGTCGTAAGGCCGCCAGCCCGACAGGGCCAGCAGCAGGATCAGCGCGGCACCGGCGACGGCCAGGCCTCGCGGTGCACCCGCGTTCATTCGACGACAACCGCCGTGCCGCTTGCCGAGACCATCAGCATGCCGTTGCCCTGGCCGAGCACTTCGTAGTCCAGATCGACCGCGACGACCGCGTTCGCGCCCAGGGCCTGGGCCCGTTCCTGGAGCTCCTGCAGCGCGATGTCGCGCGCGCGTTGCAGTTCGCGTTCGTAGGTCGCCGAACGGCCGCCGACCAGGTCACGGATGCCGGCGAACAGGTCCTTGAACAGGTTGGCGCCCAGGATCGCCTCGCCGGCGATCACGCCGCAGTAACGGGTGATCCGCTTGCCCTCGACCGAGGGGGTGGTGGTGATGATCATGGCAACTTCCCGATGGATCGCTCCAAGGGATTGTGCCTGATCGCGCGGGGGCCGGAAGGTCGGTCGGGCCCGTGGAGGAAGTCCGAAGACCGGGGATCAGGGGCGCGTGGCGAGGCAGCCGCGGTGGGTGAACTGGCCGTCGATCTGGATCGTCGCCTCGTCGTCGCGGGCCCGCATCTCGACGGTTTTGCTGGCGTAGCGTGCACCGACGTTGGAGGCGACCCGGTCGAGTCTCTCGGTGCGCCCCGGCAGTTCGACAGTCGCCTGCTGTGCCTCGAAGGTGGCGGTGAAACGGCCGCCATCGACACATTCGTAGCTCAGGCGCTCGGTGGTCGGGGACAACGGCGTGGTGCTGCAGCCGACGACGAGCAGGGCGGCCATCGCCGGGAGGACGGAACGGACGTTGACAGACATCGGAAGTCCGCAGTTGACGTATCGGAGGTCTACCCTACCACCGGTTCGCGGCCGTGACCGTGACGTAGTGCGTGACGCGTCGGTCGATCGGGCAGGGGCGGTGCGAGCGTCCCCCTGGCACCGACAGGTCCTCAGTTGATGCGAAGGCCCAGGCGCCCGGCCGCGACCACCGCCTGTGTGCGATTGCGCACGCCGAGCGCGCGCAGCACCGCACTGACGTGGACCTTGACGGTACCTTCGGCGAGCTTGAGCTGGCGGCAGATCAGCTTGTTCGGCAAGCCGCGAAGGATCAGCCGCAGCACGTCGATCTGCCGGTCGGTCAGTCCGAGGGCCGCCGGGTCGGTCACTTCGCCGCCGGCCTTCAGCCGCAGCAGCGTGTCCTGCGGCATCATGCCGACGACCGCCTCGGCCGGCACGTAGACGCAGCCGGAGACGACGAGCCGCAGCGCGTTCATCACCGCGTCGGTCTGCAGCGTCTTCGGGATGTAGCCGGCGGCACCCAGCTCCAGGCAACGCAGGATGGTCGCGCGGTCCGTGTCGGCCGACATCACGACGATCGGGCATTCGGGACGCAGTTGCTTGAGCGCCTGCAGCCCCTCGTAGGCGTGGCTGTCCGGCAGTTGCAGGTCGAGCAGCACGAGTTCGTAGTCGGCGCCTTCACCGAGGCGGCGGCGAGCCTCGGCGAGCGAGACGGCGGTGTCGATGCCGCAGTCCTGTTCCAGCAGTTCGAGCGTGAAGCGGACCGCCTCGCGCATCAGCGGATGATCGTCCACGACGAGGAACCTGCGGTGTGCCGTGTCCTGCGCATCGAGCGCGGTTCCTGCGTCTTGCACGTTTTGCACGTCTTGCCTTGCTTTCTTCATGCCCGTCCGTTCGGACGATGCGATCGGCTTGCGGTCCTGCGGCAGGTCTTGCCGCTGCTGTCTCGAGGCTACGGTAACCGGCCGTTCGCCGCGATGTAAATCGACCGAACGACTTAACCGGCCGGGTCGTCCGAATCCCGGCCCTGGTGCCGGTCCCGCGCGAGGATCGTGGCAAGACGACACGTCCGATGCGGTGACGGATTCGACGAAGCCGCGTGCTGTCCGCGCTGGCCGAGTGATGCCTGACATGTGCTGACACGATGCGACGTCGCGCTCAGGTGCTGCCGCGGTGCACCACCGAAAAGCCGAGGTCCACGATGCGCGCCGCAGGTCGGGCGGCACCGGCCAGCCGCCGCAGCAGCAGGTCGCCCGCGCAGCGGCCGATCTCCCGTGCGCGGACCTGCACCGTGCTCAACGCCGGTTCGAAGACGGCGGCGATCGGCAGGTCGGCGAATCCCATCAGGGCGACACGTGAAGGCACCGCCCAGCCGCGTCGGGCGCACTCGGCGGCCGCGCCTGCGGCCAGCATGTCGTTGCTGAAGAACACTGCGTCGAGTTCCGGTTCGTCGGTGAGCAGCCGCGTGATCGCCGCGGCACCGTCGGCGATCGTCGACGGGTTCGGCAGATGCCACACGAGGGGTGCCGACAGGCCGCGTTGCGCGGCGGCGTCGATCAGCCCGAGCAGTCGCGCCTGCGATCGGTCGTCGCTGCCGCCGGCGAACGCAAGCCGCTTGTAGCCGCGATCGACCAGATGCCAACCTGCCGCCCGTCCCGCATCCCGGTTCGAGAAGCCGACCGCCATGTCGATCGGGCGGGCCGGCAGATCCCAGGTCTCGACCACCGGGACGGCCGCGCGGCGCAGTGCGGCGCGGACGCCGCGTGCCCGTGCCATGCCGGCCAGCACGATGCCGTCGACACGCCGTCCGGCGAACGCCCGCACCAGCGCCGCTTCCTCGCTCGCCTGGTAACCGGTCTGGCCGAGCAGCAGCTGGTAACCCTGGTCGTGAAGCGCCTCCGACAGGCCGTTGAGGGTGTCGCTGAACAGCGAACTGGCCAGCGTCGGCACGATCGCACCGACGATGCGCGACCGGTTCGAGGCCAGGCTGCCCGCCGTCAGGTTGCGCACGTAGCGCAGCCGGTCGATCGCCGAACGCACCGCGGCCAGCGTCTCCGGCGCCAGCTGCTGCGGATGGTTCAGTGCACGCGAGACCGTCACCGGCGACACGCCGGCCGCCCGCGCGACCTCCTCCATCCGTGCCGGCGCGGCGGCCGTGCGCCGGCGGCCGGTGCGATGCGAGATCGGCGCGTTCTCGCGCCGATCGGCGCGGCGGTTCATCGGTCCCACGCTCCCATCTGGTGTTCCTTGACTTCCGTCAATCCGGCCGCCTAGGATACCCGCCATGAAAGCGCTTTCATCGTCCCCGGGGTCTCGAACGAGGCACACATGATCGATGCGACGCAGGTCGAACGGTATCGGCGCGAGGGTTACACCATCGTCGAGAAGCTGATCGACGACCCGATGCGCGAGCGCATGAAACAGGTGCTCGCCGCGCTGGTCGAGTCCTCGCGCGGCGTCGCCCGGCACGACGACGTCTACGACCTGGAACCGACACACTCGGCCGCGGAGCCGCGCGTGCGCCGGATCAAGCGGCCGCACCAGGTCGATCCGGTGTTCGACGAGTTCACGCGCTCGCCGCGGCTGCTGTCGGTGCTGTCCGCGCTGCTCGGGCCGAGTGGTGTGAGGCTGCAGAATTCCAAGCTCAACCTGAAGGCGCCGCAATACGGCTCGCCGGTCGAGTGGCACCAGGACTGGGCGTTCTACCCGCACACGAACGACGACGTGCTCGCGGTGGGCGTGCTGCTGGACGACGCCACCGCCGACAACGGGCCGCTGCTGGTCGTGCCGGGAACCCACCGCGGCCCGACCTTCGACCATCACGGGCCCGATGGTCGTTTCTGCGGTGCGATGGACCCGGTGCGCGACCGGCTCGACTACGAACATGCGGTACCGCTGATCGCACCGGCGGGTTCGGTCACGTTCCATCACGCGAGGCTGGTGCACGGCTCCGCGGAGAACGTCTCGCGCCGGCCGCGCAACCTGCTGCTCTACGAATTCTGTGCGGCCGATGCGTTCCCGCTGCTCGGCATCAGCGACTGGGACGAGTTCAACTCCCGCCTGCGGGTCGGCCGGCCGACGACAGTGCCCAGGATCGTCGATTGTCCGGTGCGCATGCCGTATCCGCCGGCCGCGTACCAGGGCTCGATCTACGAGAACCAGACGGCGTCGCCGCGTCGCTATTTCAGCCAGACCCAGTCGACGCCGGCGCGACACGAGGAGGCGGGCAGCGCCGCGCGCTGACGCGTCGGCCGGCATCCGGCAAAGGGAAAGGGTCGCCGGCCGGCGCGATCCACGATGACCGCTTCGAACGAAGGCGGCCCGGACAAACGAGGAGGGGACATGACGAGGATCCAAGGTTTCCTGTGCGCGGCAGTGCTTGCCGCCGCGGGCGGCGAGGCGGGGGCGCAGGCGACGCTGACATTCGGTGGCTCGGATGCGATCGGTTCGATCCTGGACCGGCAGAACGTCGCGTTCAGCGCCTGCGCCAACGAACGCGGCGCGGGCAAGCTCAAGATCAACTTCGTGCAGGGCGAGCAACTCGGCACCGACGTCCAGGTGATCGAGCAGATGATGCAGGGTTCGGTGCACCTGTACGGCGACGTGCTCGACTGGTATGCGAACTGGGTCAAGGATTTCGCGATCCTGGCCTGGGGCTTCACGTTCCGCGACGGCGACCACATGCAGCGTTTCCTCGACAGCGAGGTGTACAAGGCGCTCGTCGAGAAGCTGCGCAAGGAGCAGGGCCTGCGCATCCTCGCCGCCGCACCGACCCAGCCGCGGATCCTGTTCTCGAAGAAGCCGGTCGCCTCGCTCGCCGACCTGAACGGCGTCAAGATGCGGGTGCCCGAGATCAAGACCTACCTGACGCTGTGGGAGACGCTGGGCACGCGGCCGAGCCGGCTCGCCTGGGGCGAGATCTATCTCGGACTGAAGACCGGTGTCGTCGAGGCCGCCGAGGGGCCGATCTCGTCGGCCTATTCGGCGAAGTTCCACGAGGCGGTCAAGAACGTGATCCGCACCGACCACCTGATGTCCTCGGCGCACATCACGGTCAACGAGAAGACGTTCGCCGGCCTTGCGCCCGACCAGCAGAAGGTGTTGACCGACTGCGCGACCGAGGCGGTCCAGACCACCCGCCGCAACGCGGTGGCCGAGACCGAGGACGTCGTGCGCAAGATGGCCGCCGAAGGCGCGACCGTGTCGCCGATCGACAAGGCGCCGATCCAGGCGCGCGCGAAGGAAGGTGTGGCGAAGATGGAGCGCGACGGCGCCTGGTCGCCGGGGTTGTGGGACACGATCCAGAAACTGTGAGCCGGTGAGTCCTTCGCTTCGCGACCTGGTCGACGCGGTCGGCCGCTTCGAACGGGCGGTCGGCGTCGCGCTGATCGCGCTGATCGTGATCGCGATCGGGGCGCAGGTGTTCACGCGCTACGCGCTGCACATGCCGATCGCCTGGGTCGAGGAGTCGGCGACCTACGCGTTCATCTGGATGGTGTTCGTCGGCGCGAGCCTCGGGCTCAAGCAGGGCCGCCACATCCTGATCTCGACCTTCGTCGGCCACCTGCCGCCGCGCGCGGCGGCGGCGATGCGGCTGCTCGTCTGGCTGCTGGTCGCGGTGATGCTGGTGGCCCTGATCGTCCAGGGGGTCAAGGTGATGGGCGTGGAGGCGCGCTCGAACACGGTGTCCCTGCCGGTGGAGATACCGCGGATGTGGTTCTACTCGGTGCCGCTGACGGTGTCGGCCGCCTCGATGCTGCTGACGACCGTGCTGCTCTCGTTCATCGAACTGCGCGTGGCGTTGGGCCGCGGACCCATCGACACGGTGGCGGCACCCGCGGCGGCGCCGCGATGACGCTGGCGCTGCTGTTCGGCCTGTTCGCCCTGCTGGTCGTGATCGAGGTGCCGGTCGCCTTCGCGATGGGGCTGGCGTCGCTGGCGGTGATCGGATTCACGCAGCCGATACCGCTGTCGATCGTCGTGCAGCGGATCGGCTCGGGGCTCGACAGCTTCGTGCTGATCGCGATCCCGCTGTTCGTGCTTGCCGGCCACCTGCTGAACCGGGCCGGGATCGCGGACCGGATCTTCGAGTTCGCCGCCGCGCTGGTCGGCCACATCCGCGGCGGGCTCGCCCACGTGAACGTGGTCGCCAGCATGATCTTCGCCGGCATGTCCGGGGTCGCACAGGCCGACGCGGCGGGCCTGGGCGTGGTCGAGGTCAACGCGATGCGAAAGGAGGGCTTCGATCCGGCGTTCGCCGCCGCGGTCAGCGCCGCCTCGGCGATCATCGGTCCGATCATTCCGCCGTCGGTGATCATGGTGATCTATGCGGTGATGGTGCAGGCGTCGGTCGCCGACCTGTTCCTCGCCGGATTCCTGCCGGGCATCCTGATGGGCGGCCTGCTGATGCTGACGATCTACTGGCTGGTGCGCACCGGCCGCGTCGTCGCCCCGCCGGTGGTGCCGATGTCGCTGCCGCGGCTCGGCCGCACATTCGTGCGTGCGATGCCGGCACTGGCCGCGCCGATCCTGCTGACCGTCGGCCTGCTGGCCGGGATCGCGACCCCGACCGAACTGGGTGCCCTCACGGTGCTGTACGCGACCGCCCTGGGTTTCCTGCAGCGCGAACTGACCTGGCCTTCCGTGCTCGAGGCCGCGCGCGAGACGCTGGTCACCTGCGGCGTGCTGGTCTTCATCATCGCCTGCGCGGTGCCCTTCGGCTGGATCGTCGCGACCTCGCAGGCGCCGATGAAGCTGGCGCTGTTCGTGACCGAGAACTTCGACAACCGGGTCGCGGTGCTCGCGGTGATCAATGTCGGCCTGCTGCTGGTCGGCTGTTTCATGGAGACGACCGCGATCCTTCTGATCGCGACACCGACGTTGTATCCGCTGGTCACCGCACTCGGCGTCGATCCGGTCCACTTCGGCATCATCCTGGTCGTCAATCTGCTGATCGGCACGCTGACGCCGCCGTTCGGCGTGATCCTCTTCATCATGATGGACATCGCCAAGGTGAGCCTGGCGCAGATGTCCCGCGCGGTGCTGCCGTTCTACGTGCCGCTGCTGCTGACGCTGCTGGTCATCACCTACTGGCCGGACTTCGTGCTCGCGGTGCCGCGTTTCTTCGGCAGGCCGTAGCGGACGGCAGGTCCGGCGGCGCTAACATGTCGGCAGGGCGGCGCCGACGGCCCGCGAGCCGTGCCGCCCCTCCGATGCGAACCTCACCCGATTCCTCGAATCCGTGGCGGCTGTGCGTGGCGCCGATGATGGACTGGACCGACCGGCACTGCCGGGTGTTCCATCGTCTGCTGTCGCCGCACGCGCGCTTGTATACCGAGATGGTGACCACCCCGGCGTTGCTGCACGGGGACGTGGCGCGGCACCTGGACTTCGATCCGAGCGAGCACCCGGTCGCGTTGCAGCTCGGCGGCAGCGAACCGGACGACCTGGCCGCCTGTGCCCGGCTCGCCGAGCGCTGGGGCTACGACGAGGTCAACCTGAACTGCGGCTGCCCGAGTGAACGGGTGCAGCGAGGTGCGTTCGGTGCCTGCCTGATGGCCGAGCCGGCGCTGGTGCGCGACGGTGTCGCCGCGATGCGCGACGCGGTGTCGATACCGGTCACCGTCAAGCACCGGATCGGCATCGATCGGATCGAGGACTACGGTTTCGTGCGCGACTTCGTGGCGACGGTGGCCGAGGCCGGGGTGTCGGTGTTCATCGTCCACGCCCGCAACGCCTGGCTGAAGGGGCTCAGTCCGAAGGAGAACCGCGAGGTCCCGCCGTTGCGCCACGAGTGGGTCGAACGCCTGAAGCGCGACCTGCCGGCCCTGACGTTCGTCGCCAACGGCGGCATCGACAGCGCCGCGCAGGTCGAATCGTTCCTCGGACGGGTCGACGGGGTGATGATCGGACGAGCCGCGTATCGTGATCCGTGGCTGCTGGTCGCACTCGAGGGCCTGGTCGCCGGGGAGGGTGCGCCGGCGGCGCCCGAGCGGCTCGAGGTCATCGACCGGCTGGTCGCCTACGCGGCCGACCGGATCGATCATGGCACGCCGCTGCGGGCGATCACCCGGCACCTGCTCGGCCTGTGCAACGGCCTGCCTGGTGCGCGGCAATGGCGCCGCCTGCTGTCGGATCCGGTGGCGCTGGCCGGCAACGATCCCACGCTGATCCGGCGTGCCTTCGAATGTGTCGGTGAGGCGCCGCGGCGCGTGCCGCCCTCAGCCGCCGAGCTGGGTGACCAGGGCTCGCCGTCCCTGGGCGCTGGCGATCGCGAGCAGCGCCTGTCCGGCACGGATCGGATGTGAAGGTTCCGGATTGAACTGCCACTGGGATCCTTCGCGCACCGCCACCAGCAGCCACTCGGACGAGTGGCCCAGTGTGCCGACGCTCAGGTCGGGCACGCCGGCGGGCACGATCACTTCCTCGACCTGCAGCCGGTTGTCCGCGCGCAGCAGTTCGTCGAACAGCGAGACCACATGCGGGCGCAGCATCAGCGAGGCGATCCGACGCCCGCCGGTGAAATCCGGTGAGACGATCTCGTCGGCGCCCGCGCGCAGCGTCTTGGCCGCATTGCGCTGGTCGTGCACCCGGGCCACGACCCGTGTGCGAGCGTTCAACTGCTTGGCCGACAGGCTGATCACCAGGTTCTTCGCGTCGTCGCCGGTGACCGCGAACACGCCGCGTGCACGCGCGATGCCGGCCTGCACCAGCAGGTCGTCGTCGGCCGCGTCGCCGGTGAGCGCCATCCGGTGCCCCCGGTCGGTGATCATCCGTTCGCAGATCGACGCGTCGGCCTCGACGACGACGAAGGGCGCCCGGATCGCGTCGAGTTCCTCGATCACGTAGCCGCCGACACGGCCCGCGCCGCAGACGATGAAGTGGTCGCGCAGCGCGTCGATACGGGCGTGCATCTGTCGCCTCCGGTAGGCCAGGTTCAGGTTCGTCTCGAGCATGAATGCGGTCACGGTCGAGAACACGTAGGTCATCGTGCCGATGCCGGCGAATGCGATCGCCATCGTGAACACACGCCCGCCGGGGCTCGCCGACAGGTCGACGACCTCCCCGTAGCCGATCGTCGCCACCGTGATGAAGGTCATGTAGAGCGCATCGACCGTCGTGGTCCTCGGGCCGCCGATCATCAGGTAGCCGATCGTGCCGACGCCGTGGATCAGCGCGAACAGCATCAGTGCCCCGACCAGACGCCGGAAGTGCCGGTTGACCGTCAGCACCGAGAGCCAGGACGGCGGCACGGTTGCCGGCGAGAGGGCGGTCTCGACGGCCCGGGCGCGGGCGATCATGATCCGGCGCCGGCCGCGGCCCGCTGGGCGGCCCGCACGTGGGCGAGGATGGCGACGAACGCGACCGCGCTAAGCGCGGCCTCGACCATCGCCAGCGGCACCGACGGGCCGCGGTCGCTGGTCGCCCGGACCAGGCCTTCGGCGAGGTACAACAGCACCAGCATCGACCACCACTGGTAGGTACGCAGCCGTCCGGCGATCAGTCCCGGCAGGGCCAGTGCCAGCGGCACGACCTTGAGCACCAGCAGCGAGCCGCCGGGACGTACCGGCGCGAGCCACAGCTCCCAGCCGATGCCGAGCACGACCAGCGCCCCGACACAGAGGACAACGATCGTGCGTGATGACGAGGACACGTTCACGGCGGCAGCTATTATAGGTTCGATGCGACCCGTGATCCGGATCACGAACGACTGTCATTCCGAATGAACGGCCTGCCGGCGCGATTCGGTGTGCTGGCGCTGGCGATGTGGCGCCAGGCGGGACGGCTGCGCCTGTGGCAGACGGCCGCCAGCCTGTCCTTCCTGTCATTGCTGGCGATCGTGCCGATCTTCACGCTCGCATTCTCGGTGTTCGCGGCGCTGCCGATGTTCGACACGTTGCGCGACGCGCTGCAGCGGTTCATCGCGACCAACCTGTTCCTGCCCAGCTTCGCCGACAGCATCGTCCGCTACCTGAACCTGTTCGCATCCAAGGCGAACCAGCTGTCGCTGGCCGGTGCGGCCGTCTTCTTCGCGACCGCGTTCTCGGCGCTGCTGACGATCGACCGGACGTTCAACGAGATCTGGAACGCGAGCCGGCTGCGTTCGCTCGGCCGCCGGGTGACGCTGTACTGGACGATCTTGACGATGGGGCCGCTGCTGCTGGCGGTGAGCCTGGCCGTCAACGGCATCGTGCTCGGCACCTGGCTGTCGACCGATGCGGCCCGGCCGGTGCACAACGCCTGGCTCGGTGCATTGCCGTGGATCACCACCACGGCCGCGCTGATGCTGCTCTATCGGCTGGTGCCCAACGCGCCGGTGCGCTGGCTCGAGGCGATGGCCGGGGCCGTTCTCGCGACGCTGCTGCTCGAGACGCTTCGGCTCGCGATCGGGCAGTACGTGGTGCGCGCGCCGACCTACACGGTGGTCTACGGCGCGTTCGCGGCGGTGCCACTGTTCCTGCTCTGGCTGTTCCTGATGTGGGGTGTCGTGCTGGTCGGCGCGCTGTTCGCCGCCAACCTGCGGCAGTGGGGCGCCGAACACGATGTCGGCGTCGAGCGCAGTCCGGCCCGCCGCTTCGCCGATGGCGCCGCGACGCTGCTGGCGCTGGCCGAGGCGAGGGGCAGCGGATCGACGATCGCGCCGGTGGGCACGCTGCGGCGGCTGTTCGGCGGCGACGCCGAACGCGCCGACCAGACCGGACGCATGCTCGCCGGGCTGGGTTACGTCGACCGGGTCTGGCAGATCGGGTTGCGACGATCCGACGAGCGCGAGCGTGCGGTCTGGCACGAAGGCTGGGTGCTGCGCGACGATCCGCAGCGGCTGACGCTGCGGCCGCTGTTCGAGGCGTTGTGGCGCGCACGTCCCGATCCGAACGCGGGTGGTGTCATCGATCGCTGGATGTCCGCGCGTGTCGGCGATCGGTCCGGCATGCTGCGCATCGACGGCGCACTGCTCGATGCACCACTGGGCCAGATCGGCTCGGCGCTACCGGACGTCACGGCGATGGTCGCCGCCACCACCGCGATCAGAACCGGATCTTCCCGGTGACGATGTCCTTGAACATCACCCAGTCGCCGAGGAAGCTGTACAACGGCTGCTTGAAGGACGCCGGTCGATTCTTCTCGAAGACGAAGTGACCGATCCAGGCGAGGCCGTAGCCCCAGAGCAGTCCGGCCAGCAGCCAGCCCGGGCGGCCGGTCGACACCAGCATCACCAGGCAGGCCAGCGCGCCGAGGCTGCCGAAGAAGTGCAGGCGCCGGCAGACCGGGTTGCGGTGCTCGCCGAGGTAGAACGGATAGAAATCGGCGAAGCGCCGGAACGGGACGTAGCCCGCGCCGTCATCGGGATTTTTTGTCATGGCCATCGTCGTCTCCTCGATGCGGATGGCGGCATCGTCCGCGCGTTCCCGGACCGCCGATCGTCAGCGCGTCGGCGCCGGCAAGCCACGCACGAAGTCGCGGATCGCTGCCAGCACCTCGTCCGGCCGCTCCGCCATCATCGCATGACCGCAGTCGTCGATCTCGACGACCTTGCTGCCCGCGATCCGGCCGATCAGGGCACGTGCCGCCTTCGGCGGGGTCATTGCGTCGCGTCGGCCGCACACGAACAGCGTCGGGCAGGTGACGGCCGCCGCACGTTCCAGGCCGTCGGCGTAGGCATCACAGGCGGCGAAGTCGTTGAGCAGCACGCCGCGGGCCTGCCGGCCCATCAGCGCGAGATTCTGGTTGATCACCGAGAAGCCGGGTCCGGGCGCGCCGGGTCGGTGCACCAGCCGGCTGTGTGACCAGGCGTTGATCATCGCCAACGCCTTGGGTTCGTCGTCGCGTGCCGCGGCGAGAAGCGCCGGCGAGACTTTCATCGGGAAGGCGGCGCCGAGCATCACCAGGGCGGCGGCGCGATCGGGCATCCGGGCCGCCGCGTCGAGCGCGATCAGCGCGCCCATGCTGTGGCCGACCAGCACCACACGTCCCGCGCCCGCGGCCGCCAGCGCATCGAGCAGCCACTGCGCCGCCGCCGGCACGCTGTCGGCCGGCGGTCCGGCGCTGCGACCGTGGCCCGGCAGATCGAACGCGAGCACCGCGTGGCCGTGGTGGGCGAGGTAGCGCGATTGCAGGGCCCAGACGCTGTGGTCGTGTTGTGCGCCGTGGATGAACGCAATCACCGGCTGGGCCGGATCGAACGGCCGGCCGCCGGTGTAGGCATACGCGGTTCGCCCGCCGACCGGTATCAGCATCGTGTCGCTCCTCGCGTGTGCCGCGAACGGGTGGTGGGCCGATGCGGCGCCGTCGTGATGATCATCCGGCGCCCCTGTCAGCCCTTGGCTGCGGCCCGGAAGCCGCGACCGAGATCCTCGATCAGGTCGTCGACCTCCTCGAGGCCGATCGACAGCCGCAGCGTGCCTTCGCCGATGCCGGCGGCGGCCAGCGCCGCGGCGTCCATGCGGAAATGAGTCGTCGACGCCGGGTGGATGACCAGCGACTTCGCATCACCGACGTTGGCCAGGTGCGAGAACACCCGCAGCGCTTCGACGAATCGACGTCCGGCGGCCCGGTCGCCGGCGAGGTCGACGCTCATCACCGCGCCGGTGCCGCGCGGCATCAGCCGGCGCGCGAGATCGTGGTCCGGGTGTGACGGCAGCCCCGGATACGACACCCGCGACACCTGGGCGTGGCCGGCGAGAAAGTCGGCGATGCGACCGGCGTTGGCGACGTGGCGCGACATGCGCAACGGCAGTGTCTCGGTGCCTTGCAGGATCAGGAACGCGTTCATCGGCGACAGGCAGGCACCGAAGTCGCGCAGTCCCTCGCGCCGGGCGCGCAGGAGGAACGGGGCGACCGTCGATTCCTCGGCGAACACCATGCCGTGGAAACCCTCGTAGGGTTCGGTCAGTTCCGGGAAGCGACCGCTGGCGACCCAGTCGAAGCGTCCGCCGTCGACCACCAGCCCGCCGAGCACGGTGCCATGGCCGCAGAGGAACTTGGTCGCCGAGTGGTAGACCAGGTCGGCGCCGTGATCCAGCGGCCGGATCAGGTAGGGTGTCGTGAAGGTCGAGTCGACCAGCAGCGGCACCTGGTGCGAATGGGCGATGTCGGCGACGGTCGGGATGTCGAGCACGTCCAGGTTCGGGTTGCCCAGTGTCTCGCCGAACAGCAGCCGGGTGTTCGGTCGCAGCGCGCCGCGCCAGGCATCGGGGTCGCGCGGGTCGACGAAGCTGGTCTCGATGCCGAACCGGCGCAACGTGAAATGGAGCAGATTGTGCGAACCGCCGTACAGCGCACGCGAGGCGACGATGTGCGATCCGGCGCCGGCCAGCGTCGCGATCGCCAGGTGCAGCGCGGCCTGGCCGCTGGCGGTCGCGATCGCACCCACGCCATGGTCGAGCGCGGCGATGCGCTCCTCGAGTGCGGCGGTGGTGGGATTGCTGATCCGCGAATAGACGTGCCCGGACTGTTCCATGTTGAACAGTCCGGCCGCCTGGTCCGAGTCGTCGAACGCGAACGCGGTCGACAGGTAGATCGGCATCGCCCGAGCGCCGGTCGCCGCATCGGGCGCGGTGCCGGCGTGCAGGCAGAGGGTGTCGAAACCGTAGTCAAGAGGCAGCGCCATCGGGTGTCGTTCCTCGCGATGTCGTGGATCGGGCGCCGGCCCGACGGGCAGGCCGGCAGCGGCGGCCATGCGCGATGATAGCCGTGCACCGGGGCCGTCCTGGACAGCCATCGGCCCCGCGGGCGACTCCGCACGCCCTGGAGGACGCCCCGGGGTGGGTCCCCGGGGCGACGAACAGCGGCCGTTCGTCGGTATCGTGGCCCCGGGTACCGTCCATACCACACCGGAGCTATCGTCAAGCGGCGTTTCCTTGCCAAAATCGACGGATTGTCCGTATCCACCGCCGGATGCCCGCGCTCGAGCACGGGTGATCGGCAAGCGACTGGACCCCGGGGCATTGCCCAGATGACCGCCAAACCGTTTTTCCGCGTCGGCGTGGCCGGCCTCGATCCGCGAGACTGGCGGCTGATCGAGATCGTCTTCAAGCACAGCCAGTACAACCGGTTCGAGTTCCGCCTGGTGCAGAGCTGCGCCCCCGACGCGGTCGACGTGTTGATCGTCAACAGCGTGGAACCCGAGGGTCTGAACACGTTGGCGCAGATCCGCAGCGCCGGGCGCAACATCCCGGTGATCTCGGCGGTGCCGCGGGGTGCGCCGAACGCGTCACGCTACGCGATCTCGATCGACCGCCTGACGCTGCAACTGCTGCCGATCCTCAACCGTGTCGTCGAGGTGGAGATCCTGTCACCGGCGACACGCCCGATGGATGCGGCGCCCGGCACACGCACGACCGCGCTGCCGACGCCGGCAGGCCCGGCCCCAGCGGACGCTTCGGCGGGTACCCCGGGGACGCCGCGGGGATCCGCCACTTCCGGTGTCCCGCCCGGATCGCCCCGTCCGCCGGATCCCACGCGGCACACGCCGGGATCGTCGACCGGCCGCGTCGCCGGAGCGCCGGGACCGACGAGTGTCCCGGTGGCGTCCGCCGGCACACCTCCGGGGGCGCCCGGCACGACGGGCGGCCCGGTCGGACCCAGGGCTCCGACAGGCCCTGCGACAGCGAGGCCTGCGGGCATGCCCGCTGGCCCGGGCCGGCCCGCGGCACCCGGCGCATCGACGCCGTCGAACCCGGCGGGTGCGGCCGCCGGCCAGGGTGTCCCGACGGCCCCGGGTGCCGGCACCGCGCAGCGTCCGACAGCCGGCGGGGCCGCAACGGGTCCCGGTGGCGGCGATCGGGCGCGAGCTTCAGTGCCGGGGGGCCATCCGGCGGCCGCGCCGTCGACCGGGTCTGCCGGCTCGACGGCCGAAGCCCAGCCGGCCCGCGGCGTACCGTCACAAGCCGGACCTTCGACCGCCCCGGCCGGGCGGCCCGGCGCCGGCCTGCGCAGCGCGGCCGGCCGTGGCGCGTCCAATCTGGTCGCTTTCCCGGGCGGCGCACAGGTCGGCATGCAGAGGCTTCGGGTGATGGTGGTCGACGACAGTCCGACCGTCAGGCAGCAGCTCGGTGCCGCGTTCGAGCGGATGGGCGTGATCTGCGAGGCGGTGGCGAGCGCCGCGGACGCGATCGAGCGGCTCGACGACCAGCACTACGACCTGGTGCTGGTCGACGTCGTGATGCCGGAGATGGACGGCTATCGGCTCACGCGCGAGATCAAGAAGAGCAAACGTCATCGTTCGGTGCCGGTGATCATCCTGACCAGCCGATCGTCGCCGTTCGACCTTGCACGCGGCGCCCTCGCAGGCTGCGACACCTACCTGACCAAGCCGGTCCCGTTGCGGGCCCTGGAGGCGGCCGTGGTCAAGCAGCTGCGCAAGGCGCTGGCGATCGACGATCTGAGCGGGCTGATCCGGACGTCGTCGGATGCCACCGGCCCGCGCCGACCGGGATCCGAAGGCGACACACGCCCATTTCCCGGCCCGCAGTCACGCAACGTGCAACGTTGAGGTCCGGCACGCCCGCTGAGCCCTCGCCGGCCGGGCGGACGAGAAGCAGGAATCCGTCACGCGGAGGAAACGAGTGATGAACCAGGCGCTAGTCGTCGACGATCAGGCAGCCGACCGGGAGCGGATCAGCGGCATCCTGCGCGATGCGGGCTGGCAGGTCGATACCGCAATCAGCGGCAGCGAGGCACTGGTCAAGGTCCGTGACCGGCGACCCGATATCATCTTCATGGACATCGTGATGCCGGACATGGACGGCTACCAGGCCTGCAGGCGCCTGGCGGCCGACGCCGACACGCGGACGATACCGGTCGTCTTCGTGTCGACCAAGAGCCAGCGTGCCGACCAGGTGTGGGCACGAATGCAGGGAGGGAAGGAATTGATCGCCAAGCCGTACACCCCGGACCAGGTCCTCGAGGCACTGAAGAAGTTCGCGCAATGACCGCGGGCATCGCGGCGGGCGACGGCCCCCGCTTCGGCGTGCCGGTCGCCGGCGTGCCGGTTCTGCTGCCGATCGGCACGCTGCTCGAGTACGTCGCCGAGGCGGCGGTTTTCCCCCTGCCGCGTTCGCCGCGCCGCGTGATCGGGCTGCTGCAGCTGCGCGGCATGCCGGTCACCGTGTTCGACCCGGCGTCCGCGTTCGAGCGGCCGGCCCCGCAGCTGCGGCGCGAGGCGGTGCTGGTGATCGGGCAGGGCGCCGAGGCCGGCGCCGTGCTGGTCGATGCGGTGCCGGGACAGGTCGACATCGCCGGCGACGAGCCCGACGCGAGGCCGGCGGCCGCGTGTGTGTTCGCCGACGCGCTCGGGTCGGCGATCCGCGATGGCGCCGGGCGCAACTGGTGGCCGGTCGATCCGCGCCGCCTGTTCGAGTTGCTCGCCGCCGAGGCGGTGGCCGCGTGATGCTCAAGGTCCGAAGCGGTGACGCGGATCCCGGCGCGGGCGGGGATCTGCCGGCGATCGCCAGCGGCCCGACGTCGTCGGTGGTGTCGGCGATCCGGCGCGCCGCGGCGCTGTACGCGGTGCTGCCGGCGGTGATCGCCGCGCTCGCGCTGGCCGCGCTCGGTTATCTGGTCGCGCAGAGCGCCGTGCAGAGCCGCGTCACCGCGCAGCTCGAATCGTTGCGCTTCACCCAGCAGCAACGGGTCCAGGCTTACTTCGACAACCTGCGCCAGGTGCTGCAGGAGGCGGCCGCGCGGCCGCTGGTGATCGACGGCTCCAAGGCGCTCGCGCGCGAGTTCGATGCGCTGCGCGGCACCGCCTCGACGCCGATCGCCCGCCTGCGCGAGGAGCTGTCGCGTTACTACACCGAGGACTACGCCCGCGAATACGAGCGGCGCAACCAGGCGGCACCCGCCGGCATCGCCGGTGCCGTCGCCGGGCTGCCCGATGAGACGGTGTTCGCGCAGAGCCTGTACCTGTCGGGCAATACGCGGCCGCTCGGACGCAAACACGAACTCGGCGCGGCGTCCGACGGATCGGAGTACAGCCGCGTGCACGCGGCGCTGCAGCCGCTGTTCGACAACCTGTACCGCCGCTTCGGCTACTACGACTTCTTCCTCGTCGAGCCGCGCTCCGGCTGGGTGGTCTACAGCTTCTTCAAGGAGATCGACTTCGGCACCTCGCTGGTCGACGGCCCGTTCGCGCGCACCGGCCTGGGCGAGGCGTTCCAGTCGCTGCGCACCGCGACCCGGCGCGACGCGGTGCACCTGGCCGACTTCGCCGCGTATGCCCCGTCGTACGACGAACAGGCCGCGTTCATCTCGGTGCCGGTGTTCGACGCCGAGGGCCTGGTCGCGGTCCTGATCGCCCAGGTGCCGGTCGACCGGCTGAATCAGGTGATGACCTTCGACGGCCAGTGGCCCCAGTCCGGACTCGGGTCCACCGGCCAGACCTGGCTCGTCGGTCGCGATTCGACGCCGCGTTCGATCCATCGTGCGCTGGTCGAGGATCGCGCGCGGGCGCTGGCTCGGATCGGCTCGGTCTCCGGCGCCGACGTCGCCACCGCCGTGGGGCGCCACGCGAGTGACATCGGCACACGCCCGGTCGCCTCGAATGCCGTCACCGACGTGTTGGCCGGCCGCGAGGGCGCGGGGGAATACCCCGGCTACGGCGGCGTGTCAACGCTGGGCGCCTGGGCGCCGGTGCAGGTGCTCAACCAGCGCTTCGGGCTGATCGCCGAGATCGATCGCGCCGAGGCGCTGGAGCCGGTCAGCACCCTCGTCTGGAACATCGCGGCGGCGGCGACGGTGGCGGCGATCGCGCTGGGCATGCTCGCCTACCTGTTCGCCGCACGGATCGGGCGCCTCGTCAGCGAGCCGTTGTCGAGGCTGCGCGAGACGGTCGCGGAGCTCGCGCGCGGCAATCTCGACGCACGGGCCGGGCTCGACCGCACCGATGAATTCGGCGCCCTCGGGCAGGCGCTGGACAAACTGCTCGATGAACGCGTCGAATCGCTCGGTCGCAGCGAAATGGAGAGCGAGGCGCTCAACGATTCGGTGATCGAGATCATGCAGGTCGCCGGTTCGATCGCGCAGACCAAGGACCTGACGCTGCGCATGCCGGTGCACGAGAACGTCACCGGCGCCATCTCCGATGCACTGAACCTGCTCACCGACGAGACCGGCCGCGTGCTGCGCAACGTGACGCAGGTGTCGCATCAGGTCGCCGACGCGACGCGGGCGGCCAAGGGGCAGGCCGACAACGCGGTGCGCGCGGCGGCCCGCGAACAGCACGAAGTGCGCGCGGCCGCGCGTGAACTGGCGCAGGCGGCCGCGACGCTGAACGCGATCGCCGACCGCGCCCGCGCCTGCAACGACGTCGCCGAACGTGCACAGGGCGCCACCCGCGAGGCGATGGCGGTCGTCGGCTCGACGGTGAGCGGCATCATCGAATCACGCGACCTGATCCGCGAGACCGAGAAACGCATCAAGCGGCTGGGCGAACGTTCACAGGAGATCGGCCAGGTGGTCGGCATCATCCAGGCGATCGCCGAGCGGACCGGCATCCTGGCCCTGAACGCGTCGATGCATGCGGCCGCCGCCGGCGAGGCCGGGCGCAGCTTCGTGGTCGTCGCCGACGAGGTCAAGCGGCTGTCGGAGTCCGCCCGCGAGGCCACCTCGCAGATCGGCCGGCTGGTCACCGCGATCCAGACCGAGACCGGCGAGACGATGATCGCGATGAACCAGGCCATCGGCAAGGTGGTCGACATCTCGCGACTGGCCGACGATGCCGGGCGCAGCATGCGTCAGACCAGCGACCAGGCCGAGGAGCTCGCCGGCGAGGTGCGCGACATCGCGCGCACGTCGTCCGAACAGGCCCGGGTCGGCAATGCGCTGCAGGAGCGGGCGCGGATCATCCAGGAGGCCAGCGCCGAGACCGCGGCCCAGCTGACCGCGCAGGCGGTCGAGACCCGTCGCCTGGTCGAGTACGCGAAATCGCTGCTCGACGAAGTCAGCGTGTTCAAGCTCGAATGAGCCGCTTGCGGAGTCCGTCGCGATGAGTGCCCACGGTCCGCTGGCGACCCCGATGGCGGCCGACGCGTCGGCCGGCGCCGACGGCGCGTTCCTGGAAGCGCTGGCCAGCGCCGCGGTCGCGATGCCCGATGCGTTGGCGGTCGTCGGTCCCCGACCCCATGCGGCCGTGGCCGTCGCGCTGCGTGCCTGCGCCGAGATCGCCGAACGTCGCGGCCTGCGCGGGCTCGGCTACGTGACCTCGCTGGTCGCGCCGTGGCTCGAACGGCGCCAGCGCGCCGCGGCGGCCGACGGTGACGGTGAACGACTCGCCGACTGGACCGGACATGCGGTCGCGTTCTGCAGCGGCCTGGCCGATCCGTTGCAGGCCGCCGCGCTGATCCGCGAACCGGCCGGCTGGCCCGGTTTCGCCGCGATGCCGGCGCAGTTCGTCAACCTGGTCGCCGAACGCCTGATCGGTGATGCGGCGACGCTGCGCCAGTGGCATGTCGCCTGGCAACCGACGATGGTGGGTTTCGGCACCGAAGGCACACGGCGCGCGCCGGCGGGTGAGGACGACGCTGGCGATGCGGCCGCGGCACCCGGCAGCGATGAAGTGCGGGACAACGAGGCGGGCATCAGCGCCGACGAAGCGGTGGCGTCCGAGGGACCGGTGACCGTCGCCCGCGACGAGCTGCGCATGCTCGCCGAAGCCGCCGCGCAGATGGCCGAGGAGACCAGCCCATCGGTGCTCGGATTGCCGCTGCCGGTGAGCCCCGAGAGTGCCGCCGCCTGGACCGAGCTGCTCGACGGCTACGCCGAGAAGGTACGTCGTTTCGGCAATGCCGCCGGCTTCATCGGCCTGCACCGGCTCGCCGCGGCCTTCGAGCGGATCGCCGTCGGACTGGCCTCACTCGCCGAAGACCCCGGGCAGGCGCCCGACGAACTGCAGAGTTCGCTGCTGCTGTTCCCGGAACTGTGGGGCCGGTGTTTCGATGCCCCCGATGTCTCGAGCATCGCCGATGCGGTCGCGCTGCTCGGTGATGCCGGCTGGCCGGCGCGCTGCGACGAGGCCGAGCGCGCCGAGATCGCGCGTTCGCTGTCGGCGCTCACCGTCGTGCAGTCGCGCCAGGTCGAACGCCGCAGCGAGGAGATCGGCGACGACGACCTGTCGCTGCAGATCCCGGTCAACGCCGAGCCCCAGGTGGTCGACAACCTGTTGCGGGAACTGCCCCAGCTCAGTGAGCAGTTCTCGGCGGCGATCGCGGCGATCCGCGCCGGATCATCGGCCGACCTCGAGCGGGCGCAGCGGATCGCCCACACCTTGAAGGGGTCGGCGAACACCGTCGGCATCCGCGGCGTGGCCAACCTGACGCACCAGCTCGAGGACATCCTGCAGCTGCTCGCGCGTGACCATCAACTGCCGCCGCCGGCGCTCGCCGACCAGCTCGCCGACGCGGCCGATTGCCTGGCCGAGATGAGTGACGCGGTCGCCGGCCTCGGCGCGCCGCCGGGCGCGGCCCGCGACGTCTACCGGGCCACGGTGGCCTGGGTCAACCGGCTGCTGCACGACGACGAGAGCGCCGGCGAGTCGCAGGACCGGCCGCATCCGACGGTCGAGGCGACGCCGGCGCGCGCCCGCCCCGCCGACGAACCGGCGGCGGACGTGCTCGGGACCACGGCCGGTCACGATCCGGAATCCGGCGCCGCCACGGCGCTGTCGAGCGTCGCCGGGGGGTCCACGGCGGAGCCGCCGTCGGCGCCGGCGCGGATCGATGCCGATGGCGTTGCACGGACCGATCGAGCCGCATCGATCGTGCTGCCCGAACTGCCCACGCTGCCGGTACCCGCGCCGATGACGATGCCGGCGCGTGTCTCGTCGGCCGACGAGGAGCAATTGCGGGTCCCGGCCTCGCTGGTCGACCGGCTGCTCGACCTGGCCGGCGAGGCGGCGATTGCACTGGCCCAGGTGCAGGAACAGCTCGCGCGGCTCGACGACAGTCGCGGCGCGTTCCGTGACGGCGCGGAACGGCTGCAGCAGCTCTCCGCCGAGCTGACCGACCTGGTCGAGCTGCGCAGCAGCGCGCTGACCGACCGACGCGTGCGCAACGACTTCGATCCGCTCGAGCTCGAGCAGTTCGACGAACTGCACACGGTCTCGCAGCGGATCGCCGAGACCGGCGCCGACACGAAGCTGGTCGAACGCCAGCTCGACCAGCAGTTGCTGTCGCTGCGCGATCTGTCGGCGCAGCTCGAACGGGTGCAGGCCGAATTGCGCGACAACACGATGGCCGCGCGGCTGGTGCCCGTCGCCACCATCGCCGCGCGACTGCAGCGCGCGACACGGCAGGCGGCGCGGATGTCCGGCCGCCACGTCGAACTGGTGATCCGCGGCGAGGACACGGCGGTCGACGGACAACTGCTGCAGCAGCTGCTCGATCCGCTGGGTCACCTGCTGCGCAACGCGGTCGATCACGGCATCGAGGACGAAGTGATCCGCATCGCCGCGGGCAAGCCGGCGACCGGACGCATCGAAATCTCGTTCGCCCGTGCGGGGCGCCATCTGGTGATCACCTGCCAGGACGACGGTCGTGGCCTGGACCTGGCCGCGATCGAGGCGCGAGCCCGGGCCGGGGGGCTGCTCGCCGCCGACCAGGCGCCGGGCGAGCGCGAACTCGCGCGCCTGATCCTCGAGCCGGGATTCTCCACCCGTGCGCAGACCACGCAGCTGTCCGGCCGGGGCATCGGGCTGGATGTCGTGCACGAGGTGATCGAGGATCTGCGCGGCGCGATCGACATCGATTTCGTGCCGGGCGGCGGGACCCGCTTCACGCTGTCGGTGCCGCTGCGGCTCGCCGCGCTGCCGGTGATCGTCGCACGCACGCCGACCCACGTGCTGGCCTTGTCGGTGCGTTCGATCGAACAGATCCTGCCCGCGGACGCGCTCTCGAACGACGACGAGGCCGGGCTGCTGTTCGTGTTCCAGGACCAGCGGCTGCCGGCGTTCCGCCTCGACCAGGTGCTCGGGTTGCCCGAACACTCGCTGCACGGCGAACAGGCCGCCGAGGTGGTGATGCTGGTGCGGATGGCCGATGGTGACCTGGTCGCGCTGGTGACACCGGAACTGGGCCAGACGCGCAGTGTGATCGTGCGGCCGTTGCCCGCGTATCTCGGCCGGCTGCCCGGCATCGAAGGCGCCGCGGTGCTCGGTGACGGTGCGGTGGCGCCGATCCTCGACCTGCCGGAGGCGATCGCCACCCGCGACCGTTCCGGCCATGCGCCGGCCTACGCGGCCCGGCGGCCGAACGCCCGACCGGTGTGCCTGGTGGTCGACGACTCGGTCAGTGTGCGCCGCTCGATGGCCTCGTTCGTCGGTGACCTCGGCTTCGACGTCGACAGCGCAGGCGACGGCCTGGAGGCCCTGGCGCGGTTGCAGAAGCGCCGGCCCGACCTGCTGATCGTCGACCTCGAGATGCCGCGGATGAATGGCGTCGAGCTGACCGGTGCCTTGCGGATGAGTCCGGAGACACGCGACGTGCCGGTGATCATGATCACCTCGCGTTCCACCGACAAACACCAGCGGATGGCCCGGGACGCCGGCGTCGACGTGTTCCTCACCAAACCGGTCACCGAGGACGACCTGGCCGCGCATATCCGGCGCTGCCTGGAGCCTGCGGACGCCGCACGGCCGGCAGACTGAACCGCGCTTGTCCCTTGCGGGGTTACTGGGTAGCATCGAGTCGGCACGGCGGTGACCGAACTGGTCTGCGGGCGATGTATTCGGGAGGTGCGATGGAAGTCAGCGAGATCCTGCGGGTCAAGGGAACGACCCTGTTCACCGTGTCCCCGGACGCGTCCCTGTCGGATTGTGTGGTGACGATGGCCGAACACGACATCGGCTCGCTGGTCGTGATGGACCGCGGCAAGCTCGCCGGCATGCTCACCTTCCGCGAAGTGCTCCGTGTGCTCGCCAAGCGCCAGATCGAGAAACGGGTCGGTCCGACGCCGACGATGGCCGAGGTAGTCGTACGCGACGTGATGAACACCGAGCCGGTCGTCATCCATCCGTCGACCGAGGTCAACGAGTTGCGCCGGATCATGCTCGAGGTGCGCCAGCGCTACCTGCCGGTGATGGACGAGAGCACGCTGCAGGGTGTGGTCTCCTTTCACGACGTCGCACGCGCGGTGCTCGAGGAGCAGTCGTTCGAGAACCGCATGCTGAAGGCGTACATCCGGGATTGGCCCGCCGAAGGCTGAAACGGGGCGTGTCGCCCGGGACGTCCGTGGTCGGAACGGAACACCGGGTCGCGATCGCGGCCCGGTCGGGTTGCCCGATCCATTAGAATCCGCGCATGCGGATCCTGGTCAGCAACGACGACGGCTATTTCTCCCCTGGCATAGCCGCGCTCGCCGAGGCGGCCAAGGAATTCGGCGAGGTGGTGGTGGTCGCGCCCGAGCGGGATCGCAGCGGTGCGTCGAATTCGCTGACCCTCGACCGCCCGCTGACGGTGCGTCGCGCCGCTTCCGGGTTCCTCTACATCAACGGCACGCCGACCGACTGTGTCCATGTCGCGGTCACCGGCCTGCTGGATCATCGTCCGGACCTGGTGATCTCCGGGATCAACGACGGCGCCAACATGGGCGACGACACGATCTATTCGGGGACCGTCGCCGCGGCGATGGAAGGTTACCTGCTCGGGCTGCCGGCGATCGCGTTCTCGCTGGCGAAGAAGGGCTACGAACACCTCGACGTCGCGCGCTCGGTCGCTGCCGACGTGTTGCGCCGGTTCATCGCGCAGCCCCCGGTCACCGGATCGCCGATCCTGCTCAACGTCAACATACCGAGCGCTCCTCGCGACAAGATCCGGGGCATTGCGGTCACCCGCCTGGGCAAGCGGCATTTCGCCGAACCGGTGATCCGCGCGACCAATCCGCGTGGCGAGACGATCTACTGGATCGGACCGTCGGGCAGTGCGAAGGACGCCGGTCCGGGCACCGATTTCGACGCGGTGGCCAACGACTGGATCGCGATCACGCCGCTCGATGTCGATCTGACCGGACGCCAGTGGACCGACGCGGTACAGCGTTGGGCCGCGAAGTGACGCGCCGGCTCGTGGCCGCCGCCCAGCCGCTGGCGCGCACCGGCGCCACGTCCCGCCGCCCGGCACTGCGCCGCGTGGTCGAGCCGCCGACGCCTTCCGGCATGGGGTTGGCATCGGACCGTGCCCGCGATCGGATGGTCGAGACGATCGCGGGCAACGGTGTGCGCGACGGCGAGGTCCTCGCCGCGATGCGCTTTGTGCCGCGACACCTGTTCGTCGATGCGGCCCTGGCGAGCCGGGCCTACGAGGATGTGTCGTTGCCGATCGGCCATGCGCAGACGATCTCGCGACCGACCACGGTCGCGCGGATGATCGAACTGGTCGCCGCGGACCTGCCGGGCGAGCGACGCCGCGAGGCCCGGGTGCTGGAGATCGGCACCGGATGCGGCTACCAGGCCGCGGTGATGGCGCGGGTCTTCGGCGAAGTCATCTCGATCGAGCGGATCCGCGGCCTGCACGAGGCCGCGCGCGGCAACGTCCGCACGCAGCGGCTGGCGAATCTGCGCCTGGTCTTCGGTGATGGCAGGATGGGTGTGCCGCAGGCCGCACCGTACGATGCGGTGATCATCGCCGCCGCCTGCGACCAGGTGCCCGAAGCGGTGCTGGGGCAGATGCGGATCGGCAGTTCGCTGGTCGCGCCGGTCGCCGGCAGCGCCGGCCAGTCGCTGCACCGGATCGAACGGGTCGGTGAACGCGACTGGCGCGTGGCCGTGATGGATCCGGTCCATTTCGTTCCGCTGCGCGGAGGTACGACGTGATTCAAAGCCAACGGCGGCCGAGCCGGTCGCTGTCCGCCCGCCTGATCGGTCTGCTGCTGGCCGGCTCGTTCGTCGCCGGTTGCAGCAGCGGGCCGATCAAGCCGGCGCCGATCGTTCACCGCGCGCCGCCGCCGAAGACCTCGGCGACCGCGCCCGTGCCGCCGCCCGCCGCGCCGACGACCGCACCGGCGCAGCCGGCCGCCGCGGAGCCCGCTCCCGCGGTCACGGCCGAGCCGGTCGCCCCGCGCGGGATCGAGGTCCGCCCGCTCGGCGAGCCACCGCCGACCGCCCCGGTCGCCCCGGTGCCGGGTGTCGCGCCCTTGAGCACACAACCCAAGGGTTTGAAGCGGCCGTATTCGGACGCGTTGCTCGCCGAGATGACCGCGGTCGGTCCCACGGTTGCCGCCGCGCCGGCGACCGTGCCGCCACGTCCCGACGCGAAGACCGAACCGAAGTCCGACGCGAAGGCCGATCCGAAGGCCGATGCCAAGACCGAAGCGAAGGCCGAGCCGAAGGTCGAGGCCAGGCCGGGTGGTCCCGAGTTCGACTGGCCGGTGCGTGGCAAGGTCATCCAGGCGTTCGCCGAACCCTCGAACCTGGGCATCGCGATCGCCGGCAAGCCGGGTGAGGCGATCGCCGCCGCCGCCGATGGCAAGGTGATCTTCGCCGGCAACGGCCCACGCGGCTACGGCAACCTGGTCATCGTCAAACACGACAACGACCTGCTCTCGGTCTACGGCAACAACCGGGCGCTGCTGGTCAAGGAAGGCCAGTCGGTCAAGCGCGGCCAGCGGATCGCCGAACTCGGCGACACCGGCACCGATCGTCCGAAGCTGCAGTTCGAGGTCCGACGCCAAGGCAAGCCGATCGACCCGCTGAAGCTGTTGCCCCCGGCACGATGACGGACCGATGACCCCGGTCCTGTGTTTCGACATCGAGACGATTCCCGACGTGGCGGGCCTTCGCCGCGTCTGGGAGCTCGGTGACGAACTCGACGATGCCGCGGTGGCCGAAGCCGCGTTCGCGCGGCGGCGGGAGGCGACCGGCCACGACTTCCTGCCGCTGCACCTGCATCGTGTGGTCGCGATCGGTTGCCTGTTCCGCGACGCCGACGGCGTGCGGGTGCGTTGCCTGGGCGAGCCGGCCGACGGCGAGGCGCGGCTGATCCAGGATTTCTTCAAGGTCATCGATCGCTACACGCCACAGCTCGTGTCCTGGAACGGCAGCGGCTTCGACCTGCAGGTGCTGCACTACCGTGGCCTCGTCAACCACGTGCACGCGCAGCGCTATTGGGATCTGGGCGACGACGACCGCGACTTCCGCTACAACAACTACATCAGCCGTTACCACACCCGCCACACGGACCTGATGGATCTGCTGGCGTTGTATTCGCCGCGCGCGAACGCGCCGCTGGACGAACTCGCGCGGCTGTGCGGCCTGCCGGGCAAACTCGGCATGGACGGCGCGCAGGTCTGGCCCGCGTACCGCGACGGACGCATCGCCGAGATCCGCGCGTACTGCGAAACCGACGTTGCCAACACCTACCTGCTCTACTGCCGCTTCCAGCTGATGCGAGGCGCCTGGACACACGAGCGTCACGACGAGGAGGTGCGGATCGTCCGCGACGCACTCGCGGCGACATCCGGCGAACACTGGCGGCGATACCTGGACGCGTGGGGGCGGTGAGCGCCGAGCGCGCGCCGGCGGCCGCGGCTGCCGGCGTGGATCCCGCCGCCGCCCCGTACCAGCGGCCCGCCCCCGATCCATCGTCGCTGATGCGGCTGACGATCGATTCGATCGATCTGGAGGCCAACGGCGTCGCGCGGCACGACGGCAAGGTGGTGTTCGTCCGTGGTGCGTTGCCCGGGGAGACGGTGATCGCCGCGCGGGTGCGCCGCAAGCCGAAGTTCGATGTCGCCGAGACGGTGCAGGTGCTGCGCGCGAGCAGCCAGCGGGTCACGCCGCGCTGCCCCCATTTCGGCACCTGTGGCGGCTGTTCGATGCAACACCTCGACCCGGCCGCCCAGCTCGCGATCAAGCAGCGTGTGCTCGAGGACCAGCTGTGGCATCTGGCCCGGCTTCGTCCGTCGACTGTGCTGCGCGCGGTGGCCGGCCCGAGCTGGGGATACCGCCATCGCGCGCGCCTGTCGGTGCGGCACGTGGCCAAGAAAGGGGGAGTGCTGGTCGGTTTCCACGAGCGCCAGTCGAGCTATGTCGCGGACATGCGCGAGTGCCACGTGCTGCCGGCAGCGGTGTCGGCGCTGCTGGTTCCGCTGCGCGGACTGGTCGCGGCGATGACGATCCGCGACCGGCTGCCGCAGATCGAGGTCGCCGTCGGCGGCATGACACCCGGCGAGGCGGTGATCGCCCTGGTGTTCCGTGTGCTCGAGCCGCCCACCGCCGAGGACCGGGCGCTGTTCGCCGACTTCGCGCGCCGTCACGGCGTCGAGTGCTGGCTGCAGCCCAAGGGTCCGGACACGGTCCACTGGTTGTGCGGACCGGCCGGGATCGAGGGCAGCCGCCTCGGTTATCGACTCGCCGAATTCGATGTCTCGGTGCCGTTCCGCCCGACCGACTTCACCCAGGTCAATCACGCGCTCAACGAGACGCTGGTGCATCGTGCGTTGAGCCTGCTCGCGCCGCAGCCCGGTGATCGGGTGGCCGACCTGTTCTGCGGCCTGGGCAACTTCACGCTGCCGCTGGCCCGACGCTCGCGCGAGGTGGTCGGCATCGAAGGCAGCGCCGCCCTGGTCGCGCGCGCGATGGACAACGCACGGCTGAACCACCTCGATGCCGGACTGTCGCTGCGGGTCGCCAATCTGTTCGAGATCACGCCGGCGGACTGGCACGCGCTCGGCCGCTTCGATCGGGTGCTGGTCGATCCGCCGCGCGAAGGGGCGTTGGCGATCGCCCAGGCGCTCGCCGCATCGGAGCACGCGCAACGACCGCGGCGGCTGGTCTACGTGTCGTGCAATCCGGCGACACTCGCCCGCGATGCGGCGGTACTGGTGCACGAAGGCAGCTGGACGCTGGAGGCGGCCGGTGCGCTGAACATGTTCCCGCACACCTCACACGTCGAGTCGATCGCAGTCTTCGAGCCGGGGCGCTGAACGCGGAACGGGCCGCACAAGGCGGCAGGACGTGGAACGGGCCGCACGAGGCGGCAGGACGTGGAACGGGCCGCACGAGGCGGCCCGTTTGAGTCACAGCCGGTCGCCGCGCAGCGACCGGTCAGTCCCGATGGGTCACTCGCGATCGCCGCCGAAGATTCCGAGCAGCGCGAGCAGGTTCGAGAACACGTTGTAGACGTCCAGGTAGACGGCCAGGGTCGCGGTCACGTAGTTCGTCTCGCCGCCGTTGACCACCCGTTGCAGGTCGTACAGCATGTACGCCGAGAAGATCACGATCGCGAGCACCGAGATCGTCAGCATCAGCGCCGGCAGCTGCAGGAAGATGTTCGCGAACGCGGCCAGCAGCAGCATGATGACGCCGATGAAGAGCCACTTGCCGAGCCCGCTGAAATCGCGCTTGGACACCGTGGCCACCGTGGCCATCGCACCGAAGATCGCCGCGGTGCCGCCGAAGGCGGTCATCACCAGCGTGCCGCCGTTGGACATGCCCAGCACCATGCCGATCAGCCGCGACAGCATCAGCCCCATGAAGAACGTGAAGCCGAGCAGGAGGGCGACCCCGATGCCGCTGTTCTTGAAACGCTCGATCGCGAACATGAAGCCGAATGCACCGGCCAGGAAGACGACAAAACCGATCACCGGACTGCCCGCGAAGAAGCTGAAACCGGTGCGTACGCCGATCCAGGCGCCGAGCACGGTCGGGATCATCGACACCGCGAGCAAAGCATACGTGTTGCGCAGGACGCGATTGCGGCCCGCCAGATCGGGGACGGCACCTTGCGATCCGCCGAATACAGGTACCCGTTCCTGACCAATAGCCATGACTCCCCTCCAATTAGGGTTTGGTGATGCATTGAATGTAGGGCCTGCCGGATTACATTTCAACCTGTGCGGGCTTGTCCGCCCGCCGGCTTGACCCTTGCCGTCCCGCCCGATCGTAGACCGTGGCGAGGACCTGGCCTGTGCTATAGTCCCAGATTACGCAAAAAACACGAAAATAGCCTGTAACTAACTCATTCTTATCGGTTTTTTCATGGCCAACCAACGCACCCTCTCGATCATCAAGCCCGATGCCGTCGCCAAGAACGTGATCGGCGAAATCTACAGCCGCTTCGAAAAGGCGGGCCTGAAGATCGCCGCCGCACGGATGATGCACCTGTCGCAGGCGCAGGCCGAGGCCTTCTATGCCGTCCACAAGGACCGCCCGTTCTTCAAGGACCTGGTCGGATTCATGATCTCCGGTCCGGTCATGGTCCAGGTGCTCGAAGGCCCGGACGCCATCGTGAAGAACCGCGACCTGATGGGCGCGACCGATCCGAAGAAGGCGGCGGCAGGCACTATCCGCGCCGACTTCGCGGACAGCATCGACGCCAACGCGGTCCACGGGTCGGACGGCCCGGACACCGCCCGCGCCGAGGTCGCGTTCTTCTTCCCGTCGCTGGACGTCCATACCCGGTGAGTGAACAGGCCGTACCGGCGGTCGGGGCCGGCGATCCGGCGCGTGCCGTCGAGCACGGCGCGCGGGTGGACCTGCTCGGGTTCGACGCGGAGCAGCTCGGCGCACTGTGCGCCGGCTGGGGCGAGCGGCCTTTCCGCGCGCGCCAGCTGATGCGCTGGCTGCACCAGCGCGGCGTCGCCGACCCCGCGGCGATGACCGATCTCGCCCGCGTGTTCCGGGAGCGGCTGGCCACGTCGGCGACGGTCGATCCGATGCGTGTGGTCGCCGAACATCGCTCCGACGATGGCACCCGCAAGTGGATGTTCGACGTCGGTGCCGGCGAGGCCGTGGAGACGGTCTTCATCCCGGAGGCGCAGCGCGGCACGTTGTGCATCTCGACGCAGGCCGGCTGTGCGGTCGGTTGCGAGTTCTGCGCGACGGGCCATCAGGGCTTCAGCCGCAACCTGACCACCGCGCAGATCGTCGGCCAGGTATGGCAGGCGAATCACGCGCTCGGGGCGTACGAGGCCGGTGCGATCTCCGACGGGCCGCGCCCGATCAGCAACGTCGTGTTCATGGGCATGGGTGAACCGCTGCAGAACTACGCGGCGACGCTGAGCGCGCTGCGTGTGCTGCTCGACGACAACGCCTATGGCCTGTCGCGGCGACGGGTGACGGTCTCGACCTCGGGTGTGGTGCCGATGATCGACCGGCTGGCTGCCGACTGTCCGGTGGCGCTGGCGGTATCGCTGCACGCGCCGGACGACGCCTTGCGCGACCGGCTGGTGCCGCTGAACCGCAAGTACCCGCTGGCCGAGCTGATGGCCGCGTGCCGGCGTTACCTGGCCCACGCGCCGCGCGACTTCATCACCTTCGAATACGTGATGCTCGACGGCATCAACGACAGCGATGCCCACGCCCGCGCACTGCTCGCGCGGGTGCGCGACGTGCCGTGCAAGTTCAACCTGATCCCGTTCAACGGATTCCCGGGATCCGGCCTTCGTCGCTCGCCGGGCGAGCGCGTGCGCGCGTTCGCCGCCCGGCTCGCCGAGGCGAACATCGTCGTCACCACGCGCAAGACCCGCGGTGACGACATCGCCGCCGCGTGCGGCCAGCTTGCCGGTGAGGTCCAGGACCGCACCCGGCTCGCCGAGCGCCGGCGCGGGCCGCAGCCCCGCGTGATCGCCGTGGAGGAGATTCGATGACGATGTCCGTCTCGTTGGCCCGGGTGTTCGCCTCGTTGCTTCTGGTGCAGGCCCTGGCCGCCTGCGTGACCCAGACCACCGAATCGCCGGTGCAGCGCTCGCGCGGCGAGGCGTTGCCCGACGCCGGCCAGGAGAGCGAGCAGCGGCGCCGGGCGCGGATCCGGCTCGAGCTGGCCGGGGGTTACTACGAGCAGGGCAACTACAACGTCGCTCTCGAGGAAGTGAAGCAGTCGCTGGCGATCGATCCCGACTACGCGGCCGCCTACGGCATGCTCGGGCTGGTCTACATGGACCTGAAGGATCGCGCGCGTGCCGAGGAGAATTTCCAGCGCGCGTTGCGCCTGTCGCCCGAGGAATCGGACATCAACAACAACTTCGGCTGGTTCCTGTGCCAGAGCGGCCGCCAGCAGCAGTCGATCGAGTACTTCAACCGGGCGTTGCAGAACCCGCTGTACGCGACGCCGGCCAAGCCGCTGCACAACGCCGGCATCTGCGCGATGCGCATGGGTGACGAGAAACTCGCCGAGCAGTACTTCCAGCGCGCCTTCCAGGTCGATCCGAACAACCCGGTGGCGATGTTCAATCTCGGCGAGATCCACCTCAAGCGCGGCGACGTCGAGAAGGCCCGCTTCTACGCCAACCGCCTGAACACCGCCTACGAGCCGTCGGCACAGACGCTCTGGCTGGCGCTGCGCGCCGAACGCAAGGCCGGCAACAAGGACGGCGAGGCGAGCCTGGCCACGCAGCTGCGGCGACGCTATCCGCAGTCGCCCGAGGCGGCACTGCTGGCCAACGAGAAGTATGGCAATTGAAGCGATTTCCGACGTCGAGCAGCTTGGCCGCGCGCGCGAAGCACGCGGTCTGTCGCTCGAGGATCTTGCCCGGCAGCTGAAGCTGCATCCGCGGCAGGTGGCCGCGCTCGAGGAAGGTCGCTTCGACGCGTTGCCCGGCATGCCGTTCGTCCGCGGCGTGATCCGCGGCTACGGCCGGGTGCTCGAGGTCGATGTCGATGCGCTGCTGGCCAACA
Source organism: uncultured Burkholderiales bacterium (assembly GCA_902826305.1). GTDB lineage: Bacteria > Pseudomonadota > Gammaproteobacteria > Burkholderiales > Burkholderiaceae_E > CADEEH01. Next base: position 47,710 of record CADEEH010000009.1, read on the forward strand.
TCGGTCATCACGCGGAGGTCGCGCCGCTGCGACCCTCGGTCACGCTCCAGACCGACATCCCGCAGTCCGGCATGCTCGGATTCGCCGGCGGGGGCTCGGGCAGCCGCTGGCCCTGGGTCGTCCTCGGCCTGCTGGGGGTGGTCGCGGTGGCGCTGTTCTTCGGCCGCCAGGGTGATCTGTCGCAGGTGTCCTCGTGGGTGCCGGTCGACGAGTCGCGCAACGGGTCTCGGCCGGCGAGTCCCGCCGGTGCGCCAGGAACGACGACCGAGACGCTGAGCCTCGGGCCCGGGGGCGCGCGGCCCGCCGACGCCGCGGGCACCGCGGCGCCCGTGCCGTCGCCGGTGCCGGTGCCGCCGGTGCCGGCACCCGTGGCCAGCGAACCGCCGTCGGCCGCCGCGCCGGAGCCGCCGCCCCCGCCGTCGCCGCGCAACCTGAAGCTGACCTTCGATCGTGACGCCTGGGTCGACATCCGTCGCGAGGACGGGGCCACGCTGCTGCAGGGAAACCAGCGGGCCAAGTCCGTCAAGCAGTTCGAGACCACCAGTGCGCTGACCCTGGTGGTGGCCAACGCCGAGAAGGTTCGTGTCGAGTTCGACGGCAAGCCGGTGGATCTGAAACCGCACATCAAGAAGGGCGGGACGGCCCGCCTGACGTTGCCCTGAGCGCGTGGCGAGGACCGCGCCGGTCGGCGGTCCGCCTCGGTCCGAGCCGCGACGCAGACAGCAATCGGAACATCCGTGGAACAGCAGACTGACAATTCGATGACAACGGGCCGCAGCGAGCACGTGGCCGCGGCCGAGCAGATGCCGGTCGGCCGGCACGCGCGCCGGGCCAGTCGCGTGCTGACGGTGCGCTGGGGCACGAACGCGGTCACGGTCGGGGGCGGTGCCCCGGTGGTCGTGCAATCGATGACCAACACCGACACCGCCGATCCGATCGCCACCGCGATCCAGGTCAAGGAACTCGCACGGGCCGGCTCCGAGCTGGTCCGGGTCACCGTCAACACGGCCGAGGCCGCGGCGGCGGTTGCAGCGCTGCGCGAGCAGCTCGACCGGATGGGTGTGACGGTGCCGCTGATCGGCGACTTCCACTACAACGGACACAAGCTGCTCGCCGATCATCCCGGCTGTGCGGCGGCGCTGTCGAAATACCGCATCAACCCCGGCAACGTCGGCGCCGGTCGCCGCCGCGACGACAACTTCGCGCGCATGATCGAGATCGCCTGCCGCCACGACAAGCCGGTGCGGATCGGGGTCAACTGGGGCAGCCTCGACCAGGACCTGCTGGCGCGGATGATGGACAACAACGCGGCCCGCAGTGAACCTTGGGAGGCCGGTGCGGTGATGCGCGAGGCACTGGTGGTGTCGGCGATCGACAGCGCCCGGCGCGCCGAGGCGCTCGGACTGCCCGGCGACCGGATCTGCCTGTCGGCCAAGGTGTCGGCGGTGCAGGATCTGATCGCGGTCTATCGCGAGCTCGCGCGCCGCTGCGAGTATCCGCTCCACCTCGGGCTGACCGAAGCCGGCATGGGCAGCAAGGGCATCGTCGCCTCGACCGCCGCGCTGGCGGTGCTGCTGCAGGAAGGCATCGGCGACACGATCCGCGTCTCGCTGACGCCCGAGCCCAACGGCGATCGCAGCCGGGAAGTTGTCGTCGCCCAGGAGATCCTGCAGACGATGGGCATCCGGGCGTTCGCGCCGATGGTGGTCGCCTGCCCGGGTTGTGGCCGCACCAGCAGCACATTCTTCCAGGAGCTCGCCTCGCGGATCCAGGCCTACCTGCGCGAGCAGATGCCGGTCTGGCGCGCGTCGTATCCGGGTGTGCAGACGATGCAGGTGGCGGTCATGGGCTGCGTGGTCAACGGGCCGGGCGAGAGCAAACATGCCGACATCGGCATCTCGCTGCCGGGCTCCGGCGAGGCACCGGTGGCGCCGGTGTTCGTCGACGGCGAGCGCACGGTGACGCTCAAGGGGGATCACATCGCCGAGGACTTCCAGCGCATCGTCGAGGACTACGTGCGACGGCGATACGGGAACGCGGCATGAGCCGCGTCGAACGGATCAGCGGCCTGCGCGGGATGAACGACATCCTGCCCGCCGACGAAGCCTTGTGGCGACGCTTCGACGATGCGGTCGCCGCCACGATGCGGGCCTACGGCTACCAGCGGATCCGCACGCCGATCCTCGAGCCGACGCGCCTGTTCGTCCGCGGCATCGGCGAGGTCACCGACATCGTCGAGAAGGAGATGTATTCGTTCACCGACGCACTCAACGACGAGCAGCTGACGCTGCGGCCGGAGAACACCGCCGGGGTCGTGCGCTCGGTGCTCGAGCACAATCTGCTGTACGACGGGCCGAAGCGGCTCTGGTACACCGGCCCGATGTTCCGTCACGAACGCCCGCAGCGGGGTCGTTATCGCCAGTTCCACCAGGTCGGCGCCGAGGCGCTCGGGTTCGCCGGGCCGGATGCCGACGCCGAGGTGATCCTGATCTGCCAGCGGCTGTTCGACGACCTCGGCCTGGCCGGGATCTCGCTCGAGATCAACTCGCTGGGCGCGGCCGACGAACGCCGCGCGCATCGCGAGGCGCTGATCGCGCACCTGGCGGCCGACGAAGGCGTGCTCGACGAGGACGCGCGGCGGCGACTGCACACGAATCCGCTGCGCATCCTCGACAGCAAGAATCCGGCGCTGCAGTCGATCATCGCCGCCGCGCCGAAGCTGATCGACTTCCTCGGCGAGGCCTCGCGGGCGCACTTCGAGTCGCTGCAGTCGCTGCTGCGCGCGCAGAACGTGCCGTTCCGGATCAATCCGCGGCTGGTGCGAGGCCTGGACTACTACAACCTGACCGTGTTCGAGTGGGTCACCCCGTTCGGCCCCGAGCGCACGCCGCTGACGATCTGCGGCGGCGGGCGCTACGACCCGCTGATCGAGATGCTCGGCGGCAAGCCGGCGCCGGCGTGTGGCTTCGCGGTCGGTGTCGAGCGGGTGCTCGAGCTGATGCGGGCCACCGAGCATGCAGTCGATTCGAGCCTGTGCGACGTCTATGTCGCACACCAGGGTGATGCGGCGGCACCGGTCGCGCTGCAGGTCGCCGAGCGCCTGCGTGATGCGGGCCTGGACGTGATCCTGCATTGCGGCGGCGGCAGCTTCAAGTCGCAGTTCAAGCGCGCCGACGGCAGTGGCGCCTGGTTCGCGGTGGTGATCGGCGAGGACGAGGTCGCACGGGGTGCCGCGTCGGTCAAGTGGCTGCGCGAAAGCGCGTCGGCGAGCGGACGGCAGGAGTCGGTGCCGCTGGACGATCTGGCCGACCTGATCATCGACCAGTTGACCGCCGACGACGAACAGTGAGCGCGCCGGGCTGATCGCGCGAGGCATGATCGCCGCCGGCGGGCGGCGCAACGGAGTGGATACCAGTGGCCTACGATCTCGAAGAACAGGAACAGCTCGAAACGCTGAAGGCATTCTGGAAGCAGTGGGGCAACCTGCTGATGACCGTCGTCACCACGGTGCTCGTGGTGATCGCCGGCTATCGGATGTGGGGCTGGCACCAGGCCCGTCAGGCGGGACAGGCCGCGGTCGTCTACGGACAACTCGAGCAGGCGGCCGCGGCCAAGGACGTGGGCAAGGTCAAGGAGGCCGCCGGTTCGATCTTCGCCGACTACGGGAAGACCGCCTACGCCCAGATGGCCGCGCTGCTCGCGGCCAAGACCTACTTCGATGCCGGTGACCTGAAGTCCGCCCGGCTGCCGCTGCAGTGGGCGATGGACAACGCGCAGGATGCGGAGTTCCGCCAGGTCGCGCGGCTGCGACTGGCCGGCGTGCTGCTCGACGACAAGGCCTACGACGAGGCGCTGGCGCTGGTTGCTGGTGATGCGCCGGGTCGCTTCGGCGCGTTGTATGCCGAGCGTCGCGGCGACATCCTGCTCGCGCAGGACAAACGTGCCGAGGCCCGTGCCGCGTACAAGCAGGCGCTCGATGCACTCGATGCGGCCAATCCGGTGCGGCCGATCGTGCAGCTCAAGTTCGACGCCCTCGCGGAGCTGGGCTCGTGACCACCGGCGCCCGGCGCCGCGACTGGGTGCGCGCCGCCGGTGTCGTCGCGCTCGGGGTGTCGTCCGGTTGGTTCTCCGGCTGCTCGTCGCGGCCGAAGTTGCCGGACCCGCCGGAGGTCAACGGCGCGGCGCGGGTTCGCGTGCGCTGGCGTGTCGGCCTGGGCGACGGTGGCATCGGTTATCTGCCGCGGATGATCGGCGACCGGATCTGGGCCACCAGTCGCGACGGGCGGGTGCTCGGCATCGATCCGACCAGCGGCAACCTGACCCAGCGGATCGACGTCGGCAAGCGGGTGGCCAGCGGCATCGGTGGCGATCGTGATCAGGTCGTGGTGGTTGCCGAGGACGGCCTGCTGATGTCGTTCGCGATCGACGGCAAGCCGCGCTGGAGCGCGCCGCTGGGCGCCGAGGCCGCCAGTGTGCCGGTGCTCGACCAGGGCATGGTCGTGCTTCGCGGCAGCGACAGCCGGATCCACGCGTTCGATGCGGACTCCGGCAAGCGCCGCTGGTCGATCCAGCGCACGAACCCGGCGCTGGTGCTGCGGCAGACTTCGACGGCGACGATCGCCGGCGCGATGACCTACGTCGGGCTGCCCGGCGGCCGGCTGATCGCGCTGGCCAGCGACACCGGTGCGGTGCGCTGGGAAGGCACGGTCGCCCAACCGAAGGGCTCGACCGAGATCGAGCGGATCGCCGACGTCGTCGGCACGCCGCTGATCGACGGGCGCGACCTGTGCGCGGTGAGTTACCAGGGCCGGCTGACCTGTTTCGACGCACCGAGCGGGCGTGTGGTCTGGTCGCGGGACGTCGGTTCGGCCGGCGGCCTGATGCTCGGCCCGCGCATGGTCGTCGCCGCCGACGAAGGCGGCAAGGTGCACGCGTTCTCGCGCACCGGTGCCAGCCTGTGGAAGCAGGAGAAACTCGCCCGCCGCGCGCTCGGCGTGCCGGCGATCGCCGGCGACCACGTCGTCCTCGGGGACGTGGCCGGCCTGGTGCACGTGTTGTCGGTCGACGATGGGGCGGTGCAGGCGCGTGTGAGCACCGACGGCACACCGATCCTGGCCGCGCCGCTGGTGGTCGACGACGGCCGGCTGGCCGTCGTGCAGACTTCGGACGCCGCGCTCTACGCCATCGAGATCGGCTGATCGGTGGCGCAGCCGACCCCGGTCATCGCCATCGTCGGGCGCCCGAACGTCGGCAAATCGACGCTGTTCAATCGGCTCACCGCGAGTCGGGCGGCACTGGTCGCCGACATCGCCGGCCTCACCCGTGACCGTCACTACGGGCGCGGCGTGCGGGCCGAGCGCACGTTCGTTGTCATCGACACCGGCGGGTTCGAACCGGTCGCCAAGGAAGGCCTGACGGCGGCGATGGCGCGCCAGACACGCCAGGCGGTGATCGAGGCCGACCTGGTCTTGTTCGTTGTCGATGGCCGCGCCGGGGTCACCGGCCGCGACCGCGAGATCGCCGACGAACTGCGGCGCACGGCCGCGGGCTGGCTGCTGGTGGTCAACAAGACCGAAGGCATGATCCGCGAACGGGTCACCGCCGAGTTCCACGAACTCGGGCTCGGTGACCCGTATGCGATCTCCGCCGCTCACGGTGACGCGGTCGGCGAGGTGATCGATCTGGCCCTCGAACGGATCGACGAGGCGCGTGGCATCCGCGTCGCAGCTCCCGATCCGGACGAGTCGTTGCCGACCGTCGACCCGGCGGCCGGCGAGGACACGACCGTCGTCACGGCGGACGTGTCGATCGTCCCGTCACCGGGCACCTCAGCTGGCACATCACCCGGCACATCACCCGGCACATCACCCGGCACATCACCCGGCACATCACCCGCCGCGTTGCCACCCATCACACGACGGATCAGGATCGCGATCGTCGGTCGGCCCAACGGCGGCAAGTCGACGCTGATCAACGCACTCGTCGGCGAGGAGCGGGTGATCGCGTTCGACCTGCCGGGAACGACACGTGACGCGGTGGCGATCGACTTCGAGCGCAATGGCCGCCCGTACACGCTGGTCGACACGGCCGGATTGCGCCGCCGCGGCAAGATCCACGAGACGATCGAGAAGTTCTCGGTGGTCAAGACGCTGCAGGCGATCGAGGACAGCCACGTCTGCGTCCTGGTCCTCGACGGGCCCGCCGGCATCGCCGACCAGGACGCGAGCATCGCCGGCTTCATCCTTGAGGCCGGTCGTGCGCTGGTGGTCGCGGTCAACAAGTGGGACCAGGTGCCGGCGACCGACCGGGACCGCCTGAAGAGCGAGTTCGATCGCAAGCTGCATTTCCTGCGCTTCGCCCGGGTGCACATGATCTCGGCACTGCACGGCCACGGGTTGGGTGCGGTGCTGCGTTCGGCCGAGGCCGCCTATGCGGCGGCGGTCAGCCGCCTGTCGACCCCGAAGCTGACCCGGTCGATGATCGAGGCGGTCGCGCGCCAGGCGCCGCCGCGTCGGGGCGCGATCCGGCCCAAGCTGCGCTATGCGCACCAGGGCGGGCAGAATCCGCCGGTGGTGGTGATCCACGGCAATGCACTCGACGCGGTTCCGGACACCTACCGGCGTTACCTGGAAGGGTGGTTCCGCGAGCAGTTCAAGCTCGAAGGCACCCCGCTGCGGATCGAGTTCCGCAGCCAGTCGAACCCGTACGTGCGCTGACGACGGCCTGCGCAGCGCCACCCTCGCACCGATCCGAGTGGCGGAACTGGATCGAGAGCGCGCCGTAAGTCCGTGCCCGGATTGGGAAATAGCTACGCTCCGTAGCCAACTCATGTCAAATTCGGCTACATTGATGGAGAACGGAGCAATCCACTCCGCCTCCGACACAAGAAAATGGAGCCGCCATGAGCAACAAGGGCCAATTGCTACAAGACCCGTTCCTCAACCTTCTCAGAAAAGAACACATCCCGGTCTCGATCTATCTGGTCAACGGCATCAAGCTGCAAGGCCAGATCGAATCGTTCGACCAGTACGTCGTGCTGCTCCGGAACACTGTCACGCAGATGGTCTACAAGCATGCGATCTCCACGGTCGTGCCAGCGCGCGCGGTGAACTTCCATCACGAGAGTTCGGACAGCTGATCGCAACGCAACTTCCGAAAGCGGTTCTGGTCGGAGTGGCTTTCGGACGCGAGTCGCCCGACGAGTCGTCCCTCGATGAACTGGCGGCCTTGGCCACGTCGGCCGGTTTCGATCCGGTCGCGCGCATCGTCGTGCGTCGCCAGCGTGCGGACGCCGCGCTGTTCGTCGGCGCCGGCAAGGCCGACGAGATCGCGGCGATGATCACCGAGCACGCGGCCGAGACGGTGATATTCGACAACGTGCTCGGCGCGGTGCCTCAACGCAACCTGGGTCGACGCTGGTCGCTGCCGGTGCAGGACCGGACCGAACTGATCCTCGAGATCTTCGCGCGCCGTGCGGTCAGCCGCGAAGGCAAGCTGCAGGTCGAACTCGCGCGGCTCGAGCACCTGTCGGCCCGCCTGGTCCGCGGCTGGACCCACCTGGAGCGCCAGCGCGGCGGCATCGGCGTGCGTGGCGGACCGGGCGAGAAGCAGATCGAACTCGACCGGCGGATGCTGTCGACACGTGTCAAGCAGCTGCGCGGCCGGTTGCGCACGCTCGAGCGCCAACGCCAGACCCGCCGTCGTGATCGCTCCCGGGGCGGTGCGTTCACGGTGTCCCTGGTCGGCTACACCAATGCCGGCAAGTCGACGCTGTTCAACCGGCTCACCGGCGAGACGGCCTACGCGGCCGACAAGCTGTTCGCGACGCTCGACACGTTGACACGCCGTATCCGGCTGTCGGATCCGGTGCGGGGAACCGCCCGCGAGTGCCTGTTGTCGGATACGGTCGGGTTCGTGCGCGACCTGCCGCACCAGCTGGTCGAGGCGTTCCGCGCCACGCTCGAGGAGACCGCGGCGGCCGATCTGCTGCTGCACGTGGTCGACTCCGCGGCGCCCGATCGCGACGAGCAGATCGAGCAGGTGCAGCGTGTGCTCGCGGAGATCGGCGCCGATCGGGTGCCGCAGATGATGGTGTTCAACAAGGTCGATCGGGGCGGCCTTGCGCCCGGTGTGGAGAGAGACCCCTGTGGTAACATCCACAGCGTTCGATTGAGTGCCACGACGGGTGCTGGTGTCGACGGCCTCAGGCAGGCGCTGGTCGAGCGGATCGAGGCGGCCGAACGGTCCGCCGCCACGCCCGGGCCGGACTCGGCGATCGCCGAGGCGATCCCGCCGTCGGCCGACACCTTGCGTCGCGTCTCCTGATCCTCGATCGCGTGAATCCTTTCCTGCAACTCCCCGCCGATTTCTCGACCCGCCGACCTCGTTCGGCGGTCGGATGTCGCGCGCAGTGAGTCGCGTCCAGAGTTCCTCGCATCCGCAACAGGCCCTGCCCATGTGGAAATCGCTTCGCGCACTGATGTCGTTGAATGATCCGGGCTGGGGCCGACAGAACTCCGGCAACGACGACAATCGCCAGCAGCAGCAGCGGCCCGGCGACGGCCCGCCCGATCTCGACGAACTGTGGCGCGACCTGAACCGGCGTCTGAGCGGTCTGTTCGGCCGCCGTCGCGGCCTGCCGCCCCCGGGCACCGGCGGCGGCGGTGACCGGCCGCCGATGCGCGGCGCCGGTGCCGGGCTCGGCCTGCTTGCGGTCGTCGCGCTGCTGCTGTGGCTGGGCAGCGGCTTCTACATCGTCCAGGAAGGGCAGGCGGCCGCGGTGCTGCGCTTCGGCGAGTTCAAGTACCTGCGCGAGCAGGCCGGGTTCACCTGGCGCATGCCGTATCCGCTCGAGAGCCACGAGCTGGTCAACGTCCAGCAACTGCGCCAGATCGAGGCCGGTTACCGCTCGAACGTGAAGAACAAAGTGCTCAAGGAATCGCTGATGCTCACGCTCGACCAGAGCATCGCGGACCTGCAGTTCGCGGTCCAGTTCCGGGTCAGCGATCCGGTGGCTTACCTGTTCAACAACAAGCTCGATCCCAATCCCGAGGAACTGGTGCGGCAGGCGGCCGAGGCCGCGCTGCGCGAGGTGGTCGGACGCAAGACGATCGACCAGGTGTTGTACGAAGAGAAGGACGTGGTCGCCAAGGAAGGCCTGAACCTGATGCAGGAGATCGTCGACCGCTACAAGACCGGCCTGCTGATCGTCGACCTGACGGTGCAGCAGGCGCAGCCTCCCGAACAGGTGCAGGCCGCGTTCGAGGATGCGAACAAGGCCGACCAGGACCGCCAGCGCCTGATCAACGAAGGGGTCGCATACGCCAACGACGTAATCCCGAAGGCGCGCGGCGGGGCCGCAAGGCTGGGCCAGGAAGCCGAGGGTTACCGCTCGCGGGTCATCGCTGCCGCCGAGGGTGACGCATCCCGGTTCAAGCAGGTGCTGACCGAATATGCGCGCGCGCCGCAGGTGACCCGCGAACGGATGTACCTGGAGACCATGCAGCAGGTGTTCTCGAACACGTCGAAGGTCTTCGTCGACTCCGGCTCGGGCAGCAGCAACCTGTTGTACCTGCCGCTCGATCGCCTGCTGCAGCAGGCCGGTGGCAACGACGCCGCCCGCGCCGGTGGTGCGCCGGCGACGGCGCTGCCCGAATCGCGGGTCGATCCGCCGCCGATGACCGGTGACCGCCGGACCGAGGCGCTGCGGTCACGCGACCGTGAAGCAGGACGCTGAGGCCGCCATGCAACGCATCGTTCCCCTGCTGCTTGCCCTCGTCATCGCACTGGCCCTCGCGGCGTCGTGCCTGTTCGTCGTCGACCAGCGCCAGTACGGCGTGGTCTTCGCCTTCGGGCGGATCGAGCGGATCATCGACCGCCCGGGCCTGCACTACAAGCTGCCGCCGCCGTTCCAGAACATCCAGTACCTGGACAAGCGGGTGCTGACGATCGACAACCCGGACGTCGACCGCTTCGTGACCTCCGAGAAGATCAACGTCCTGGTCGACTCGTTCGTCAAGTGGCGCATCGTCGAACCGCGCACGTTCCTGACCGCGGTCGGCGGCAACGAACTGATCGCGACGGACCGCCTGCAGCGCAATCTGCGCGACGCGCTGCAAAACGAGATCGCCCGGCGCACCGTCGCCGATGTCGTCTCCGGCCAGCGCGACAAGATCATGTCCGAGGTGCGCAGCAAGCTGTTCGAGGACGCCAAGCGACTGGGCGCCGAGATCGTCGATGTGCGCCTGAAGCGGGTGGACTTCGCGCCCGAGGTGCAGGAGCGGGTCTTCGACCGCATGCAGTCCGAGCGCAAACGGGTCGCCAACGAACGCCGGGCCACCGGTTCCGGCGAGGCCGAGAAGATCCGGGCCGATGCCGAGCGGCAGCGGGAAGTGATCCTGGCCGAGGCGTATCGCGACGCGCAGCAGATCCGCGGCGAGGGTGACGCCAAGGCGACCACGTTGTACGCGGAGGCGTTCGGCCAGAATCCGGAGTTCGCCGGTTTCTACCGCAGCCTCGAAGCCTACCGGGCCTCGTTCCGCAATCGGACCGACCTGCTGGTGGTCGATCCGAGCGCCGACTTCTTCCGCTATTTCCGCTCGCCCGGCGGCAACACGCCGCGGCCGCAGGGCAAGTAGCACGGGGCGCGGCGGTGCTGCTGACCGCCCTCGGGCTGATGCTGGTCGTCGAAGGGTTGCTGCCCCTGGTTTCCCCCGCATCCTGGCGTACGACGATGCAGCGCATCGCCGAACTGCGCGACGGCCAGATCCGCTTCGTCGGGCTGGGTGCGGTGCTGGTCGGCGTTTTGCTGCTTTTGCTGGACTAGGCGACAATGACGGGTTCGGGCCCGGTGGCCCCGACCCGCCATATTCCAACAACGCCATGGCACGCTGGCTACTTCCCGAGAGCATCGCCGATGCGTTGCCCGCACAGGCCCGTCGGATCGAGAACCTGCGCCGTTCCCTGCTCGATCTGTACCGCGGCTACGGCTACGAACTGGTGCTGCCGCCGATGATCGAGTATCTCGACTCGCTGCTGACCGGCAGCGCGAGCGACCTGAACCTGCGCACGTTCAAGCTGGTCGACCAGTTGTCCGGCCGCACAC
>CADEEH010000010.1:0-18726 GCA_902826305.1 uncultured Burkholderiales bacterium
CCTCCTCGCGCTGCACCAGCGGGACCACCGCGTCGTTCGACCGGATCTTGGCCTGGACAAACGTGAAGCCACCGAACCAGACCATGTCGAGCTTGCGATTCACCAGGCCTTCGACCGAAGCGGCATAATCCGTCACCGGGATGAATTCCACCGGCATGCCGATCCTGCTCTCGAGATAGGCGCCCAGCGGCTTGAACTTGCGTTGCAGTTCGGTCGGTGATTCGTCAGGGATCGCCGAGACCTTCAACGACGTCTGGGCGAGGGTTGCCGAGGCGGCGAGGGTGAACAGCACGCTGGCTGCGGCGTGTCGGACGAAGCGGTGCGGGAAGGCCATGGCTCTCCTGATTCGATGACCGCGGTGGCCACCAGGAATGGTGCTTGCTTCAGCGGGGACGCCAATCTTACGGGGTAAGCATGCAAAACCAAACTTTACCGGTACCCGCGCTGCGGCGAGTCGTCGAGGAAGCCGCCAAGCCGGCCGTCACACCCCTGCCGGGCGAGCCACGTTTCTACGATTGGCACGCCGCCGATGGCAAGAAGCTCCGCGCCGAACTCGAGGCGGGGCTCGCGCGCCGTCCGGCGATGATCCCGCCGAAGTACTTCTACGACGAACTGGGCTCGACGCTGTTCGCCGCGATCTGCGAGACCCGCGAGTACTACCCGACCCGCACCGAGGCGTCGATCTTCGAGACCTGCCGCACCCAGATCGCCGCCGAGATCGGGCCGGGCCGGGTGCTGATCGACCTGGGCGCGGGTGATTGCCGCAAGGCGGCGGGCTGGTTCGATGCACTCGATCCGGCCGCGTATGTCGCGGTCGACATCTCGGTCGACTTCGTGCGTTCGGCGCTGGACCGATTGCACCGGCAGTATCCGAAGCTGCCCAAGGTCGGCCTCGGCCTCGACTTCTCGAGCGAGTTCAGGCTGCCGGACACGGTGCCCGACACGCGCCGGCTGTTCTTCTATCCGGGCTCGAGCATCGGCAACTTCGCGCCCCGGCAGGCGCGTGAGCTGCTCGCGCGCTGGCGGCGTGCCTGTGATCCGGACGGTGGCCTGCTGATCGGCATCGACCTGGTCAAGACCACCGCGGTGCTGGAGGCTGCCTACGACGACCGGCTCGGCATCACCGCATCGTTCAACCGCAACGTGCTCAATCACGTGAACCGGATCCTGGGCAGTGACTTCGACATCCGCGATTGGGAACATGTCGCGCTGTTCAACAGCGTCGAGAGCCGCATCGAGATGTATCTGGAGGCGCGCCGCCCGCTGCAGGTGCGCTGGCCTGGCGGCGAGCGCCGCTTCGCGCTGACCGAGCGGATCCACACCGAGAACTCGTACAAGTACACGGCGCCGCGCATCGCGCAGCTGTTGGCCGAGGCGGGTTGGCAGTTGCGCCGGACCTGGACCGATCCGCGCCAGTGGTTTTCGGTGACCTACGCGACGCCGGCCTGAGTAGCGGCGCACGGCATCGACTGCTCCAGCGTCATCACGAGACGCTGGAGCATCGTCGGGGTCAACGGACGTCGACCTGCGGCTCGCCGGCCGCCAGTTCGCCGATCACGGCTGCGGCGTCGAACCCGTCGCGAGCGAAGATGCCGAGCACCTGGTCGACACTGGCCGCGTCGCAGGCGACCAGCAGTCCACCCGAGGTCTGCGGGTCGGTCAGCAGGGCACGCTCGACGTCGCTGATGCCTGCGCCCAGACGTACGTCCTGGCCATAACCGGCCCAGTTGCGTCCGGACGCGCCGGTGATCATGCCGGCCGCCGCCAGGTCGCGGACGCCGGCGATCAGCGGCACCGCCGACCAGTCCAGTGTCGCCCGCAGCCGCGCGCCGCGGCACATCTCGAGTGTGTGGCCGAGCAGGCCGAAGCCGGTGACGTCGGTCAGCGCATGGACACCGGGCAGCTCCGACAACGCCTTGCCGGACACGTTGAGCCGGGTCGTGTGGGCGATCATCGCCGCGTAGCCGTCGGCGGAGAGTTTCTCCTTCTTCAGTGCCGCCGAGAGCACACCGACGCCCAGCGGCTTGCCGAGCACCAGACGATCACCGGGGCGTGCGCCCGAGTTCTTCTTGATCTTGTCCGGGTGGACCAGGCCGAGCGCGACCAGCCCGTAGATCGGTTCGACCGAATCGATCGTGTGGCCACCCGCGATCGGCACCCCCGCCGCCGCGCAGACCGCCTCGCCACCTTCGAGGATGCGCCGGATCACCTCCAGCGGCAGTCGGTCGATCGGCATCGCGACCAGCGCCAGCGCCAAAATCGGCGTGCCACCCATCGCATAGACATCCGACAACGCGTTGGTCGCCGCGATGCGTCCGAAGTCGTACGGATCGTCGACGATCGGCATGAAGAAGTCGGTGGTCGCGATCAGCGCCTGCTGGTCGTTGAGCCGGTAGACCGCCGCGTCGTCGGCGGTCTCGATGCCGACCAGCAGTTGTGGCGGGATCGGCATCCGGGTGCTGTTGCGCAGGATCTCCGACAACACGCCGGGTGCGATCTTGCAGCCGCAGCCGCCGCCATGGGAGAACGAGGTCAGGCGCAGCTCGGGGTTCACGATCGGGGCGTTCATCGGTCGGTCGGTCCTCGGGTCGGATGAGATGAGTCGGGGGGCGACATGGTCAGCCCAGCAGTGTAGCCGCGAGTGCCAGCACCGCGTCGCGTTCCCTTTCGGGCATGAAACGCACACCACGGCGGTTTCCGGCCGAGATCAGCCGGGCCCGCCAGTCGGGACGGTCCTGGCAACGCGCGATCGCATCGGCCAACGCCCGGTCGTCCCCGACCGGGAAGTAGCCCGGGTATCGACGACCGAGCAGGCCGACCGAGCCCGATATCCGCGACGCGAGTACGGGTACACCGGACCGGACCGCCTCGATCAGCACGTTGGCGCCGCCTTCCATCCGCGAGGGCAGCAGCAGCACCCGACCGCGGGTGATCTCGCGTCGGGTGTGCGCGTGATCCAGCGCGCCGAGCCATTCGATGCGTCGATCGCCGCGCGCGGCCGTGCGCACTGCGATGCCGAGGGCCGGATCCCGGTCGCCGCCGACGATGCGCAGCCGGAGCCGTTCGCGGATCCCGCCGCGCAGCCGCCGCAGCGCCCGGACCGCGGTCAGCGGATCCTTCTCGGCGCGCAGGTGGCCGACCAGCAGCAGGTCGAACGTGTGCCGCCGCGGCGTCCTCGGCGTCCTGCGTGATGCCGACTGATGGATCACGATGGCCCGGTCGCGGACCTCGCACGGCAGGTCGTCGATGCCGCGTTCGTGCAGCACCACCAGCCGGTGGGCGAGCCGGAGCGAGTGTCGGGCGCTGTTGTCGTCGTGGATGTCCCGATACAGGTCGGTGCCGGTCATCACCACCGCCAGCGGGCGCCCGGTGGCCGCGAAGGCGGCGATCGAGCCGGCCGAACGGCGCGCGTGCAACGCGATCATCGCGTCGGCCGGTGAGCCGTCCCACTCGCGCTCGACGACGACGCGGAAACGGGATCGCAGGAACCCGGCCCAACGGCGTGCCGTGTGCCAGTTCCCGTTGTTGGCATCGGCCAGCGCCGGGGTCACCAGGACGATCAGTGGCCTGGCATCCCCGGCGTCTCGAATCGGGGCAGGGGATGCGGGCACACGGTCGACGGCGTCGTCCATAATCGGTCATGGATCGTAGCAGCGTTGCCCCCTGCCGTCGTGAAGGCCGCGAGACGTTGCGGCGTGCACTCGTGGACGCCCGCCAGCGGACGCTGGCGATGGTGGCCGGGCTCGACGAATCGCAGTGGCGGGTACCTCACCTGGCGATCATCAACCCGCCGTTGTGGGAACTCGGCCACGTCGGCTGGTTCCAGGAGTACTGGTGCCTGCGTCGCGACCGCTCGGGGTCGATCAAGTCGCCTCTGCGTGCGGATGCGGACCGGTTGTACGACTCGGGCAACGTCGCTCATGCCTCCCGATGGTCGCTGCCGCTGCCCGATGTCGTGCTGACGCGGCGTGAACTCGCGGCGATCCTGGAGCGCACGCTGGCCGCCCTCGAGCGCAGCGACGACAACGACGAGTCGCTGTACTTCCATCGGCTGGCGTTGTTCCACGAACTGATGCACGAGGAGGCGTTCACCTACACCTGGCAGACCCTCGGTTATCGCGAGGCCCGGCCGATGGTGTCGCCGTCGGTGATGGCCACCGCGGCGGCCGAACTGGTGGTGCCGGCCGGTGCGGTCGTGCTCGGTGCCGACCCGCGCGAGCCCGGCTTCGTGTTCGACAACGAGAAATGGGCTCACGAGGAAGCCGTCGACGCGTTCCGGATCGATGCCACGCCGACGAGTTGTGCGCGCTTCGCCGAATTTGTTTTCGACGGGGGTTACACCGATCCACGCTGGTGGTCGCCGCAGGCCTACGAGGCGCTCCGTCGCGAGGGCCGTTCGATGCCGCGCGACTGGCGTCGCGACGGTCGGGTGTTCGAGATCCGGCGCTTCGACCGATGGGACGTGCTGGAGCCGACGCAGCCGGTGTGGCGTGTGTCGGCCTTCGAGGCCGAGGCGTTCTGCCGGTGGGCCGGACGTACGCTGCCAACCGAGGCGCAATGGCTGCGCGCCGCGCGCGCGGCGCCGGGATTTTCCTGGGGGCAGGTCTGGGAATGGACCACGAGCCGGTTCGAGCCGTTGCCCGGCTTCTCGCCCGACCCGTACGCCGAATATTCGGCACCCTGGTTCGGTACCCATCGCGTGGTCCGCGGCGCGTCCTTCGCGACACCCGCCGACCTGGTCGACCTGCGCTTCCGGAACTTCTACGAGCCGCATCGCGACGATCCGTTCATCGGCTTTCGGACCTGCACGTCCGACGCGCGCTGACGGCACTTCGCTGCCCGCGCCGACGTCGTGGGACGACGGCGGTGTCGGCGCTGCCGGGTGTTGCCGCCGAACATCGATCCGGCGCGGCGATCGACCATCGGTCGCAACCCGCGGGCTTGATTGCCCATTGTCAATGGCGACGAGGGAGAACGACCCTAGCATCGCGGCCGAGACCGGGCGTCTCGTCAAAGGTGATTCGATGCTGGAAATGCTGGGCGGAAGCGACCTGCAACCCTGGCGGCTGCGTGGCCGCGAACTGCTGCCGGTGGTCCAGGGGGGCATGGGGGTGGGTGTGTCGGCGCACCGGCTCGCTGGCGCGGTCGCGCGCCAGGGTGCGCTGGGCACGATCGCCAGCGTCGATCTGCGTCATCATCATCCGGACCTGCTGGCGGCCGGCAAGGGCGCACGTGATCGCGACCTGCTCGACCGGCTGAACCTCGAGGCGCTGGATCGCGAAGTGCGGCTTGCACTGCAGGCCAGCGAAGGACACGGTGCGATCGCGGTCAACGTGATGAAGGCTGTCGATTCCCACGCGGCCTACGTGCGCCAGGCCTGCGAGTCGGGTGCCCATGCGATCGTGATGGGTGCCGGGCTGCCGCTCGACCTGCCGGAGATGGCGGCCGATCATCCGGACGTGGCGCTGATCCCGATCCTGTCCGATGCCCGCGGTGTCGCGATCGTGCTGCGCAAGTGGCAACGCAAGGGCCGCCTGCCCGATGCGATCGTCATCGAACATCCGCGATACGCCGGCGGGCACCTGGGTGCGACCCGGCTCGACGAGATCGACAACGAGCGCTTCGATTTTTCACGGGTCGTGGTCGAGGTGACGCGGGTGTTCGCCGACCTCGGCATCGAACCCGGTCGCATCCCGCTGATCGCCGCCGGCGGCATCCACAGCCACGAGCTGCTGCGCGATACGCTGGCGCTCGGCTACGCGGCCGCGCAACTCGGCACCGCGTTCGCGGTCACCGAGGAAGGGGATGCCCATCCGGCCTTCAAGCGCGTGCTCGCCGGGGCGCGGGCCGAGGACATCGTGGAATTCATCAGCGTCGCCGGCCTGCCGGCGCGTGCGGTGCGCACGCCGTGGCTGGAGCGGTACCTGAAGAAGGAATCCGCGCTGCAGGCAAAAGCCGGCTGCCAGAAACGGCATTGCGCGGCCGGACTCGAGTGCCTGACCGTCTGCGGCCTGCGCGACGGACTGGCGCGCTTCGGCCAGTTCTGCATCGACAGCCAGCTGTCGGCGGCATTGAAGGGGCAGGTCGATCGGGGGCTGTTCTTCCGCGGCGCCAGTCCGGTCCCCTTCGGCGCGGCGATCCGCCCGGTGCACGACCTGATCCGGTACCTGCTGACCGGTGCGATGCCCGACGGGGTCGAGGCGACCGGGGTTTGACTCCGCGCCGTCCGGCTCCTGCCGGCGAGGGTCACTCCGAAGGTTCGGCCAGCGCACCCATGCCGCCGGCGACCGCGCTGAAGCCCGAGTCGACGTAGGTGATCTCGCCGGTCATCCCGGCCGCGAGGTCCGACAGCAGGAACGCGGCCACGTTGCCGACGTCATCGATCGTCACGTTGCGCCGCAGCGGCGCATGGGTCTCGACGAAGTTCAGGATCTTCGAGAAACCCTTGATGCCGCTGGCCGCCAGTGTCTTGATCGGTCCGGCCGAGATGCCGTTGACGCGGATGCCGCGCGGGCCGAGGTTCTCGGCCAGGTAACGGACACTCGCCTCCAGGCTCGCCTTGGCCAGCCCCATCGTGTTGTAGTGCGGTATGACCCGGACCGCACCGAGATAGGTCAGCGTCAGCAGCGCCGCGCGGCGTTTGTCCATCATCGGCAGCGCGGCCTTGGCCAGTGCGACGAAGCTGTAAGAGGAGATGTCGTGGGCGATCCGGAAGGACTCGCGGCTGGCGCCGGACAGGAAGTCCCCCGAGATCGCCTCGCGCGGCGCGAACGCGATCGCGTGCACCAGGCCGTCGAGCCCGTCCCAGTGCCTGCCCAGCGCCGCGAACAGGTCCGTGATCTGCGCGTCGTCGGCGACGTCGCAGGGAAACGTCAGCGACGAGCCGAACTCGGCGGCCATCTCGGCGACACGTTTCTCGAAGCGATCGTTCTGGTAGGTGAAGGCCAGTTCGGCGCCCTGGGCGTGGCAGGCCTGGGCGATGCCGTAGGCGATGGACCGGTCCGACAGCAGGCCGGTGATCAGGATGCGTTTGCCGGACAGGAACCCCATGCAGTGCCGCTCCATTACAATCAATCGACGATGACTATTGTCGCATGCCAGCCGATTGACCTGCCGCGCGCGCGCCGCCTGCGCCATCGCGTCGCGGCGGTGCTGCTTGCGCTGCTGGTGCTGCTGTGCGCCGTCCTCGCCCGGCCGGTGCAGGCGGCCCACGCGATCGCCTGGGGCGACACGCCGAAGTATCCGGCCGGGTTCGCCCACTTCGACTACGTCGATCCGGCGGCGCCCAAGGGCGGCACGATCAGCCTCGACGGCTTCGGCACCTACGACAAGCTCAATCCGTTCACGCTGCGCGGCCTGGGTGCCGCCGGCGTCGGCACGCTGATGTTCGAGACGCTGGCAACGACCAGCGACGACGAGCCGCTGACGATGTACGGACTGCTCGCCGAGGACATGGTGTTCGCCGACGACAAGCTGTCGATCACCTTCCGCCTGAACGCGGCGGCCCGCTTCAGCAACGGCGATCCGGTGCTCGCCGACGACGTCAAGTATTCGTTCGAGACGCTGACCGGCAAACAGGCCCATCCGCGCTTCCGGCAGTACTTCGGCGACATCCGCCAGGTGGTGGCCGTCGACGCACGCACGGTGCGCTTCGACTTCAAGCAGCTCAACCACGAGCTGCACATCATCATCGGTTCGCAGCTGCCGGTGTTCTCGCGCAAGTGGGGCGGAGGCAAGCCGTTCGACCAGGTCGTGCAGGACGAGCCGATCGCCACCGGGCCGTATCGGATCGAATCGGCCGCCTGGGGCAAGTCGATCGTCTACAAGCGCGATCCCGGCTACTGGGGCAAGGACCTGCCCGTGCGGCGCGGCATGTTCAACTTCGACCGTGTCGTCTACAAGTACTTCCGCGACGAGACCGCGCGGCTCGAGGGCTTCAAGGCCGGCGAGTTCGACTGGATCTTCGAGAACTCGGCGAAGAACTGGGCGCGCGGGCACACCGGTGCCAAGTACCTGTCGGGCGAGATCACCAAGCGCGAGTTCCGGCACTCGAACCCGGCGGGCCTGCAAGGCTTCGCGCTGAACACCCGGCGCAAGCCGTTCGCCGACGTCCGGGTGCGCCAGGCGCTGACGCTGGCGATGGATTTCGAGTGGATGAACCGGCAGATCTTCTACGGCCAGTACGTGAGGAGCCCGAGCTACTTCACCAACAGCGACATGCAGGCCACCGGCGTGCCGGATGCTGCCGAGCTCGCGCTGCTCGAGCCGTTTCGCGAGGAACTCGATCCGGCGGTGTTCGGTGAGGTGCCGATGCCGCCGACGACCGCCGCGCCGCATTCGCTGCGCGAGAACCTGCGCGCCGCGCTGAAGCTGCTCGAGGCGGCCGGCTGGCGCGTCGCCGACGACGGCCGGCTGCGCAACCGGGCCGGCGAGGGGTTCGAGTTCGAGATGCTCAGCTATTCGACCGCACTCGAGCGGGTCGCCGTGCCATGGGTGCGCAACCTGGACAAGCTCGGCATCTCGGCGCGATTGCGGGTCACCGATCCGGCGCTGTACCAGAAACGCACCGACGAGTTCGACTACGACGTGGTCGTGCACTCGTACAGCGCGAGTCCGACACCGGGCAACGAGCTGATCGAACGCTTCACCGCGGAGTCGGCGTCGGTCAATGGATCGGACAACGTCGCCGGCATCCGCGACCCGGTCGTCGATGCGCTGGTCAAGCGGCTGCTCGAGTCGCAGTCCCGCGCCGAACTGGTCACCGTCGCGCGGGCTCTCGATCGCGTGCTGCGCACCGGCTTCTACCTCGTCCCGCACTATCACGCCCCGACCCATCGGGTGGCCTATCGTCGCCACCTCGCGCATCCGCAGACGCTGCCGCTGTATTACGGCGCCGCCGACTGGATGCTCAAGACCTGGTGGGTCAAGCCTTGAGCCCGGTCGGCAACGCCCCGTGCTGATCTACGTCGCCAAGCGGCTGCTGCTGATGGTGCCGACGCTGTTCGGCATCCTGCTGGTGTCGTTCGTGATCATCCAGTTCGTGCCCGGTGGCCCGGTCGAGCAACTGGTGCAGGAGCTGCGCGGGCGCAGCGGCGGCGGCGGCGAGGTCGCGGCCAGCGCACCCGGTTATCGCGGCGCACAGGGCATCGAGCCGGAGCGGCTGAAGGAGATCAAGCAACTCTACGGCTTCGACAAGCCGGCACACGAGCGCTTCTTCGAGATGATCGGCCGTTTCCTGCGCTTCGACCTCGGCAAGAGCTACTTCCACCACAAGAGCGTCGGCCAGCTGATCGTCGACAAGCTGCCGGTGTCGATCAGTCTGGGCTTCTGGTCGTTCCTGGTCACCTACCTGGTCTCGATTCCGCTGGGCATCGCCAAGGCGGTGCGCAACGGCACCGCGTTCGACTTCTGGACCAGCACCGCGATCCTGGTCGGCTACGCGATCCCGGGTTTCGTGCTCGGCGTGGCGCTGCTGGTGCTGTTCGGCGGCGGCTCGTTCCTGTCGTGGTTCCCGCTGCGCGGGCTGACCTCCGACAACTGGGCCCAGCTCTCGCTCGCCGGCAAGATCGTCGACTACTTCTGGCACCTGGTGCTGCCGCTGACCTGCCTGATCGTCGGCAGCTTCGCGGTGACGACGATGCTGACCAAGAACACGTTCCTCGAGGAGATCCGCAAGCAGTACGTGCTGACCGCGCGTGCCAAGGGCCTGCCCGAGAACAAGGTGTTCTACAAACACGTGTTCAGGAACGCGCTGATCCCGCTGGTCACCGCGTTCCCGGCCGCGTTCGTCGGCGCGTTCTTCAGCGGCTCGCTGCTGATCGAGACCCTGTTCTCGCTCGACGGGCTGGGACTGCTGTCGTACGAGGCGGTGATCCGCCGCGACTATCCGGTGGTGATGGGGTCGCTGTACGTGTTCTCGCTGATCGGATTGCTGACCAAGCTGGTCACCGACCTCTGCTACACGTGGGTGGATCCGAGGGTGAAGTTCGATGCGGTATAGGTTGCGTGCGGGGCATGCAGCGCGGGGGTGGCATGCGCACTGAGCCGGCGGTGGTGGCCGCGGCGGCGGCGGCCGGGGTGCCGGCACAAGGTGCGGTGTCGTTGTCGCCGGGACGGCGGGCGTGGCTGCGCTTCAAGGCGAATCGGCGCGGCTACTGGAGCCTGTGGATCTTCGCGATCACGGTGGGTGTCACGCTGTTCGCCGAGTTCATCGCCAACGACAAGCCGGTCCTGGTCCGCTACGACGGCGGCTTCTACGTGCCGATGGTGCGGACCTATCCGGAGACGACCTTCGGCGGCGACTTCCGCACCGAGACCGACTATCTCGATCCGTTCATCCGCGAGCAGCTGACCCGGGGCGCCAACTGGGCCTGGTTCCCGCCGGTGCGTTACCGCTTCGACACGATCAACTACTTCGCGCCGAGTCCCAACCCGGCGCCACCGTCGTCGACCAACTGGCTCGGCACCGACGACCGCGGTCGCGACGTGCTGGCACGACTGATCTACGGCTTCCGGATCTCGGTGCTGTTCGGGCTCGCGCTGACCGTGGTCGGTGTCGCCATCGGCATCCTCACCG
Source organism: uncultured Burkholderiales bacterium (assembly GCA_902826305.1). Lineage (GTDB taxonomy): Bacteria > Pseudomonadota > Gammaproteobacteria > Burkholderiales > Burkholderiaceae_E > CADEEH01. The sequence goes on from CADEEH010000010.1 coordinate 10,577, forward strand.
GTGCGCTGCAGGGCTACTTCGGCGGTCGCACCGACCTCGCGTTCCAGCGCCTGATCGAGATCTGGGGCTCGGTGCCGGAGCTCTACCTGCTGCTGATCCTGGCCTCGATCTTCGAGCCGTCGATCTGGATCCTGCTCGCGATCCTGTCGCTGTTCGGCTGGATGGGGCTGTCGGACTACGTCCGCGCCGAGTTCCTGCGCAACCGCCAGTTGGAGTACGTGACCGCGGCGCGTGCACTCGGCCTGTCCAATCGCCGCATCATGTTCCGCCACGTGCTGCCCAATTCGCTGACGCCGGTGATCGCGTTCCTGCCGTTCCGGATGAGCGCGGCGATCGTCGCGCTGACCAGCCTCGATTTCCTCGGCCTGGGCGTGCCGCCGTCGACACCGAGCCTGGGCGAGCTGCTGGCGCAGGGCAAGGCGAACCTGGATGCGTGGTGGATCTCGATGCCGACCTTCGCCGTGCTGGTCGGCACGCTGCTGCTGCTGATCTTCATCGGCGAGGCGTTGCGCGACGCACTGGACATGCGCAAGGGATGAACGTGCCATCGTCCGCGCTGCTCTCGATCGAGTCGCTGTCGATCGACTTCGCCGCCGGCGGCGGTGCGGTGCGGGTCGTGCACGACGTCTCGTTCTCGGTCGCGCGCGGCGAGAAGTTCGCGCTGGTCGGTGAATCGGGATCGGGCAAGACGGTCACCGCGCTGTCGGTGCTCAAGCTCAATGCCGACGCGACCTACGGCGGCCGGGTCGTGTTCGACGGCACCGACCTGCTGGCCGCGCCGGAACGCACGATGCGCGGCGTGCGCGGCAAGCGGATCGCGATGATCTTCCAGGAGCCGATGACCGCGCTCAATCCGCTGTATTCGATCGGCGAGCAGATCTGCGAGACGATCGAACATCACGACGCGGTGTCGCGTGCACAGGCGACCGAACGGGCGGTCGAACTGCTCGGGTTGTGCCGGATCCCGGAGCCGCGGCGGCGCATGGGCAGCTTCGCACACCAGCTCTCCGGGGGCCAGCGGCAGCGCGCGATGATCGCGATGGCGCTGGCCTGCAACCCGGAACTGCTGATCGCCGACGAGCCGACCACCGCGCTCGATGTCACCGTGCAGAAGCAGATCGTCGAGCTGCTCGACGACCTGCAGCGGCGCATCGGCATGGCGGTGCTGCTGATCACCCACGACCTGCCACTGGTGCGGGCCTTCGCCGACCGGGTCGCTGTGATGCAATCGGGCCGGCTGCTCGAGAGCGGACCGACCGAACAGGTGTTCGCGCAGCCGCGCGAGGACTACACGCGCCGGCTGATCGACAGCCGGCCGCGGCGCTCGGTGCCGCCGGTGCCGGCCGATGCGCCGGCGCTGCTCGAAGGCGAGGGGGTCGGCTGCCGCTTCTACTTCAAGCAGGGATGGTTCGGTCGCCAGCCGTTCGACGCGGTGAGCAACGTCGACATGACCCTCGCCCGCGGCGAGACGCTGGGCATCGTCGGTGAATCCGGGTCGGGCAAGACGACCCTCGGCATGACGCTGCTCAGGCTCGCCAGCGGCGAGACCTCGGGCAGGATCCGCTTCGACGGCAAGCCGATCGATTCACTCGACAGCCGGACGTTGCGACCGATGCGGCGCCGGATGCAGGTCGTCTTCCAGGATCCGTACAACTCGCTGTCGCCGCGGATGACCATCGAGTCGATCGTCGGCGAGGGGCTGCAGCTGCACCGGCCGGAGCTGTCCGACGACGAGCGGCGCGGGCAGGTGGTGTCGATGCTGGAGGAGGTCGGGCTCAACGGTTCGATGCTCAACCGCTACCCGCACGAGTTCTCCGGCGGGCAGCGGCAGCGGATCGCGATCGCACGCGCGGCGATCCTGCGTCCCGAGCTGCTGCTGCTCGACGAACCGACCTCGGCGCTCGATGTCTCGGTCCAGCAGCAAGTGCTCGAGCTGCTCGCCGAACTGCAGCGCCGGTACGGGCTGAGTTACCTGTTCATCACCCACGACCTGGCGATCGTGGCCGCGATGTCGCACCGGATGATGGTGATGAAGGACGGTGTGGTCGTCGAACACGGCCGCACGCCGGCGCTGTTCGAGGCGCCGTCCCACCCGTACACGAAGGAACTGCTGGCCGCGACGCTGTGAACGCCGCGCGTCCGCGCACTCAGGTCCTCGGTCGGCGCGGCGCCTCGGCCTCGCGCACCCGTTGCCGGAAGTCGGCACGATGTGCGGGCGCCGGCCTGAGCTTCGTGGCTCGCGGCGGGTCGCGATGGACGACGCGGCGGGCCGGCTCGACCTTCGGCGTCCGACCCGCTTCGGCGACCGGTGCACAGACACGTTTGCGATGGACAGTGCGGCAGGCGGTCTTCGACCGTGATTCGACGGCAGTGGCGGCCTTGCGCTGCACCGGTTCTTCCTCGAGCACCGGCAGCACGGCCGACATCACCGGCGCGCGGTTCGTACTCGCGACGACGGTGCGTGCGCCGTTCTCCGCGGTGAGCAGCGTCTGCGTGCTCGCCGGACGCACCAGCAGCCGCATGCCACGGCTGGCCTTGCGCACGCCGCCGTTCCATCCCTGCAGCGTCGAGACCGCCAGTCCGTAGCGGCTCGCGATGCCGGGCAGCGAATCCCGCTTGCCGACGACGTGGTAGCCGGGCGGGATGTCGACCTGTTCGTAGACACGCGGCGCGACGAAACTCTCGACCCGGGTCTCGTCGTCGACGGACTTGTGCGGCACCAGGATCCGCGTGCCGGCGACGATCCGCGAGCCCGCGCGCAACCCGTTGGCCTTCTGGATCTCGGCGACGGTGGTGTTGCCGCGTGACGCCAGCGACTCCAGCGTCTCGCCGGCCTTCATCGTGTGCGGCTGCCAGGTCGCGAACACCTTGTTCGCCTCGCCGTGGCGCTCGACCGCCTCGATGAACGCCTCGACACGTTCGGCGGGCAGCTTGATCTCGTTGTTCCGGCTGGCGGAGATCACCGGCCGGTTGTGCGCCGGATTGAGCGCGACGAACTCCTCGACGGTCATGCCGGCGAACTGCGCCGCCAGCTTGAGGTCGATCGGCCGGGTCTTCTCGATCGTCACGAAGTACGGCCGGTTCGGCAGCGACGGCAGGTTCACGCCCACCTCGCTTGAACGCTGCAGGATGTGCTTGAGCGCGATCAGCTTGGGGACGTAGTGACGCGTCTCGGCCGGCATCTTCAGGCTCAGGTAGTCGGTCGGCCTGCCGCGGGCCTGGTTGGCCTTGACCGCACGCGCGACCGCGCCTTCGCCCCAGTTGTACGAGGCGAGTGCGAGGAACCAGTCGTTGCCGTGCATCGCGTGGATCTTCTCGAGGTAGTCGAGCGCGGCACGGGTCGATTCGACGACGTCGCGCCGGTTGTCGACCCACCAGTTCTGGTTCAGGTTGTACGCCTTGCCCGTCGACGGGATGAACTGCCACAGGCCAGCGGCCTTGGCACTCGACAGCGCGACCGGATTCATCGCACTCTCGACGAAAGGCAACAGGGCCAGTTCGGTCGGCAGTCCGCGCTTCTCGACTTCCTCGACGATGTGGAACAGATAACGGCTGCTGCGCAGGAGCATGCGCTCGAGGTACTCGGGCTTCTGCAGGTAGAAACGTTCCTTCTCGGCGACCAGCGGGGTGTCCAGTTCGGGCATCGCGAAGCCGGCCCGGATCCGGTCCCACAGGCTGCCTTCCTGCACGACCGGCACCTTGCCGCCGACGACCTGGGGCAGGTCGGCCGGCGGCGCGAACTGCGGCGCGGCGGCATTGGCCGGTTGCGGCGTGGAGAATTGGGGCGGCGACAACACCACCTGCGGCGACGATTCGATCGGCGCCGCCTGGGCACCGGCCGGCGCACGCGGGGCCGTCGCCGACGGTGGGATGCCGCCGGCCGCGGTCCTGGCACCCGACGGGGCGGCGGGCCGCTCGACGTCGCTCGGCGACGGGCCGCTGATCGGGCTCGGAGACTGCGAAACCGACGCACATCCGGCGGCCGCGGCGAGCAGGATCACCATCGATCCGCGCCTCAGGGCGGCCGTCGCCCGGTGATTGACAACGATCTGAAGAATATGCCGCAACATGCCAACCTAAATATATGATTTACATGCCCAATAGCAGGCTGGCCCGATCGTAAGCACTCGGCGCCGGGCGGTCAAGGCATTTGTTCTCCGTCGGTCGGTCGCGGTGCACCGACGACCCCGGAAAATTCACCGGAATTCGTTCTTCCAGCCGCGGATCGCGGCGAAGGTCTCGGTGGTGGACGCCGGTTCGCGGCCGAGGCGGGCGGCGGCGCTGCGCCGGACCGCGGCGTGGGCCGGGCGCAGGAACGGATTGGTCCGCCGTTCGATGCCGATGTCCGACGGCACGGTGGACCTGCCGGCGGCGCGCAGGCGGCGGCATTCGTCGAGCCGACGCGTGATGTCCGCGTTGTCCGGTTCGACCGTGGCGGCGAAGCGCAGATTCGACAGCGTGTACTCGTGGGCACAGTGAACCAGCGTCTCCTCGGGCAACGCGGCGAGCTTGCCGAGTGACTCGAGCATCTGTTGCGGCGTGCCTTCGAACAGCCGGCCGCATCCGGCGGCGAACAACGTGTCGCCGCAGAACAGCAGTCCGCGCGGATCCTCGCCGTACTGTCGTGTGTGATAAGCGATGTGGCCACGCGTGTGTCCGGGGACGTCGTGGACATCGAGCACAAGACCAAGCGCCTCGAGTGTGATGTGGTCACCCTCGCGCAGCGCATGCTGCACGCCCGGGATCGATTCCGCGGCCGGGCCGTAGACTCGCGGCTGCCAGCGTGCGACCAGGTCGGCCACGCCTCCGGTGTGGTCCGCGTGGTGATGGGTCAGTAGAATGACGGCGAGTTCGAGCCGCCGATCGCGCAACACCCCTTCGACCGGTTCGGCGCTGCCCGGGTCGACGACCGCCGCGTGCCGGCCGTCGTCACCGGTGATCAGCCAGAAGTAGTTGTCGTCGAACGCGGGTATCGCCGTCACGCGCGGGTGCGCGGGCGGGCAGAATTCGGGCACTGCGGTGTCTGGTGTGTCCAGGGTGGCCTCCTATGAACGACATGCAGTCGCAGGTCCACGACACCGTCTCACACGGTGCCGCCTCGACCGCCGGCTCGGCCTGGCGGCGCTGGTTGCGCTCGCCGCCGGGGCGCTACGTGCTCGACTGGGAGCAGGCGCAGTATGACACCGCGGTTGCCGATGTCTTCGGCTACCACGCATTGCAATGCGGGCTGCACGAGTTGCAGTGCCTGCGGATGAACCGGATGCCCAATCGGGTCCGCGCCGACAGCCTGGCCGAGCCGATCGACGAGGCGGGCATCGATTCGCGGATCGCCCCCTGGATCGAGCCGGTCGAGATGCCGACCGTGCCGATGCCCGAACGGGGCGCGACGGCCGACGGCGATCCGTCATCGCCGCCCGTGTCGTCGGGCAACGTCGAGGCGCTGCCGATCCCGGGGCTGGCGGGACTGTCGCAGGTGCGCATCGAGAACTTCGAGGAACTGCCGTTCGCCGCGCAGTCGCTCGACCTGGTGGTGTTGCCGCATGTGCTCGAGTTCTCGTTCGATCCGCACCAGGTGCTGCGCGAGGTCGAGCGTGTGCTTCGTCCGGAGGGGCGGCTGATCGTCTCCGGATTCAATCCGGCCAGCCTGTGGGGAATGCGCCAGTTGCTGATGCGACCGTTCCGCCCCGCGTTCTTCCCGCGTGATCCGCAGTTCATCGGCCTGCCGCGGCTTCGCGACTGGCTGACGCTGCTCGGATTCGAACTCGACGGCGGTCGCTACGGCTGTTATCGCCCGCCGTGTGCGAGCCAGCGCTGGCTCGACCGGACCGAGATGTTCGAACACGCGGGGGATCGCTGGTGGCCGATCCTCGGCGCGATCTATTTCGTCTCCGCGGTCAAGCGGGTGCGCGGCATGCACCTGATCGGTCCGGCCTGGCGGACCAGCCGCGCCCAGCAGCGCGCCGGCGCGATCGTCGCACCGCCGGTCAGGACCGGTACATATAGTCGCGGGTCAACGGTAGTGGACTTTCGGCCGCGGCCGCGCCGCGGACGGCCTTGATCGCCAGCAGCTGGTAGATGTTCATCCATTCGTGCGCGAAGCCGTGTGCGCAGCCGGCGAGATAGACGCGCCAGATGCGGGCGCGTTTGTCGCCCGCGAGGGTGACCAGTGCCGGCAGTTCCCGCTCGAACGCGTCGGACCAGTGCCACAGCGTCTTCGCGTAGTGCCGTCGCAGCGATTCGGCATCGACCAGTTCGAGTCCGGCACTCGCGAGCGCGTGGATCGCCAGTGACACGTGCGGCAGTTCACCGTCCGGAAACACATAGCGGCCGATGAACTTGCCGGCGCCCAGTCCGACCGATCGGCTCGAGGGATCGCTGGCGGTGATGCCATGGTTCATCACGACACCACCGGGCTTGAGCAGGCGGTGGATGGTCTCGAAGTATCGCGGCAGGTTCTTCAGTCCGACGTGTTCGAACATCCCGACCGATGCGATCCGGTCGTAGACGTTCTCGCCCGCCAGTTCGCGGTAGTCGGCCAACCGGATCTGCACACGCTCGGCGAGCCCGGCCGCGCGGATCCGCTCGGTTGCATACGAGACCTGGTTCGTCGACAGCGTGATGCCGACGGCGTTGACGCCATAGTGTCGCGCCGCGTGTTCGACCAGTGCGCCCCAGCCGCAGCCGATGTCCAGCAGCGACTGCCCGGGCACGAGTCTCAGCTTGCGGCAGATCAGGTCGAGCTTGTCGGTCTGCGCCTGCGCGAGGGACTCATCCCCGGTGCGGAAGTACGCACACGAATAGACCATGCCCGGATCGAGCCAGCGGGCGTAGAACTCGTTGGACACGTCGTAGTGGTAGCGGACCGCGCGGCGATCGGTGTGCAACGTATGCAGCCGCAGCCAGGACGGCGCCGGTCCGACGCGGCTCGCCCGGCCGCCGACCTGGGCCAGTCGCTCGACCACCGGCATCAGGTGGCGGATCGGTCCGCTGAAATCGATCAGACCTTCGACGAAGGCTTCACCGAGTGCGGCCAGGTTCGGGCGCAGGAAATAACGCGCCGCACCGGGTGTGTTCAGGTGGATCGCCACCGGTGGATCGGCCGAGAGTGCCACCGACGACCCGTTCCACAGATACACTCGCACCGGCAACGCCTGCCGCGACTTCAGTCGCTGCAGGTAGGACAGGATCTTGTTCTCGAGCATCTCAACACATGTCGACAGTCGTCGAAATCTTCACTGATGGGGCATGCAAGGGCAACCCCGGCCCGGGTGGCTGGGGGGTTGTTCTGCGCTACGGCATGCAGGAAAAGGAACTGTTCGGCGGCGAGCGCGATACCACCAACAACCGGATGGAATTGACCGCGGTGCTGCGTGCGTTGCAGGCGTTGACGCGTCCGTCCGAGGTGGCCGTGTACACCGACTCACAATACGTGCAGAAGGGGATCTCCGAGTGGCTGCCGAACTGGAAGGCACGCGGATGGCGGACGGCCGACAAGAAGCCTGTAAAAAACGCCGACTTGTGGCAGGCGCTCGAGGCGGCCGCCGCGCCGCACCGGGTCGACTGGCACTGGGTCCGTGGCCACGCCGGTCATCCGGAGAACGAACGCGCGGACCGGCTGGCCAATCGCGGCGTCGACACGGTGCTCGGTTGAACCTGCGCTAGTGTGGGCCGCGAGATGCAAGCCATCCGCGGGACAGCACACTGGTTCTTCGACTCACATCCCGAGGTAGTTGCGCAGGCGGCGCACACCTTCGTCGAGCTGGGCCGGCGGTCGCGCGAAGCACCAGCGCAGGAAACCTTCACCTTCGGGGCCGAACGCCGCGCCCGGTGCGAGACCGAGCCGCGCCTCGCGCACCAGCGCCTTGGCGAGCGCGACGCTGTCGTGCTGCCCGGCGATGCGGAAGAACAGGTACATCGCACCGTCCGGTATGCCGACCTCGATGCCGTCGAGGCCGGCGAGGGCCGCCAGCAGCGCGTCGCGGCGACGGTGCAGTTCAGCGACGAACTCGGCGACCGACGGTTCGCCGTCGCGCAGCGCGACCACGGCGGCCTGCTGGATGAATCCCGGCGCACACGAGGTGTTGAACTCGATCAGCTTGCTGAGTTCGTCGACCAGCGCCGGCGGCGCGACCAGCCAGCCGAGCCGCCAG
>CADEEH010000010.1:18736-58484 GCA_902826305.1 uncultured Burkholderiales bacterium
AACGTGTTGGCCACCAGCACACGATCGTCGGCATCGGCGACGTCGAGCAGCGACGCGGCGCTGCGTGTCCCGTCGAAGACCAGCCGCTGATAGGCTTCGTCGGACAGGATCCAGGTCCCGGTCCGTCGGCAGTGCGCGAGGATCACGTCGCGCTCGGCGGCGCTCATCGTCCAGCCGGTCGGGTTGTTCGGTGAATTGATGATCAGCACGCGGGTGACCGGATCGATCGCCGACAGCAGCTCGTCGAGGTCCAGTCGCCAGCGGCCGTCACGAAGCCGCAAGGCGACCCGCTGCACGTCGGCCCCCAGGATGCGCGGGATCTCGGTCACGTTCGGCCACAGCGGCACGATGGCGACCACGTGGTCACCCGGGCCGATCAGCGCCTGGGCGCCGATCATCAGGCCGCTGACCCCGGAACTGGTCACTGCGATCCGGTCGGCGCTCACCGGCGGGTGCAATCCCGACAGGTAGGCGGCGAGCCCGTTGCGCAGCGCAGCGATGCCGAGATTGTGGTGATAGAACGTGTCGCCGGTGTCCAGCGCGGCCTTGGCCGCGTCGCGGATGAAGGCCGGTGTGACCGCGTCCGGCTCGCCGAACCAGAACGGCAGCACGTCGGTCGCACCGAGTGCGGCATTGGCCACCTCGCGGATCCGCGAGGCGGGCAGCGCCCGGATCGCCGCTCGCGCCAGCGGGTCGTGCACAGGGTCGGATCGCATGAACCGATTATCGCGCACGTGCGACGGTTCACGTCCGCGGCCGCCCCCCTGTGCTAGATTGCCCGCAGTCCCCGATGTGCGGAAGGTCTCCACTCGTGTGTTCGAATCCCGTCCGGCGGCGGGCCCGATGAAGCGGTTGTCCACGATCGTGATCGCGGTGGCCGCGCTCGGCGCAGCCGGCTGGTGGGGTTATCACTCGCAGCGCGCCGCGCCGCGAGCGGCGCTCGAGATCACTCCGGGGGCCGCGGCCAAGGCGCCGCCCGCAGCCGGCCCGTCCGGCGCGGGACCGGCGGCGTCGGGCGGGGCGCCGCGCCAGGTCGTGGGCGTCGAGGTGATCCCGGTCGAGGTGATGGCGCTCACCGACGACGTCAGCGGCGTGGGCACGGTCAGCGCCAACGAGTCGGTGGTCATCAAGCCGGAGATCGCCGGTCGCATCACCCGGATCGCGGTCGGCGACGGCGCCCAGGTCGCCAAGGGCGCGGTGCTGATCGAACTCGACCGCTCGGTGCTCGCCGCCCAGGCGGCGCAGGCCCGCGCCGAACTGGCGCTGTCCCGGACCAGCTACGATCGGACCGTCGACCTGGCCAAGCGCAACTTCGTCAGCGCGAGTGCACGCGACCAGGCGCAGGCGAACCTGCAGGTCCAGCAGGCCAAGCTGCAGCTGGCCGAGGCGCAACTGGACAAGGCGACGATCCGTGCACCGTTCGCCGGTGTGCTCGGCCTGCGCAAGGTCAGCACCGGCGACTACGTGCGCGAGGGCAACGAACTGATCGTGCTCGAGGACATCTCGACGATGAAGGTCGACCTGCGGCTGCCGGAACGTTATGCGGGCCGGGTGCAGAAGGGCCAGACGATGCAGCTCGCGGTCGAGTCGCTGCCCGGGCGCACGTTCGTCGCCACCGTCGACGCACTCGATGCACAGATCGACGCCGAAGGCCGCGCGCTGGTCGCGCGGGGCCGGCTCACCAATCCGGATCGGGTGCTGCGCAGCGGGATGTTCGTCAAGTCGCGGGTCGTGCTCAAGGAAAAGCCGAAGGCACTTGTCGTCCCCGAAGAGGCGATCCTGCCGATCGGGACCGAATCGTTCGTGTTCCGGGTCGAGGACGGCAAGGCGCGTCGGATCGCGGTCACCACCGGCATCCGACGTGACGGCAAGGTCGAGATCGTCAGCGGCCTGGAGCCCGGGGCAACCGTGGTCACCGCCGGCCAGTTGCGGCTGACCCGCGACGGCATGGAGGTCCGGGTGGTCGCCGGCAATGGCGGCGCGGCCGGTGGCGGGGCGAATGCCGGTGGCACGAACGCCGGCAGCGGGCCATCGTCGCCCACGCCCGCGCCGACGCCCGCGGCCGGACCGTCGGCGCCGCCCGCGGGCGGCGCGGGCAGCGCACCGGCCAAGCGCGGCTGAGACCCGGTCGATGCGACTGCCCGAGATCTGCATCCGCCGGCCGGTGTTCGCCACCGTGCTGTCGCTGGTGCTGACGCTGCTCGGTGTCGTCAGTTTCGATCGCTTGTCGATCCGCGAGTATCCGAACATCGACGAGCCGGTGGTCAACGTCGAGACCCGCTACCAGGGCGCGTCCGCGGAGATCATCGAATCGCAGATCACCAAGCCGCTCGAGGACTCGGTCGCCGGCATCGAGGGCATCGACGTGCTGACCTCGATCTCACGGCCCGAGCAGAGCCAGATCACCGTGCGCTTCCGCCTCGATCGCGACGCCGACGGCGCCGCGGCCGACGTGCGCGACCGCGTCGCGCGGGTGCGCAGCAAGCTGCCGCAGGGCATCGACGAGCCGGTGATCTCCAAGGTCGAGGCCGACGCCAATCCGGTCATCTGGCTCGCGTTCTCGAGTGACACGTTGTCGGCACTCGAGGTCTCCGACCTGGCCAACCGGCTGATCAAGCCGCGGCTGCAGACATTGCCCGGTGCGGCCGACGTCCGGGTCGTCGGCGAGCGCAAGTATTCGATGCGGGTCTGGCTGGATGCGGACCGCCTGGCCGGCTTCCGGCTGACGCCGGCCGACGTCGAGGATGCGCTGCGCCGGCAGAACGTCGAGATCCCGTCGGGCCGCATCGAAAGCCTGAACCGCGAGTTCACCGTCGTCTCGCAGACCGACCTGCATCGGGTGCGCGAGTTCGAGGACGTGATCGTGCGCACGATCAACGGCTACCCGGTGCGCATCCGCGACGTCGGGCGGGTCGCGGTCGGTGCGCTGCTCGAGCGCAGCTCGGTGCGCTTCAACAACCGCTCGGCGGTCTCGATGGGGGTCATCAAGCAGTCGACCGCCAACCCGCTGATCCTGGCGCAGGCGCTGCGCGCCGAGCTGCCGCAGCTTCGCGAGGACCTGCCGCCGACCGTCAGCGTCGACATCGGCTACGACTCGACGATCTTCATCGAGCGCTCGATCGATTCGGTGTTCCGGACGATCCTCGAGGCGGTCGTGCTGGTCGCGCTGGTGATCTTCCTGTTCCTGCGCACGGTGCGCGCATCGATCATCCCGCTGGTCACGATCCCGGTATGCCTGGTCACGACGTTCGGGCTGATGTACATGATGGGGTTCACCATCAACACGCTGACGATGCTGTCGATGGTGCTGGCGATCGGCCTCGTCGTCGACGATTCGATCGTCGTGCTGGAGAACGTCTACCGGCACATCGAGGAGGGCATGGAGCCGATGGCGGCCGCGCTGCAGGGCTCGCGCGAGGTTGCGTTCGCCGTGGTCGCGATGACACTGACGCTGGCCGCGGTCTACGCGCCGGTCGCGTTCACCACGGGACGCACCGGACGGCTGTTCGTCGAGTTCGCGCTGACGCTGGCCGGCGCGGTGCTGGTGTCCGGATTCGTCGCGCTGACGTTGTCGCCGATGATGTGCTCCCGCCTGCTGCGGCACGACCCGAACCCGGGCTGGTTCAACCGCAACATCGAGCGCGGCCTGCAGGCGATGACCCGCGGCTACACCCGGGCGGTCGGCTGGACACTCTCGGGGCGCTGGCTCGGCCTGGGCAACCGCTGGCTGGTGCTGGCGCTCGGCATCGGTGTCGGGTCGGCGAGTTACCTGTTGTGGACCGGATCGAAGCGCGAACTCGCGCCGATCGAGGACCGGGGCGTGATCGTCGCCATCATCAGCGCTCCCGAGGGTTCGTCGGTCGACTACACCGAACGCAACATGCGCGAGGTCGAACGGATCGTCTCGCTGCCGGAGGTCGACCGCAAGTTCATCGTGTCGGGCACGCCGATCTCCACCCAGGGCATCGCCTTCATCCGCGTGTCCGACTGGGACGTGCGCACCCGAAAGGTGCCCGAGATGATCCGCGAACTGCAGCCCAGGCTGCTGCAGATACCCGGCGTGCTCGCGTTCGCGGTCGCGCCGCCGTCGCTGGGCCAGTCGCCGCGCGAGCGGCCGATCAATTTCGTCGTGCTGACCTCCGAGACCCACGACCGGCTGCAGGAGACGATTTCGCCGATGATGGCCGAGTTGCAGCGCCATCCGGCGCTGCAGGGTGTCGACAGCGACCTGCGCCTGAACAAGCCCGAGATCAAGGTTCGCATCGACAGGGACCGCGCCGCCGATGCCGGCGTGCAGGTCGAGGCGATCGGGCGCGCCCTCGAGACGCTGCTCGGCGGGCGCCAGGTGACACGTTTCAAGCGCGAGGGCGAGCAGTACGACGTCGTCGTGCAGATGGAGGCCGCCGGACGCTCGACACCCGACGCGATCGCGGCCATCTTCATGCGCGGCCGCGGCGACGCGATGGTGCCGCTGTCGAGCCTCGTGCAGATCAACGAGGCGGTGACCGCGCGCGAGCTCAATCACTTCGCGCAGCGCCGGGCAGCGACGATCACCGCCAACCTCGCGCCCGGCGTGTCGATGGGCGAGGCGCTCGAGATCCTCGAGGCGAGCGCACGCAAGCACCTGAAGACCGGCTACGCGGTCGACTACACCGGGCAGACGCGCGAGTTCCGACAGTCGGCTTCGGCGCTGATGGTCACCTTCGGCCTGGCACTCGTGTTCATCTACCTGGTGCTCGCCGCGCAGTTCGAGAGTTTCACCGATCCGCTGATCATCATGCTGACGGTGCCGTTGTCGATGACCGGCGCGTTGGCGCTGCTGCAATGGGGAGGCGGCACGATCAACGTCTACAGCCAGATCGGGCTGATCACGCTGGTCGGGCTGATCACCAAACACGGCATCCTGATCGTCGAGTTCGCCAACCAGCTGCGCGAACAGGGCAGGGACCTGCGCACCGCGGCGATCGAATCGGCATCACTCAGGCTGCGTCCGGTGCTGATGACCACCGGCGCGATGGTCCTCGGTTCGCTGCCGCTGGCGCTCGCGCACGGCGCCGGCGCCGAGAGCCGGCAGCAGATCGGCCTGGTCATCGTCGGTGGCATGACGCTGGGCACGTTGCTGACCCTGTTCGTCGTGCCGACCGTGTACACCCTGCTCGCACGCGGCCGGCGCGAGACCGCGCTCGAGGAGTCCTCGGCCGGGACGCACCGGACATCCGGGGCGACCGCGGCCGACGCATCCGCGCACTGACCGGTGCCGATCGGCGGCTCGATGCGGTAGCATGCGGGCACCGATGAGCCGCCAGATCGTCCTCGACACCGAAACCACCGGCCTCACGGTGGCCGACGGCCACCGGATCATCGAGATCGGCTGCCTGGAGATCGTCAACCGGCGGCCGACCGGACGCCATCTCCACGTCTATGTCAATCCCGGGCGCGAGATCGACGAAGGTGCCGTGGTGGTGCACGGGATCACACTCGACAAGCTGCAGGACAAGCCGAAGTTCGCCGACATCTGCGACGAACTGCTCGCGTTCGTCGCCGACGCCGAGGTGATCATCCACAACGCGCCGTTCGACGTCGCCTTCCTCGACCAGGAACTGTCGCTGATCGGACGCGGCCGCTTCGCCGAGTGCTGCGCCTCGATCACCGATTCGCTCGCGCTCGCCCGCGAGATGCATCCGGGCAAGCGCAATTCGCTGGACATGTTGTGTGACCGTTACGGCGTGTCGAACGCCCACCGGCAGCTGCACGGTGCGCTGCTCGATGCCGAACTGCTGGCCGAGGTCTACCTCGCGATGACCCGGGGCCAGGACACGCTGACGATCTCGCTGTCCGCGTCGGACACGGCCGACGACGGCAGCGACGGCGAGGCCTGGCCGCCGGCGGGACTGATCGTCGTCCGGGCCACCGAGGACGAGATCCGCGACCACGCGGCGATGCTGGCGGCGATCGGCCGCGAAGCCAGGAAGCCGCCGCTGTGGGCGACCCTGGCCGAGCGGGCCGAGGCGCCGACGGCCGGCTGACCGAGGCCGATTCCCGCAATCGCCCGTGCCGTGGGCGAGTTGCTACAATCGTCGTTTTGGCGGGACATCGATGAAGGAAAACCGGCATCCTCGTGCGTTGCGTGATCGCAAGGGCCATCTGTCACCGGATGCGGATCGACTGGTCGCGGCGGCGCTCGGGTTGTCCAATTCGGGCAGCCGGATCGAGGATCGCTACTGGGAGGCCCAGCTGCAGGTGCGCATCGAACGCCTGCTCGAAGGCGGCCATCCGCAGTCGATCTACGACGCGCTCGATCGCCTGAACCAGACCGATGCGGAAGCGTACGGCGCGCTGATCGAAGCGGTCGAGGAAAGCTCCGAGGCGGTCTCGATCGAGGTCGACGGTGCGCGCTGGGAGGCGCTGCTGGTGGCCGCGCCGCTGATCGTCTGGACGCGTTTCCGCATCCCCTCCGGTCCGGTGCCCGGGCCGGCAGCCTCGGCGCTGTCGGCGCACTGGCAGGCGCACGTGCTGGCCAAGAACACGCGCTTCGCGATGATCCCGTACCTGTACAGCATCGACCAGCTGCCACGTGACTTCGCCGAGCTGCGCCGGCTGACGCGCAAGCTGGCCACCGCCGCGCTCGGCGCGCAGGCGCCGAAGGTCGACCTGAAGTCGCTGCCGGAGACGGCCGACATGCTGGCGGATTCACGTTTCCTGCTCGGGGTGGTTGCCGCGCCGGCCGGCGCGCCGCTGTTCCGCTGGCAGGAGACCGAGCCGCACGACCACGCCGGCCGTGTCCAGTGCCTGGAGTCGTGGATCTCGCAGGGGCGGCCCAATCTGGAGCCGCTGGTGGCCGGGTGCGGGTTCGAATGTCTGCTGCCCGATGCGTATCACATCAACCTGCGCGAGTCGGATCGTCGCGTGCGGCCGTACGCGGTACGGGCCGGCGTGCACTTCCTGACCCATGCGCTGCGCACCGAGCCGGGTGCGCTGCGGGCATCGATCGGTGCCTTCGGTGAAGGTCGGGTCGACGAGTACCGGATCGGACTCGCGCTGGCCGACAGCGACGAGGTCGCCCACGGCGTGGTCTGGCCGATGCTGGGCGCCGAGAGCGAGACCGACGACCCGAGCCCGCTGGAGCGGATCAAGGAGACGCTGCGTGATGTCGGCGTCACCGACGTGCGGGTCTGGCCGGACCTGGCCGAGCCCGAATTCTGCGAGGACTGCGGCACGCCGCTGTATCCGAACGAGAAGGGCGAGATCGTGCACGCGGAACTGCCGGACGATTCCGAGTCCGAGATCGCCCACTTCCACTGACGACGATCCTGGCGCGCTGCGGCGCCGGGGGGCGCGGCGCCGGTCGCGCCGGGATCAGACCGGCACGCGGCGCGTACCGGCCACCGCCGGCGCGGGCCGGCGGAAACGGGCGCCGGCGTTGCGGTCGATGAAGGTCGCCAGCGCCGGATCCTGGACCAGGTCCAGGCTGCGCTTGGCGAGCAGCATCGCCGCCCACTCCTCCGGCTTGGCCAGCGCGTAGCCCTGTGCATACTCGATGTCGATCTCGCGCAGCGCCATCACGATGTTCGCGTCTTCGGCCCACTCGGCGATGCAGGCCATGCCGAGCTCCTGCGCGAACTCGGCGATCGCCCGGGTCAGCGTGAAATTGACCGGGTTGCGGTGGATGTCCTTGATGAAGCCGCCGTCGATCTTCAGGAAGTCGGCGCGGATCTCCTTCAGGTACGCGAACGAGGTGTAGCCGGCGCCGAAGTCGTCGAGTGCGACCCGTGCCCCGTAGCTGCGCACCCGGTCGACGAAGCGGCGCGAGTTGTTGATGTCGTAGAGGGCGACCGTCTCGGTGATCTCGAACACCAGCTTGGCCGCCGACACCGGATGGTCGTTGAGCATGCCGATCGCGTCGGTCAGGTAGCGTTCGTCGTTCAGCGAGGCGCCGCTGACGTTGACGTTGACGAAACCGAGGCGGTCCCGGTGCGCGGGATGCTGGTCGAGCCAGGCGAGTGTGCGCTTGAGCACCCAGCGGTCGATGTCGGTGATCAGGCCGTTGCGTTCGGCGACGACGATGAAGCGGCTGGGCGGGATGATCATCCCGTGTTCGTCGCGCATCCGCAGCAGCAGCTCGTAGGAGGGCGGCGCGTTCGGATCGATCAGCGAGATCACCGGCTGGGCGACCAGGAACAGGCGGTCCAGTGGCGCGGCACGCTGGAGCTGCTCGGCCAGATGGAGTTCCTCGAGGAACGCGCTAAGCTGCGGCGCGCCTTTCTCGAACGAGACGATGCCCAGGCCGTGGCGGTTCTTGGCCTCGGCGCACGCACGGTCGGCCGAGCCGAGGGCGTCCTTCGCGTTCATCGAACTGTCCATCTCGACCAGGCCGAGGCTGGCGTCGATGTTGAACGCGCGTCCCTCGACGTGGTAGGTCGCACTGGTCAGCGCGAAGTGCAGGTCGCGACAGGTGCGCTGGGCGGCGGCCAGGTCCATGCCGTTGAACAGCAGCACGAACTCGTCGCCGCCGAGGCGTGCGATCGGCGCCGGTTCCGGGAGTTCGCGTCGCATCCGCGCGGCCACCTCGACCAGGATCGCGTCACCCGCCAGGTGTCCGAACAGGTCGTTGACCAGCTTGAAGCCGTTCAGGTCGATGTACGCCAGCGACGCGACGCCGCCGCGCCGGGTCAGGTCCAGCGATTCGCGCAGCCGCTCGTCGAAGGAACGGCGATTGAGCAGGTTGGTCAGCGGATCGCGGGTGGCCATCATGACCAGTCGCGATTCGAAGTTCTTGCGCTCGGTGACCTCGGTGACGGAGCCCTCGATGCGCAGCCCGGAGGCGACCGCCCGCACGCTGTACCAGCGCGGGCGTCCATCCGGTCGTGTCGCCGAGTATTCGACCTCCGCGGTCGCGTGGCCGCGCAGTTCGTCGCGGATCCGGGTCAGGCTGCCGCTGCCGAACAACTCGTCCCACGCCAGCGGGCCGCCCGCGCGTTCGACGGCGAGCGGAAACATCTCCTTGAAGGCGGCGTTCGATTCGCTGACGCTGCCGTTGTTCTCGATCGTGAACAGCCCCACCGGCACACCTTCGTAGGTGACACGCAACCGCGTCAGCGCATCGATCGCCTGGCGCTGGGCGAGGATGCGGCCGGTGCGTTCGATGCGGATCCGGTCAGCCAGCGCGATCGCGGCCAGCAGCGCCGAGGCGATCACCGCGACCTGGCTGTTAATCAGGGCGTGGGGCGCCTTCATCACGCCGCTGGCCACCAGCACCTCGGCGACCAGGCCGGCGTAGGTGAAGGCCCAGGAACCTGCGTACCAGCGGGCGGTGGTCGATGGCTGCGTGCGCAGGATCCGGATCAGGACGACCATCAGGACCAGCATCACGATCGTGCCGACGACCCAGACCAGACGCAGGAAGGCAAGTCCGCTGAGCGCAATCGCCGCGATACACAGGCTTCCGGCGGCGGCCTTGAGCCATTGCATGATCCGGGACATCCGGCCGCGGTGGACTTCCAGGCGCAGCAGCGTATCGAAGAGCGTGACACCGAACAGGACCTGGCCGGCCATCAGCAGCTGCAGCAGTACCGGAACACCGGGCAGCGAAGGGTCGATGCCTATCCATGACGCGTCGTATCCCGCGTTGACCGCCGAGATGCGCAGGCTGCAGGCGAGCCATGCCGCGAACAGCAGGAAGGACTTGTCCTTGTTCAGGTGGGAGACCACGACCGAGAACGCGAGCAGCATGACCAGCGAGCCGAACAACACGCCGCCGATGCGCTCGAACTTGCGCTCGGACACCTCGTAGTCCGACGCACTCCAGACATAGGCGCGCAGCCGGCCGATGCTGCGGTTGGACGCCTGCCCCGCGATGACGAGTGAACCGGCCTGCTCAGCGGGCACGCTGACCGCGACACCGGCCTTGGAGGCGCGCCAGGTCAACGGGATCGCGGGTCCGACCGCGTTGCCGCCGGTTGTCGCCGGGATCAGCCAGAAGTGGGCCGTCGGCGCCCGCAGGCCCCGCAGTTCCAACGTCAGCGGCACGCGCGGTTCCGGCCCCTGCTCGAAGCGGGCGACGATCAGATGGTCGCCCTCGGCGATGAGCGCGCTCGGCGTTCCCGGTTCAGCGGATGCCGCGAACGCAACGAGCCGTTCCGGATCGGCTGCAGCGCTGCCGCCGGGGTGATCGCCGATCGAAACCAGCGCCCCCCGTCCGGAGCCGACATCGATCGGCAGCATGAAGACCGCCGCCGCGACGATCAGGAAGATCGCCACCGGCGCGAAGAAACGCGCGAAGACGTCGAACTTCGACTCGTCGATCGGACCGGTCACTGCGGCTGGCTGCATGTCTCGGGCTTCTGCCCCATGGCGGACCCGACGCGAAGGCGTGTCGTCGGGGGAAGGGCGGTACCTGCACCTTATCGGTCCGTGCGCAGGCTGTTCACGCCATGGCCGACTGGCGGTGGTTCCTTTCCGCCCGTTGGAAGGGGTGTCAGAAGTGGTCATGAAGGGCAGCGCCCGCCTGCCGCACCTGGGGTATCACCGCTATATTCAAGACCGAGTCACGACGCCGGCCTCTTCGCCACTTCGATCCGAGAAGCGGCACGTTCAATCCGACGACCGGTGTGGGCAGCCAACGCCATGTTCGCAGAGCAGCGCTATCGACGCCGCCTTACAGACGACCAACTCCCGGTCGTGTCCGCCGACCCGCGGTCGCACGCGTCGGAGCCACCACCTCGCTGGCGCATCGGCACCGAGCTGCCGTTTCGACTGGTCCTCGCCCGCAACCCCGAACAGCTCGCACAGGCGATTGCCGTGAGGCGTGCCGCCTACGCGGTGCACATGCCCGAGTTCGAGAAGCACTTCCAGGCACCGGAAGCCGAGGACTACGAGGCGGGATCGCGGGTGCTGCTGGCGTTGTCCAAGGATACGGACAAGGCGATCGGCACGCTGCGAATCGGCACGAATCTGCACGGACCGACGGAATTCGAGAGACATCTCGACCTGCCGTCGCAGTTTGTCGGGCAGCCATGTGCCTACTTGTCGCGTCTGGGGGTGCTGCGCGGACGGCACTCGAACGAGGTCAAGCTCGCCCTGTTCAAGGCAATGCATCGATATTGTCTGGCCGCGCAGATCAGGTATCTGCTGATCGCGGGTGTTCCGCCGCGCGACCGCTGGTATGAGCGGCTCGGCTTCGTCGACATCATGGAAAAGGGGCAGTTGTTCGCGCTGCCCAGCTGCTACGGTCGACCCGCGCGTGTGCAGTGGGCCGAGGTCGCCCGCTTCGAATCGATGTGGCGCGAGAGCAATCACCCGTTGTACGACTTCATGTTCAAGAGTTTCTTCCCCGACATCGAGGTGTTCTCGTCGGTGTCGAGCATGTGGTCGCGGCCGCGCCGTCGCCGCGGCGATGCCGATCCCGTTGCGCCGCTGCAGGATTCCTTCGGCCTCGCGGTGATCTGACACGCACCGCGCGGAGAATCCCCGCGCGGTCGCGGTGCACTGGCCCGTGTGCGCCGGGCTTCGCCTATAGTGCCGATGTCCATTGCAGGACGGTCGTCGACCGGCCCTGCCTGCACGTCATCACGAGGAGAAGAACCGATGATCAAACCCATGATTCCCGCGCTGTTGCTGGCGCTCGCCTGGTCCGTGTCGGTGCCGGCATCGGCCGAGAGCCTGGCGACCTCGGCCTCGAGCGCCGGACTGTCCGCATCGAGTGCCGGTTCGGCGTCGCTGCGCGGTTCGTCCGATTCGATCAGCGGTTCCAGCGGCGGCGGCGAGAGGAAGGAGTCGAGCGTGACCGACGGCGACTATCGCGTCGCGTCGATCGATTCGATCGACGGCAAGGCCGACGGGCTGAGCCTGACGCTGGTGCCGGTCGCGGGCGGGGACGACCAGGGGTTCCGCCTGGCGCTGCCGCAGCGCGCGCTGGGCGAGCGGCCACTCGCGGTCGGTGACCAGGTTCGTGCGCAGCGCCGGCCTTACGGACTCGAGTTCGCGCGGGTGGACACCCGGCAGCCGTTCTTCCTCGTGCTCGCCGACGCGTGGCAGCGCGATCTGCAGACACGCGTCGTCGGGCGCTGACCAGTTTCGATCGCAGGCGACCGGGGCCCCCCGCGGTGAGCCGGTCGCGAAGCGCGCGCCGGCCTCGGGTGCTCGCTGCCGCGCTGGCGGCATGCCTGCTCGTCGCGTCAGCGGCGGTTCCGGTGGTCACGCAGGCATCGACGACCGGCGTGCCCGCCGCCTCGGCGATGCTGTCGGTCCGCTACTGCGACCGCGTCGAGCAGACCGACGCGATCGAACAGGACCGGATGCTGCGTTTCGCGGCCATCGTACGCGACCGGCTCGAAACCGGCGGTGGTGATGCGGCGCTGATCTCGCGCTCGGGTGTCGACCTGCAGCGGTTCCGCACCCGTTTCTCGCACGCCGGGATCGCGCTGCGTGATGCCGGTGAACTGCGCTGGTCGGTGCGACAGCTCTACTACGCCTGCGACGAGGGCCGACCGCGCCTGTTCGACCAGGGCGTGGCCGGCTTCCTGTTCAACACCGACGAACCCGCGGTCGGTTACGTGTCGATCGTCTGGCCGCCGCGCCCCCAGGCCGCGTCACTCGCCGTCACCGCACGCGACGACACCCGCGCGCTGCGGCTGCTCGCTGCACGTTACAGCGCCAATTCCTTTCCGTTCAGCACCCGTTACCAGAACTGCAACCAGTGGGTGATGGAACTGCTCGCGTCGGCCTGGGGTGACCTGTCCGACGGCGAGGACCTGCGCGCGCGTGCCCAGGGGTGGCTCGCCGACAACCGCTACGTGCCGACGACTCTGGAGGTCGACTCGCACTGGCTGAAGTTCGCGAGCGGTTTCGTGCCGTTGCTGCACTTCGACGATCATCCGGAGGATGAACGACTGGGACTGCAGGTGCGGTTGAGCCTGCCGGAGGCGATGGAGACGTTCGTTCGCGACCGGCTGCCCGCATCGCGTCGGATCGAGCTGTGCCATGCGCGCGGGCGGGTGGTGATCCGCGAGGGTTGGACACCGATCGAGGACGGTTGCGTGGCCCGCGACGGCGACGAGGTGATCGCACTGGACTGAAGTTTGTGGCAGAATCCCGGCCTCTCCAGGCCGGCCCGGCCGCCGCGTGCGTCGGGCCCCGGGGCGGTTAGCTCAGTGGTAGAGCACTGCCTTCACACGGCAGGGGTCGCAGGTTCGAACCCTGCACCGCCCACCATCGCTCACGGGTCGTGTGCGAGTCGCCCGCGATGCCCTGCGCGCCGTGCCGCCTCGGCATGTCGCGAGAGCACGAGTCCGTCCGACAGAACCGCTGGTGCCCGCCCGATGTCGACCCCGATCCGAACCCGCTTCGCCCCCAGCCCCACGGGATTCCTGCACATCGGCGGCGCGCGGACCGCGCTGTTCGCGTGGGCGTTCGCACGCCACCACCGGGGGACTTTCATCCTGCGCATCGAGGACACCGACCTCGAGCGGTCCACTCCCGAGGCGGTGCGGGCGATCCTCGACGGGATGGCGTGGCTGGACCTCGGGCATGACGAAGGTCCGTTCTACCAGACGCGGCGGATGGACCGGTACCGCGAGGTGATCGCGCAGATGCTCGCCGCTGGAACCGCGTACCACTGCTATTGCACGCCGCAGGAACTCGACCAGATGCGCGAGGCGCAGCGCGCACGCGGCGACAAGCCGCGCTACGACGGTCGCTGGCGTCCGGAGAACGCGACCGGTCGTGTGCCGCCGGAGGGCGTGGCGCCGGTGGTCCGGTTCCGCAATCCGCTCGACGGCACCGTGGGCTGGCACGACATGGTCAAAGGACCGATCGAGATCGCCAACGCCGAACTCGACGACCTGATCATCGCGCGCTCCGACGGTACCCCGACCTACAACTTCTGCGTCGTGGTCGACGACTGGGACATGAAGATCACCCACGTGATCCGCGGCGACGACCATGTCAACAACACGCCGCGCCAGATCAACATCCTCGATGCGCTCGGCGCGACGCTGCCGGTCTACGGCCACGTGCCGATGATCCACGGACCCGACGGGCAGAAGTTGTCCAAGCGTCATGGCGCGGTGTCGGTGATCCAGTACGACGAGGACGGCTACCTGCCCGAGGCGATGGTCAACTACCTGGCTCGGCTCGGCTGGAGCCACGGCGATGCGGAGATCTTCTCGCGCGACGACCTGGTGGCCTGGTTCGATGGCAACCACCTGTCGCATTCGCCGTCCCAGTTCGACGTCGAGAAACTGCGCTGGGTCAACCAGCACTACCTGAAGGCCCTCGACGACGCGGCGCTGGCGCAGCGGGTCTCGCCGCGGCTGGCGACGCGGGGTGTCGCCGTCGACCGGCTCGCCGAAGCCGGGATCGACCTGGCCGCGGTGTGCAACCTGTTCAAGGAACGTTCGGCGACACTCGAGGAACTCGCGGACAACGCGATGACCGTGTGCGCCGAGGCACACCCGAGTGCCGAGGACCTGGCCACCCACGTGACACCGGCGGTACGGGTGGTGTTCGCCGATTTTGCCGCCGTGCTCGAGACCGTCGAGTGGAACCGTCCGGCGCTGGCGGCGGCGATCAAGGCCACCGTGCAACGGCATGGACTGAAGATGCCGCAGTTCGGCCAGCCGCTGCGTGTGCTGCTGTTCGCCCGCACGCAGACGCCCTCGCTGGAGGCGGTGCTGGCGCTGCTGCCCCGGCGCACCGTGATCGACCGGCTGCGCAGCCGGCTGGGCTGACGCGCGCCGGCCGCGGCGATCGTCAGTCGGTTGCGGTCACCTTCGCGAAATCGGCGACGACCTTCCATTTCTTGATCTCGCGATCGATCTGCGCGGCGAACTGGTCCGGCGAGTTGCCGATCGCGAACGCCCCGGCATCGGCGAGCCGCTGCTTGACCTCGTCGATGGCGAGCAGCTTGACGATCTCCTGGTTCAACTTGTTGACGATCTCGCGCGGCGTGCCGGCGGGCGCGACGATGCCGAACCAGGTCGCCGCGTCGTAGTCCTTCAGGCCCAGTTCGACGAAGGTCGGCAGGTCGGGAAGCTGCGGGATGCGCTGGTGGTACGCCAGGCCGATCGGCACCAGCTTGCCGGTCTTGATGTGTGGCAACGACGAGCTCAGGTTGTCCCACAGGATGGGCACGTTGCCGCCCAACACGTCGGTCAGCGCGGGACCGGCGCCGCGATAACCGATGTGGGTCATGAAGGTCTTGGTCTGGTACTTGAACAGTTCCATGCCCATGTGCCCGACCCCGCCGTTGCCCGACGACGCGTAGTTGAACTTGCCGGGGTTGGCGCGGATCACCTTCATGAACTCGTCGTAGTTCTTCGCCGGGAAGCCCGGGTGCACGACGATCACGCCGGGGACCGCCGCGACGTTGCTGATCGGCTGGTAGTCCTTGCGCGGATCGTAGGCGAGCTTCGGGTAGGTGTTGGGGGCGGTGCCGCAGGTGGACACCGTGCCCACGCCCAGCGTGTAGCCGTCCGGCGCCGCGCGCGCGATCTCGGCCGCGCCGATCGTGCCGCCGGCGCCGCCGCGGTTCTCGACCACCACCGACTGCCCGAGCACACCGGTCAGCCGCTGCGCGACCAGCCGGCCGACGATGTCGGTCGATCCGCCCGGCGGAAACGGGATGATCAGCTTGACCGGCTTGGACGGATAACCTGCCTGGCCGAACGCGGCCGGCAGCGCGCCGGCACCGATCGAGGCGGCGAGCGCCTTGACCACCCTGCGACGCCCGTCGGTCGGGCGTGTCCTGTTGACCATCGTCGAGTTCTCCGGAAGGGGTTCGTCGTGCGCGATATTCTGACCGAACTGGCCGCGTCAGGGTGGCATGGCCGGCGTCGGCGGGCCGTTTGCTGCTTCGGGGGCGCGCGGCCTGGTTGCGATGGCGCTGGACCAGGGCCTGTCGACGCCGAGGCGGCGCGAGCGCCCGGATGACGTGGACAGGCCCTAGAATCGTCGGCTGACCGTTCCTTCGGGATCCGCATGTCCGGCAACACTCTCGGCCGTCTGTTCTGCGTCACGTCGTTCGGCGAGTCCCACGGTCCGGCGATCGGTGGTGTGGTCGACGGTTGTCCGCCGGGGCTCGAGTTGTCCGAAGCGGACATCCAGCCGGCGCTCGACCGGCGCCGGCCCGGCACCTCGCGTCACGTGACCCAGCGCCAGGAACCCGA
Source organism: uncultured Burkholderiales bacterium (assembly GCA_902826305.1). Taxonomy (GTDB): domain Bacteria; phylum Pseudomonadota; class Gammaproteobacteria; order Burkholderiales; family Burkholderiaceae_E; genus CADEEH01. Next base: position 34,900 of record CADEEH010000010.1, read on the forward strand.
TCAGGTCCGGATCCTGTCCGGGGTCTTCGAAGGCCGCACCACCGGGACACCGATCGCGCTGCTGATCGACAACCAGGACGCCCGCAGCAAGGACTATGCGAACCTGCTCGACACGTTCCGGCCCGGCCACGCGGACTACGCGTACTGGCGCAAGTACGGCGCGCGTGATCCGCGCGGCGGCGGGCGTTCGTCGGCGCGGCTGACCGCGGTCACGGTCGCCGCGGCGGCGATCGCATGCAAGTGGCTCGCCGAACATCACCAGCTTCGGATCCGCGGCTGGATGGCGCAACTGGGCCCGATCGAGATCCCGTTCGAAGGGTGGGAACACGTGGCGACCAATCCGTTCTTTGCGCCGAACGCCACCATCGTGCCGCGGCTCGAGCAGTACATGGACGAACTGCGCCGCTCGGGCGACTCGGTCGGGGCGCGCATCAACCTGGTCGCCGAGCCGGTTCCGGCGGGCTGGGGTGAACCGGTGTTCGACCGTCTCGACGCCGACATCGCCCACGCGATGATGGGCATCAATGCGGTCAAGGGGGTGGAGATCGGCGCCGGGTTCGGCAGCATCACGCAGCTCGGCAGCCAGCATGGCGACGAACTGACACCCGACGGGTTCCTGAGCAACCACGCCGGCGGGGTGCTAGGCGGCATCTCCACCGGGCAGCCGGTCACCGTGTCGCTGGCGTTGAAGCCGACCTCGAGCATCCGGCTGCCGCGGCGCTCGATCGATCGCACCGGCACGCCGACGGTGGTCCGGACCGAAGGTCGCCATGATCCGTGTGTCGGCATCCGGGCGACACCGATCGCCGAGGCGATGCTGGCGCTGGTGCTGATGGACCATGCGCTGCGGCATCGGGCGCAGAACACCGGTGTCGGGCCGGCGCTGCCGCCGATTCCCGGGACAGCACCCTAGTGGCACCGCCGATCTCGCCCGTGACCGGGTGACGGCCGCCGGCGATCCAACCGGCCGACAGGCGTTGTCGGCGCTGTTCCTGTGCTACTTCGCGTTCGTCGGCACCGCGATGCCGTACCTGTCGCTGTACCTGTCCGCACGTGGCCTGTCGATCGAGGCGATCGCGCTGCTGGTCTCGTTGCCGCAGATGATGCGCATCGGCGGACCGCTGCTGTGGGGCTGGCTCGCCGATCACAGCGGTCGCTCGGCGACGATCCTGAAGGCCAGTGCACTGGCCGCGCTGGTCGGGGTGGTCGCGATGGGGCTGGCCGGCGACAGCTTCGTGGCGACTTTCGCCGCGCTGGTCTGGCTGTTCTTCGCGACCACCGCGCAGATGCCGATCGGCGAGTCGATGGCGCTGGCCAGCGCCCGCGGCGACGCGGGCACCTACGGGCGCATCCGCGCCTGGGGTTCGATCGGTTTCATCGGTGCGGTCACCGGGGTCGGGGTGCTGCTGGACCGGTTCGGGGCGGCGTCGCTGCCGGTGTGGATGGGCCTGGCGACCTGTGCCCTGATCGCGGCCACGTTCGCGGTGCGCTCACGGCCGGTGGTCCCGTTCGTCGCCGCGCAGGCATCACTGCGCCGGCGGCTTCGGGATCCGGCGATCGTCTGTTTCCTGGTCGCGTCGTTCATGATGATCTTCGCCCACGGGGCGTTCTACGGATTCTTCTCGCTGTTCCTGGAGCGTGCCGGCTACACGAAGACGGCGATCGGTGTCGTCTGGGCGGTCGGCGTGATCGCCGAGATCGCGTTGTTCCGATGGCAGCGTCCGTTGTTCGTGCGCTTCGACGCGATGACGCTGTTGTCGGCGAGCCTGCTCGCGGCGACGCTGCGCTTCGGCCTGCTCGGCGGCTGGGGCGCCGGCTGGGTCGTTGTTGTGGTCACGCAGCTCTTGCACGCATTGACCTTCGGACTGCATCACAGTGCGACGATGGCGCTGTTGCACCGCTGGTTCGAACCGGCGCAGCAGGCCCGTGCACAGGCGGTCTACACGACGGTGGGTTATGGTTTCGGCGGTGTCACCGGCGGCCTGGTCGCCGGCTGGGTCTGGTCCGCGGTCTCGCCCGAGACCGCGTTCCTGGTCGCCGCGGCGGCGGCGCTCGCCGGCTGGGTCGCGATCGTCGTCGCGCGCCGGATGCCGGCCCCGGGCAAACGAATGGAGACGTAGCAATGAATCGAACACGATGGATCCGTGTCGTGCGGGCGACGAGCCTGGGCGCGGCGATCGTCTGGTCGCTGGTCGCGTGCCAGTCGGTGCAGACCACCAACCCCGGCGCGGTCGGGGTCGACCGCAGCCAGCACATGTCCTCGCTGGTCAAGGAGGCCGACCTGCGCGAGGGCGCGGCCAAGGCGTACCACGAGACCTTGTCCCACGAAAAGGCGCAGGGCCACCTGAATGCCGATCCGGCGCTGACCCAACGGGTGCGCGCGATCAGCCAGCGGCTGATCGCGGCGACATCGGTGTTCCGTCCCGATGCGAAGTCGTGGCCTTGGGAGGTGAACGTGATCCGTTCGGAGGAAGTCAACGCCTGGTGCATGCCCGGGGGCAAGATCGCCGTCTACACCGGGCTGATCCAGAAGCTGTCGGTGACCGACGACGAACTGGCGGCGGTGCTCGGCCACGAGATCGCCCATGCGCTGCGGGAACACTCGCGCGAGCGGGCCTCCGAACAGGTCGGTACCGGCCTGGTGATCGGGGCGGTCGGGGCCGCGATCGGGGCCGGGGGTGTGGCACTGGACATGACCCAGCTCGTCTACAACGTGACCTTCGGGTTGCCCAACAGCCGGGCCCATGAGACCGAAGCCGACCGCATCGGCGTCGAGCTGGCCGCGCGCGCGGGTTTCGATCCGCGCGCGGCAGTCACGCTGTGGCAGAAGATGGGCAAGGTCGCCGGCGGCGGCAAGGGCCCGGCGTTCCTGAGCACCCATCCGGCGCCGTCGGACCGCAGCGAGGACCTGGCCGTCTACGCGACCCGGGTGATGCCGTTGTACGAGGCCGCGCGCAAGTGACGCGGCGCCCCGTCGTCGGCGCATCACCCGCCCGCGGCGGGTGAGGGGCCTCTGGCATAATCGACAGCCCCCGGCAAGGCTTTGCGCGGTACCGCGATGACACTCGCAGCACGCACCCTGTACGACAAGCTCTGGGACGCCCACGTCGTCCACCAGGAGAACGACGGCACCGCGCTGATCTACATCGATCGGCACCTGGTGCACGAGGTCACCAGCCCGCAGGCCTTCGAAGGGCTGAGGGTCGCCGGGCGCCGGCCGTGGCGGATCTCGGCCAATGTCGCGGTCGTCGACCACAACGTGCCGACGACCGATCGTTCGCGCGGGATCGACGATCCGATCGCGCGCCTGCAGGTCGAGACGCTGCAGGCCAACGCGCGCGAGCACGGGATGACCTATTTCGACATCCACGATCGCCGCCAGGGCATCGTGCACGTGATCGGGCCCGAGCAGGGCGCGACGCTGCCGGGCATGACGGTCGTCTGCGGCGACTCGCACACCAGCACCCATGGTGCATTCGCCTGCCTGGCGTTCGGCATCGGCACCTCCGAGGTCGAACACGTGCTGGCGACCCAGTGCCTGGTCGCGCGCAAGATGCGCAACATGCGTGTTCGCGTCGACGGCGCGTTGCCGCGCGGTGTCGGGCCGAAGGACGTGATCCTCGCGATCATCGGCCGCATCGGCACCGCCGGGGGCACCGGTTGTGCGATCGAGTTCGCCGGCTCGACGATCCGGGCGATGTCGATGGAAGGGCGGATGACCCTGTGCAACATGGCGATCGAGGGGGGCGCTCGTGCCGGCATGGTCGCCGTCGACGACACCACCATCGACTACCTGCGCGGGCGTCCGATGGCTCCCGAGGCCGCCGGCTGGGACGACGCGGTCCGCTACTGGCGCACGCTGACGACGGATGCCGGCGCGCGATTCGATCAGGAGGTGACGATCGACGCGACGCAGCTGGCGCCGTCGGTGACCTGGGGCACGTCGCCGGAGATGGTGTTGCCGGTCGACGCCCGGGTGCCCGATCCGGACAAGGAGAAGGATCCGGTCCGGCGCGAGGGCATGGAACGGGCGCTGACCTACATGGGCCTGGCGCCGAACACGCCGATCCAGGACATCCGGATCGACAAGGTGTTCATCGGCTCGTGCACCAATTCGCGCATCGAGGATCTGCGCGAGGCGGCGGCGATCGTCAAGGGTCGGCGCAAGGCCGGCAATGTGCGCCTCGCGCTGGTCGTGCCGGGCTCGGGCCTGGTCAAGGCGCAGGCCGAACGCGAGGGCCTGGACAAGGTCTTCGTGGCTGCCGGCTTCGAGTGGCGCGAACCCGGCTGCTCGATGTGCCTGGCGATGAACGCGGACCGCCTCGAGCCGGGTGAACGCTGCGCATCGACGTCGAACCGCAACTTCGAGGGCCGCCAGGGGGCCGGCGGCCGCACGCATCTGGTCAGCCCGGCGATGGCCGCGGCGGCCGCGATCGCGGGCCATTTCGTCGACATCCGGCGCGTTTCGTGAGCGGGAGGCAGCCATGCAGAAACTGACCGTCCACCGCGGCGTGGTCGCGCCCCTGGACCGATCCAACGTCGACACCGACGCGATCATCCCGAAGCAGTTCCTGAAATCGATCCAGCGCAGCGGCTTCGGTCCGAACCTGTTCGACGCCTGGCGTTACCGTGATCCCGGCGAGCCGGGCAAGGATCCGTCCAGCCGCGTGCCGAACCCGGACTTCGTGCTGAACCAGCCGCGCTACCGGCACGCGTCGATCCTGCTCGCACGCGAGAACTTCGGCTGCGGATCGTCGCGCGAGCACGCGGCGTGGGCATTGGAGGACTTCGGCTTCCGTGTCGTGATCGCCCCGTCGTTCGCCGACATCTTCCACAACAACTGCTTCAAGAACGGCCTGCTGCCGGTCGCGCTGCCCGAGCGCGAGGTCGACCGCCTGTTCCACGAGGTCCACGCGTTCCCGGGCTTCGAGCTGATCGTCGACCTGCCGGCGCAGACGGTGGCCACCACCGATGGTTCGCAGCAGTGGTCCTTCGAGGTCGGCGAGCACCGCAAGTACTGCCTGGTCAACGGCTTCGACGACATCGGCCTGACGCTGCGTCACGCCGACAAGATCCGCGAGTTCGAGCAGCAGCGCCTCGCCCGGCATCCGTGGCTCGCCCGCACGCTGGAGCCGCGATGAGTGAACCGGTCCGGATCGCGGTCCTGCCCGGCGACGGCATCGGACCGGAGACCACCGCCGAGGCGGTGAGGGTGTTGCAGGCGGTGTCCGGCGCCTCGCTGCCGCTGGTGTTCGAGACCGCCCCGGTCGGTGGCGCCGGCTACGATGCCGACGGTGATCCGCTGCCGGCGCACACGCTGGCCGTCTGCGAACGGTCGGCGGCGATCCTGTTCGGCTCGGTCGGCGCACCGCGCTACGACACGCTGCCGCGGGCGTCACGGCCCGAGCAGGGGCTGCTTCGGCTGCGCAAACATTTCGACCTGTTCGCCAACCTGCGCCCGGCGATCGTCTATCCCGAACTGGCAGGCGCCTCGACGCTCAAGCCCGAGGTGGTCGCCGGCCTGGACATCCTGATCGTGCGCGAACTGACCAGCGACATCTACTTCGGCCAGCCGCGCGGCGTGCGGGTCAACGAGGCCGGCGAACGCGAAGGCTTCGACACGATGCGCTACACCGAGGGCGAGATCCGCCGGATCGCGGTGACCGCGTTCGAGGCGGCCGCCAAGCGCCAGCGCCGCGTCTGTTCGGTCGACAAGGCCAACGTGCTGGAGACGACGCAGTTCTGGCGCGATGTCGTCACCGACGTGCACAAGCAGTTCCCGGCCGTGGAACTGTCGCACATGTATGTCGACAACGCGGCGATGCAACTGGTGCGGGCGCCGAAACAGTTCGACGTGATCGTCACCGGCAACATGTTCGGCGATATCCTGTCGGACGAGGCGTCGATGCTCACCGGCTCGATCGGCATGTTGCCGTCGGCCTCGCTCAACGCCGAGCGCTTCGGGCTGTACGAGCCGATCCACGGCTCCGCTCCGGACATCGCCGGCAAGGGGGTGGCCAACCCGCTGGCGACGATCCTGTCGGCAGCGATGCTGCTGCGTCATTCGCTGGACCAGCAGGCGGCGGCGGCACGGATCGAGGCCGCCGTGCGCCGGGTGCTGGCCCAGGGCCTGCGCACCGCCGACATCGCGGCGCCGGGTGCGCGGACGGTGGGCACCCGCGAGATGGGTGACGCGGTGCTGGCGGCGCTGGCCACCGGCTAGCGTGCCTCGGCGCATGCGCCGGCCCCAGGATTCGACCGCCGGACACCCGTGGCCGCGGCGGCATTGGAAGGACGCGAGATGGCGATGACAGTGGGTCTGGTCGGCTGGCGCGGGATGGTCGGCTCGGTGCTGATGGAGCGGATGACCGCCGAGGGCGACTTCGCGCTGATCGATCCGGTGTTCTTCAGCACGTCCAATGCCGGCGGCGCCGCGCCGCTCGGCGGGGATCGGCTGCAGCCGGCCGATTCGGTCGAGGCACTGGCCAGGATGGACACGATCGTCACCTGCCAGGGGGGCGACTACACCAACGCGATCTATCCGAAGCTGCGTGCCGCGGGCTGGAAGGGCTACTGGATCGATGCGGCCTCGGCACTGCGGATGGCCGACGATGCGGTGATCGTGCTCGATCCGCTGAACCGTCCGGTGATCGACGAGGCGCTGGCGCGCGGGGTCCGTACCTATGTCGGCGGCAACTGCACGGTCAGCCTGATGATGATGGCGATCGGCGGCCTGTTGCGCGAGGACCTGGTCGAGTGGGTGTCGGCCATGACCTACCAGGCGGCATCGGGCGCCGGTGCGCAGAACATGCGCGAACTGATCGAACAGATGGGGGCGGCGCACGCGAGTGTCGCCCACCTGCTCGCCGACCCGGCCTCGGCGATCCTGGACATCGACCGTCGGGTCGCCGAGACGCTGCGCTCGAAGACCTTCCCGACCCGGGCTTTCGGCGCGGCGCTGGCCGGCAGCCTGATCCCCTGGATCGACAAGGACCTCGGCAACGGCGTGTCGCGCGAGGAATGGAAGGGGGATGCCGAGTGCAACAAGATCCTCGGCCGTCCCGCCGAGGGGCCGGCGCACATCCCGGTCGAAAGCATCTGCGTGCGCATCGGCGCGATGCGTTGTCACAGCCAGGCGCTGACGATCAAGCTGCGCCAGGATCTGCCGCTGGCCGAGATCGAACGCGTCGTCGCCTCGGGCAACCCGTGGGTGCGGCTGGTGCCCAACGAGAAGGCGGCCAGCGTCGAGGCCCTGAGCCCGGCGGCGGTCACCGGGCAGCTGACGGTGCCGATCGGACGGCTGCGCAAGCTGTCGTTCGGTCCCGGTTTCGTCGGCGCGTTCACCGTCGGTGATCAACTGCTCTGGGGCGCGGCCGAACCGCTGCGTCGGATGCTGCGCATCCTGCTCGATTGAGCCACCGTCGATGGATCGCCGCGCCGGGCGTTGCGGGTACCGGATTCTTCGTCTTTTTGCACGAAGCCGACCCGCCTTTCGTCAGGCCCGCTTCGCCACCGGTGCCGGAGGGACTGAAGCGTGGGTACCCGGACGGTACACTGCGCCGTAGTTCGAAAGCCACGGACGCGAAGCTACGTTTCTTGGTGAGCTTGCGTCCATAAGTGTTTGATGTTACGCTCGAAAAAGGCAAATCAGTCAGCCAGGGATCGAGCGCGCCTGTGAACAACTCGACAGAAGAGTCGCGGCAAATGAGTCATGTCAGTCAGAAGCTCGCTGCAGCAGTAGCGCTCGCGCTTACCAGTGCCCTTCCGCTTGCCGCCGATGCGGCCGGTCTGGGTCGGCTCACGGTGCAATCCGCACTGGGGCAGCCCCTTCGCGCCGAAGTGGAGATCACCTCGCTGTCCAAGGAAGAGTCGTCTTCCCTGACCGCGAGGCTGGCCACCGCCGACGCGTTCCGCCAGGCGGGCCTGGAATACAGTCCGGCGCTGTCCTCGCTGCGTTTCGCCGTCGACCGTCGATCCGACGGCCGTGCGTTCGTTCGCATCTCCTCGAGCCAGCCGATCAACGAACCGTTCGTCGACATGCTGGTCGAGCTGAACTGGGCGTCGGGCCGCTTCGTGCGCGAATACACGTTCCTGCTCGATCCGCCGGAACTGCGCGTGGCCCGCGAGTCGGTCGATGGCCGTCCGGCTCCCGCCGCGGTCGTCCCGCCGGTCGCCCAGGCCCAGCCGGTCGCCGTCGAGGCCGCTCCGGTGCCGGCCCCCGCGGCCGCCCCGGCCCAGCCAGCCCGGCCGCGAGCAGCCACACCGGCTCCGGCCGCGGCTGCCCCGTCAACCGCCCCGTCCGCCGCACCCGCTGCACGCGAGTCGAACCCGGGCCAGGTCGTCGTGCGTCGCGGCGACACGCTGGCCTCGGTGGCCGGCAAGGTCAAGCCGGCCGAGGTGTCGCTGGAACAGGCCGTGGTCGCGATCTATCGGGCCAACCCGGCCGCGTTCCTCGGCAACATGAACCTGCTGCGCTCCGGTTCGACGCTGTCGATCCCGGACAGCGCGAACATGTCGTCGGTCGACGCCGCCGAGGCGAAGAAAGAGATCCGCGTCAGCGCGGCCGACTTCAACCGCTACAAGTCCCGCCTGGCGGCCGCTCCGCGTTCGCTCGGCGAGAACCGCGCCGGACAGAGCGCCGGTGGTGCCGTCACCGGCCAGGTCGACGACCGTGCCGCACCGCCTTCGTCGGGTGATCGCCTGCGGCTGTCGAAATCCGAAGCGCCGGAAGGCGAGTCGGCGACCGGCGTCGGCGCCGGCAAGGGTGCCGCGGCCAAGGCCGCCGAGCGGCGTGTCGCCAGCGATGCCGCGCTCAAGGAATCCCAGTCCCGCGTCGGCGAACTCGAGAAGAATGTCGCCGATCTGCAGAAGTTGCTCGAGCTGAAGAACAAGCAGCTCGGCGACATGCAGAAGCAGGTCGAGGACGCGAAGGCCGCGGGTGCGACCGCCTCGGGCACGGTGACCGTGCCGCCGGTGGCCGTCAAGCCGCCGGAACCGCCGAAGGTCGAGGCCCCGAAGGTCGAGCCCAAGGTCGAGCCGCCGAAAGCCGAGGCCCCGAAGGTCGAGCCCAAGGTCGAGCCGCCGAAGGCCGAGGCGCCGAAGGTCGAGCCGCCCAAGGTCGAGCCGCCGAAGGCCGAAGCGCCGAAGGTCGAGCCGCCGCCAGTGGCCGTGACGCCGGAGCCGCCGAAGGTCGAGGCGCCCAAGGCCGAGGCGCCGAAGGCCGATCCCGCGAAGTCCGCGGTGCGTCCGTCCGAGCCGAGTTTCTTCGACGAACTGCTGTCCAACCCGCTGGTGCTGCTCGGTGGCGGCGCGGTCGTGCTGCTCGGCGGCCTGCTCGGGTTCACGAGCCTGCGCCGCAAGAAGAAGGTCGAGAAGTTCGAGGACAGCCTGGTCGCGGCCGACGCTTTCACCGCGAACTCGCTGTTCGGATCGACCGGCGGGCAGACCGTCGACACGAACAACAGCCTGTTCACGTCCAAGTTGCCCGACAGCTCGTCGGACATCCAGGCCACCGAGGTCGATCCGATCGCCGAGGCCGAGGTCTACATCGCCTACGGTCGCGAGGCCCAGGCCGAGGAGATCCTCAAGGAAGCGATCAAGAAGCAACCGGAGCGCCAGGCGATCCGCGTCAAGCTGCTCGAGATCTACGCCGGCCGCAAGGATGCGAATTCGTTCGGTGTCGTCGCCAACGAGATGTACGAGATGACCGGCGGCCAGAACGAAGAGTGGCCGAAGGTCGTCACGATGGGCCTGGCGATCGATCCGGCCAATCCGTTGTACACCGGCAAGGCGGCCGCACCGGGCGGTGATTCGTCGCCGATGGGATCGGCCGCGATGGGTGCGCTGGGTGCGGCGGGTGCCGCTGCCGCCGGTGCGGCGATCGCCGACGATCATCACGACCAGGCCGATGCCTACGACGCGCCGATGGACGAGCCGCAGGCACTCGCCGACGAGCCCGCGTTCGATGTCGAGCCGCCGGCGATCCAGGCCGAGGCGCCGATGTTCGACGAGCCGCCGGCGATCGCCGACGACGTCGTGCGTGCCTCGCCGGTCTTCCCGGACACGCAGCCGATGCCCTCGGGCGGTGCCGGCCTGGAGCCGTCGCCGGACTCGGACTTCGGTGCACTCGACTTCAACCTGGACATCGATACCAAGATCGTTGCCCAGGACGACGTCGCCGGCGCTGCCGACAGAAGTGAACTGGAGGCGGCCACCGAGGGCAAGTTCGAACTGCCGTCGCTGGAACTGCCCACGCTGGACTTCGAGAATCCGGCCGCCGGTGCCGCCGACAGCCTGCATCACGCCGCCAGCGAAGTCAGGCTCGATCCCGGTCACACACCGATCGCCGAGGCGTTCAAGTCCAGCGAGGACAGCGCACTCGATCTGTCGTCGATCGGCCTGTCGCTGGATGCCGGCGCCGCGCCGGCCGGTGTCGACGGCGAACGCTGGCAGGAAATGGCCACCAAGCTCGATCTCGCCTCGGCCTACGAGGAGATCGGCGACAAGGAAGGTGCACGGGAGCTGCTCGAGGAAGTGCTGCGTGGCGGGGACGACAGCCAGCAGGACAAGGCACGGGAGCTGCTCGCGAAGATTTCGTAAGTCCCCAGCCAGGGACGTTTTGCGGGGAAGTCTTCGGGCTTCCCCGTTTTTCTTTCCGGCGTTCGGAAGGTGCAAGGTAGCCGGTGCCGGTTGCCCGGGGAATCAGGACACTGCAGATGCCGCGCGTGGCGCTGGTGGTCGAATACGACGGCAGCTCGTTCGAAGGCTGGCAGACCCAGCCCGGCGGGCGCACGGTGCAGGACACGCTCGAGGCGGCGATCGCGGTGATCGCCGGCGAGCCGGTGGCGACGATCTGCGCCGGTCGCACCGATGCCGGAGTCCACGCCCGGCGCCAGGTGGTCCACTTCGAGACCGCGGCCGCGCGTCCGCCGAGCGCGTGGGTCCGCGGCGTCAACGCCGCGCTGCCGCCGCCGATCGCGGTCCAGCATGCCGTCGAGGTCGGCGACGATTTCGATGCGCGCCGCAGCGCCCTGCGGCGGGCCTATGTCTATGCCATCACCTGCCGGCCGCAGCGCTCGCCGCTGACACGGGAGCGCACCGCCTGGGTGTTCCGTCCGCTCGACGTCGTCGCGATGCGCGAGGCAGCCGCGCTGCTGATCGGCGAGCATGACTTCTCGTCGTTCCGTTCGTCGCAGTGCCAGGCCCGCAGCCCGGTGCGTCGACTGGAGCGCCTCGAGATCGAATCACGCGGCGAACTGATCGCGTTGCGGATCGTCGGCAACGCGTTCCTGCATCACATGGTGCGCAACATCGCCAGCGCACTGGTTGAGGTCGGCAGCACCCGGCGTCCGGTGTCGTGGCTCGGCGAGGTGCTGGCCGCCCGCGATCGTTCGGTTTCCTCGGCGACGCTGGCCGCCGCGGGTCTGGTGCTGACCGGGGTCGAGTATCCGGCGCATCACCCAGTGCCATCCTGGCCCGCGCAGGACACCGGTCCGATCGCCGAATGGCTCGGCGTGCAGATGCCAGCAGCCCTCCCGCCGGTGGCAGAATAGCGTGATGATCCTCAACGCGGAATCCGCGGTCGAAATCCCGGGGCACGCGGCGTCTCGAGCCTTGTGATGATCTGCCTGTCGATCGTCAGCCACGGCCAGCTCGATCTCGCGAAGCGGCTGTTCGACAGCCTGTTGCGGCATCCTTCACCGCTGGTGACCCAGGTGGTCTACACGCGCAACATTCCCGAGGATCCGCTGCCGGCGCATGTGCGCGGACTGCCGGGGCTGCGGGAGATCGACAATCCGGTGCCGAAGGGATACGGGGCCAACCACAACGCGGCCTTCTCCCTGTGCGAGGCACCTTGCTTCTGTGTGCTGAACCCGGACATCGAGTGGGTGCGCGACCCGTTTCGTGCACTGTTCGCTGCACTAGAGTCGCGTGGCAACGGCCTGGTCGCGCCCCGCGTGATCGGCCCCGATGGCGCGCTGGAGAACACGGCAAGGCGCGTGTACACGCCGCTCGAGCTCGTGCGCCAGAAGCTCAGACCGCGCAATCATGCCGAGGCTCCGGACTGGCTCGCGGGCGTGTTCATGGTGTTCAAGAGTGATGCCTACCGGGCCATCCGAGGCGTCCACACGTCGTTTCACCTGTACATCGAGGACGTGGACATCTGTTCGCGGCTGCAACTGGAAGGCTGGCGGCTGGCACAGGTGCAGGAGGCCGAGGTGGTCCACCGCGCCCAATCGGCCAGCCATCGATCCCTGCAGTTCGCCCGCTGGCATCTGGCCGGCATGCTCAAGTACTGGAGTTCGCCGGTGTTCTGGCGATACCGTGCGATCGCGCGCAACCTCCAACGCAGTGCATGAACCCATGCCGGCGCATGGAGTGCCTCCGCTATAATCCGGCGGTCCTTGAGCGGTACGCGGGGACTCCTCGCGCGTCACTCGGATCATGCCCCCCGCCTCCACGTGGCAAGCGTCCTAATCCTTCCCGTACGTTCGTTGACCGACAACAGGCGCCTGCTGGCGCAACTGGTCGACCGGGACATTCGCGCGCGCTACTCGGGATCGATGCTGGGCATGGCCTGGCCGGTCCTGTTGCCCTTGGTCATGCTCGGCATGTACACCTTCGTGTTCGGTGTCGTGTTCCGGTCGCGCTGGCCGGGCGCCGGCGACGGTGTCGGTGACTATTCGCTGACGCTGTTCGCGGGTCTGATCGTGCACGGGTTCCTCGCCGATGTGATCAGCCGTTCACCCACGCTGATCCTGGCGAACGTGAGCTTCGTCAAGCGGGTGGTGTTTCCCCTCGAGTCGCTGGCCTGGGTCACCGTGCTCTCGTCGCTCTTCCACGCATTCGTCTCCCTGCTCGTGCTGGGTGCCGGCGTGCTGCTGGTCAAAGGACAGTTGCCGCTGCAGTTCCTCGCCGCGCCGGCCGTTCTCATCGCCATGGTGCCGGTGGCCCTTGGCGTCTGCTGGATCCTGTCGGCGGGTGGCGTGTTCTTCCGGGATCTCGCCCAGTTCGTGGCGCTGGTCAATGCAGGGCTGCTGTTCCTGTCGCCGATCTTCTATCCGATATCCGCGTTGCCGGTTTCGCTGCGTGGTGTCGCGCACCTGAGTCCGCTGGCCATACCGGTCGAGCACCTGCGGGCGCTGGTGATCGGCGGCACGGCCGACTGGGGGCTGCTGCTCCTCTATCTGCTGGGGGGTTACCTGCTGGCGGCCGCCGGACTGTGGCTGTTCAACCGCACCCGGCACGGGTTTCCGGATGTCCTCTGAGTCGGTGCTGCTGAGCGCGATCGGGGTGTCGAAGCGCTACGAGATCTACGCACGTCCTCAGGATCGACTGCGACAGATGATCCACTCGATGAGCCGGCGCCTGATCAGAGGGGAGCCGCCGCAGCATTTCCGCGAGTTCTGGGCCTTGCGCCAGGTCGACCTGGCCGTCCACCGCAGCGAGAGTGTCGGCATCATCGGCACGAACGGCTCGGGCAAGTCGACGCTGCTGCAGTTGCTCTGCGGCACGTTGAGTCCGACCACCGGCGAGATCGTCCGCCGCGGTCGGATCGCCGCGCTGCTCGAACTGGGCGCGGGCTTCGACCCGGAGTTCACCGGCCGCGAGAACATCCGGCTTTCGGCCCTGATCTACGGCATCGACGATTCGACGATCGCCGCGAAGGAGTCGTCGATCATCGGCTTCGCCGACATCGGCGAGTTCATCGACCAGCCGGTCAAGACCTATTCCAGCGGCATGTACGTGCGGCTCGCCTTCGCGATCGCCGCCCATGTCGACGCCGACATCCTGGTGATCGACGAGGCGCTGGCGGTCGGCGATTTCCGCTTCAATCAGAAGTGCCTGCGATTCCTGCGCGAATTCCAGAAGCGGGGCTCGCTGCTGTTCGTGAGCCACGACGCGTCGGCGGTTGTCGGTCTGTGCAGCAGGGCGCTCTGGCTCGACCGGGGCGAAGCCAGGATGATGGGACCGGCGAAGCTCGTGGTGGAGTCCTACCTGGCCCAGCAGCACTCGCTCGACGCGGCGCAGGGCAGCGAGGCGGCCGGTGGCGGGAAGACCGCGGCCGCTCACCCCGCGAGGGCGGACGGCGAAGCCGCGGCGCAGGTCCGCCATGCGGCCCCGTCGACCGCATCGATGCGTGAAGCGGTGGTGCCGCTGCTGGTCGAACGTCGCTACTCCCGCCTGGAGTGCATCGATGCCGAGCCCACGCAGACGTTCGGCGAAGGCCTGGCCGAGATCACCGGCGTGCGACTCCTCAACGAGTCGGGGATCGCGGCGAACACGTTCGAAAGCGGGGAGATGGTCGAACTCGAGATCGCCTTCCGCGCGCGGGCTGCGATCGACAACGTCGTCATCGGTTTCTATTTCAAGGATCGGCTCGGGCAGCGGCTTTTCGGCGAGAACACGCTGATCGCGCTGCCGGACGAACGCTTCGCGATGGCGGCCGACGAGCAGGGCAGGGCCCGATTCCGGTTCTTCCTGCCGTCGCTGCCGGTCGGCGACTACGGCATCGATCCGGCGATTGCGACCGGCTCGCAATACGACCACCGCCAGCAGCATTGGATATTCGATGCGTTATCGTTCCGTGTCCTGACCAGCCAGGTGTCGCGCGGGCTGATCGGGATTCCGATGCAGGCCGTTTCAATCGAGCGGGAAGGCCATCCTTGAAGTTCAGCGGCGAGCGTTACATTCCGACGGAAAGCGGCGAGCTGCGGCTCGAGCATCTGCATCGCTACGCCTGGGTCCGGCCGCTGGCGCAGGGGCGTACCGTCGTCGACCTCGCTTGTGGCGAAGGTTACGGCTCGGCGATGCTGGCCGAGGTGGCCGAGCGGGTGATCGGCATCGATCTCTCGGCCGAGGCCGTCGAGCACGCCCGCGTCGCCTACGGGGCCGCGCCGAATCTCGAGTTCCGTATCGGCGACGCGACGGCCAGCGGCCTGCCTGCAGCGATGGCCGATCTCGTCGTCTCGTTCGAGACCATCGAACACCTGGCGGCGCAGGAGGCGATGATCCGGGAACTGCAACGCATCCTGAAGCCCGACGGCCTGCTGGTGATCTCGTCGCCAAATCGGCCGGTGTACTCGGCGCTGGATCCGGTCCAGAACCATTTCCACGTGAAGGAACTCGACCTGGCCGAGTTGCGTGCCCTGCTGGGCACGTGTTTCCCTGCGGTCCGCATCCTCGGGCAGCGGATGATCGTCGGGTCCGCGCTGTCGACGGCCTCGGTGCCGGGGGCCGACGGGAGCTTGCTGCGCGGTACGGTGATCGCCGATTGTGTGGCGGGCGTCCGCGATCACATCCCGGTGACGGACCGTCCGGTCTATTTCGTCGCGTTGGCGGCTGCCAGGCCCGGGCTGCTGCCCCAGCTCGACGGCTCGGTGCTCGCTTCGGAGCGCGAGGATCACTACCAGCGGTATCGCGACATCGCGCGATGGGCAGTCCAGACCGATGCCGAGCTGAACGCGCTCAGGAAGCGGCAGGCGGCGACCCTGGAATCGGCCAACACGGCCAGGTCGGAAGTCGCGCGCCTGACCGACGAACTCGCAGCCAGCCAGTCTCGACTGGCCGATCTCCAGCAGCGGCTCGATGTGATCATCCGCTCGAGATCCTGGAGGCTCACCCGACCGATGCGGGTCGCCGGGCGGGTTGCCCGGGGCCAGTCGGCGGGGGCGCTGCCCGAGGCCACCCGCCAGCAGCTGATCGCGCGGATGCGCCGGATCTATGCGGCCTTGCCGCTGTCGCCCGCGGCGAAGCGGCGCCTGATCGACGTGACCTTCCGTGCCGGCGGCCGCCTGTTCGCCGGTTTGCCTCATTACGAGTTCTGGCGCCAGAGCCGCGAGTTCCAGCCCACCCCGATCGGCACCGACGGGCCGGTGCCGGAGGCGGATCTGGACGTGGTGGCCGCCTCGCTGTCGTTCGAACCGGTCGACAGTCCGCGCGTCTCGGTGGTGATCCCCACCTATGGCCGGCTCGACCACACGCTGGCCTGCCTGCGCTCGATCGCCAGGCAGCTGCCGCGGGCGCCGATCGAGATCATCGTCTCCGACGATGCGTCGAACGATCCCCGCTTGCCGCTGCTGGCGTCGATTCCCGGGCTGCGTTTCGTCTCGCAGCCGGTCAACCTCGGCTTCGTGCGCAACTGCAATGCCGGCGCAGCGATGGCACGCGGCGAGTTCGTGCACTTCCTGAACAACGACACCGAGGTGCTCGAGGGCTGGCTCGACACGATGCTGGCGGTGTTCGAGCGCTTCCCCGATTGCGGCATGGTCGGCTCCAAGCTCGTCTATCCGGACGGGCGGCTGCAGGAGGCCGGTGGAATCGTCTGGCGCGACGGCAGCGCCTGGAACTTCGGGCGCCTGGACGATCCGCGACGCAGCCAGTTCAACTACGTGAGGCCGGTCGACTACGCGTCGGGTGCCTCCTTGCTGATCCGGCGATCGGACTTCGAGGCGCTCGGTCGATTCGACGAGTGCTACGTGCCGGCGTACAACGAGGACAGTGATCTCGCCTTCAAGCTGCGCGAGGCCGGCAAGGCCCTGTACTACCAGCCGGCGTCGGTGATCGTGCATCACGAGGGCATCTCCAACGGACTGGATGTCCGCGAGGGAATCAAGCGGCATCAGGTGGTCAATCGCGAGACCTTCACGCGGCGCTGGCGGCCCGTGCTCGATCGCGAGCATTGGCCCAATGGCGAGAACGTCTTCGAGGCGCGGGAACGCGGGGGCCGAAGGCCGCTGCTGCTGGTGATCGACCACTACATCCCCCAGCCCGATCGCGATGCCGGGTCACGCAGCATGCTGGCGTTCATGCAGTCGCTGATCCGTCTCGGGTACCTGGTCAAGTTCTGGCCGTCCAACGGCTGGCACGATCCCGTGTATGCGCCGGTGTTCGAACAGCTGGGCATCGAGGTGTTCTACGGTCGCGAGTATGTGGGCCAGATCGAGGACTGGCTGCAGTTGCACGGACACGCGATCCGAACCGTGCTGTTGAGCCGGCCGACGGTCGCTGACGAGCATGTCCAGCTGATCCGTCGGCACACCTCCGCGCGGATCCTGTTCTACGGCCACGACATCCACTACCTGCGCAAGGCGCTCGAACTGCAGGTTCGCGGGCAGCCTGTGGAAGAGTCCGCCGAGGTGCGCACCCTGCAGGCGCTCGAACAGAGGGTCTGGGGGACGGTCGACGTCATCCTGTATCCGTCGTCCTCGGAGGTGGCCCATGTCCGCGAATGGCTCAGGGCGCACGGCCGCACGACGCCGGCGATGGTGCTGTCGCCCTACGTGGTCGAGATGGGCGAGCGGGAACCGCCGCGTGTTGCCGGGCGGGCCGGTCTGCTGTTCGTCGCGGGATTCGGCCATCCGCCGAATGTCGATGCAGCAGTCTGGCTTGCGACGTCGATCTACCCGCGGTTGCGGGAGAGGATGCCGGAGTTGACGTTGACCCTGGCCGGCTCCAACCCCACCGCGGCGGTGACCGCATTGGCCGGACCCGGCATCGAGGTCACCGGCTGGATCTCCGACGCCGACCTGGCCAGGCGCTATGGGAAGGCCCGGGTGGCGGTCTGCCCATTGCGCTTCGGAGCCGGGGTGAAGGGAAAGGTGGTGGAGGCGATGGCCTTCGGCGTGCCGATCGTGACCACCGATGTCGGTCTGCAGGGCCTGGATCTCGCGCGCGTGGGTGAATGCCTGGCCGACTCCGAGCAGGCATGGTTCGACAAGACCTTGGCGCTGCTCACCGACGACATCGCCTGGGAACGCCAGGCCGGCTCGCAGCAGCGATACGTCGCCGAGACCTTCTCGGCCCGGGCGATCGACGACACCTTCGAGGAGGCGATCCGATCGGCGGGCCCGCTGGGGGCCGACGGCCCGGCGGCAGCCGGGCTGGTGGGCTGACTGCGGCCCGCCTCGGGACCGGGAACCGCCAGCGACCTGCTGCGGGACGGACTGCCGGCCGCTGCGGTCATCAGCCGGATGAACGCCACTTGCCGGCGCCGGATCGGACCTGCCGCAGCAGCGACTGCGCCCAGTGGGTCCGCTCCTCCACGCGTGCGGCTTCCAGGTAACAACGGGCCGATTCCAGGCCGGCGACGTGCATCATGGGTCCGAACTCGGGATCCTTGAGGCGGGTGATGTTCTCCGGCAGCGCGGTCCACAGCCGGGACAGCAACTCGTCGGTGGTGACGGTTGCCGGCGCCGACTTCTCGGCGAGAAAGGCCCAGTCGCGTCCCGGCAGCGGGATCAGGTTCAGCCCATGCCGCGCGAATCGCGGACCGAGCGCCTTCAGGGAATACGACACCACATGTCCGCGCCGGTGCGGATCCAGGTAACCCGGGTCGACCGCCTCGACGAACGAAGGTTGTGCCGATCCGAAGTAGAACGTCGCCCCGGGATCGGCGCGCGCTGCCAGCTGGGTGATGAGGCCGTCGAGCATGGCCGGGGTGAGGTGTTCGATGACCTCGACGCAGCAACCCGCCTGGAACGTGAGCGGCAAGTCGCCGAGTGCGCACAGGTGGTAGTTCGGATGCGTGGTCCGGAACGGCGGCGGTGGCGGGAACAACTCGACGCCGTGGAACATGTCGCGTGATGCCGGCATCAGCCGCGAGAGGGCATCCAGCAGCAGCCCGGGACCGCTGCCGATGTCGACGAACCGTTCGATCGGGACACGGCAGTAGAAGAAGACTTCCGCCACCCGGTGCAACGACGAGCCGAAGGACCGCTCCCGCGCGGCACTGACTTCCTCCTGCCAATAGTCGTCGCGGTAGTTCGTCTGCCGGCCTTCGTCGACGTCGCGCAGGAACGCGGGATCCGCGAACAGGGAGCCGCACTCGCCGCACTTGAAGTAGGCGACACCATCGACATCGGCATGATGGGTCCCTTGTCCTCGGTCGCAGACGGGGCAACGCATGTCAGGCGGCGGCCGGCGGCGCGATCATGGTCAGCCCGGGCGGCGGATCGACGCGGCCGGACTCAGACCGCGGGAGTACCTGGGGTTGGCGACCGGCGATCGGCGCATCACCGCGATCATCTGGGTCGGCTTCAGACGGCCGGACTGGAAACCTTCCTCGTCCAGGCGGTGGATCCTGTCGATCAGGTCGCGATCCCTTTCCGAGGCGGCGTCGAAGTTGTGCCCGAAGCATCGGTCGACGAAGGGTGCGATCACGTTGGCAAAGCCGATGAACAATTCGAACGAGAAGCGCTCGACCAGCAGCGGCAGGATGTCCTGCGCCCGGATGCCCTCGAAACCGGCATCCGAACAGTCGTGGTTGATGTAGCTGGGCTCGTCGCGGCTCAGCAGGCGATTGTAGCGATGGCCGGCAGGCAGCTCGGCCCAGAACCTCTGCACTTCCGCGAGTGCCTCCGGCCATCGCTGGTGGCCGTTGCGCCCGATCATGTCGCTGGTCACGAACACACCTTCCGGTTCCAGCGACGCGGCGATCGCGTCGAACAATCCCTCCAGGTTGACGACGTGATGCAGCGAGTGATTCGCCATCACCGCCGCATACCGTTCCTTGGGCTGCCAACGGTTGAAGTCGCCGGCAACGAACTTCACCTGCTGCGACAGGCCGGCGGCCGCGGCGTCGCTCTGGCCGCGGGCGATCATGTGCGGGTTGAGCTCCAGGCATTCCAGCGTGAACTCGGTCAGCCCGCGCTTGCGCAGGCCGTCGGCCACCCGGACCTCGAGGTCGCCGTTGCCGGATCCGATGCTGATGAAGCGCGGCGGCTTGTGCGAGCGCTCGGCCGCTTCGAACAGGTACCGGATGTAGAAGTCGTCGATGCCCTTGATGCCGAACTCCTCGAACATCGGCAGAAGGTACCGATTGCTCCAGTAGTGGAAGATCTCGGGCAGCGCATGGACGTCGACATCGTCCTTGAAGCGTTCCAGCTCGCTCGCGACGCGACTTTCGTACGCCTCGTCGACGACGGAGGCCGGCGGGGACATCAGTCTGCGGCGCGCGCTGCGCACCATCCGGCCGAACGCGGGGCTGCGGCTTTCGAGTGACAGGAATACGCGGCGCAGGTCCATCGGGTCTCCCGGTTTCAGGCCGTGAAAGGCACCGGCCGCCGGCACCGTCGAGGGCAGTCCGGCCGGGCGGCACCGCACCGGTTGTCGCGCCCGCCATTGTACGGGGTGGAGTCCGTGCCTTCCCGCGCGGGCGTGGGCGAAGACCGTTGCGTTCTCATGCGGTCCAGGCCGGGATCAGGGTCTGCGCCCGGTCGAAATCCTCGGGTATGCCGATATCGATGAAGCGGGCGTCGGTCACGTAGCCGGCGGGCTGCAACGTCGGACACGATGGCTGCAGCAGATCGCGCTCCAGCGAAAAGGTCTCGGGCAGATCCAGGCCCAGCAGCCAGTCGCGCTCGATGACATAGATGCCGCCGTTGACCAGGCCGGGTCCGGGACCGCTTTTCTCGGCGAACGCGATCACACGCTCGCCTTGCATCCGCACCGCGCCGTAGCGCTCGACGTCGTCCACCCGTCGCAGCGTCAGCGTGATCGGTCGGCCCTCGCGCCGGTGGCAGGAGATCACCGCGGCCAGATCGACGTCGAGGAACGTGTCCCCGTTGAGCACCAGCAGCGCACCCTCGTCCCCCGGGCCGGCCTCCCTGATCGCATGCCGGATCGCGCCGCCGGTGCCCAGCGGTTGCGCCTCGATCGCGTAGCGGATCGGCATGCCCCGGAAGGACGATCCGAAATGCGCTTCGATCGCCTGCCAGCGATAACCGACCGACAACACGACGGCGTCGATCCCGGACGCGGGCAGCCGGTCGAGCAGGTATTCGAGAAACGGCCTGCCGGCGACCGGCGCCATCGGCTTGGGCAGATCGGACACCCGGTCGCGAAGTCGCGTGCCCAGGCCACCGGCCAGCACGATCGCCTTCATGCCGCCGGCCGGAGGACGGCCCGGAGCAGGGTCGAGGCGTCGCCGGCGACACGCCTCATCGCGGCGTGCCGAAGATCGACTGCTCGATGAGACCGCAAAGGATGTGTCCGACCACGATGTGGGCTTCCTGGATGCGCGGGGTGTCGCCCGACGGGACCTGGATGCAGAACTCCACCGCGTCCACGATCGGGCCGCGGCGATTGCCGGTCATGCCGACCGTGCGCATGCCGAGGGAAGCCGCCCGGGCGAGTGCACGCAGCACGTTGGGCGACTGCCCGGAAGTGGAGAACCCGAAGATGACGTCGCCCCGTGTGCCCAGCGCCTCGACCTGGCGCTCGAACAGTCGCTCGTAGCCGTAGTCGTTGCCGATCGCCGTCAGCACCGAGCTGTCGGTGGTCAGCGCGATCGAGGCCAGGCCCGGCCGATCGAAGGCGAATCGGCTGACCAGTTCACCGGCGATGTGCTGGGCGTCCGCCGCACTGCCGCCGTTGCCCATCAGCAAGATCTTCCCGCCCGCCTGCAGCGATTCGATGCACGCGCGTGCGATCGACTCGATCAGGGCCGTCGTCCCCGCGTCGTTGGCCAGCGCCTGCAGCACCGCCTGGTGTGCCGCCATGTGCCTCGTGATGTCCGCCTTCATGCCACCTTCCATGCCTGGGCACCGGTTTCGGTGAAATGGCAGTTGCTGATGATCCCGTCGAACTGCTCGAGGCACCGGACGACTTCCAGCCGGCGCTCGGGCGGAGCGAAGAACAGCATGAAGCCGCCACCGCCGGCGCCCGACACCTTGCCGGCCAGTGCGCCCGCGCGCAAGGCCGCTTCGTAGATGCGGTTCATGTGGTCATTGGAGACCTGGACCGCCGTCTTCTTCTTGTTCTCCCATCCCATCCGCATGGAGCCGACGAAGCCGTCGAAATCGGCGGTCAGCACACACTCCTTCATGCGAACAGCCTCTTCCTTGAGCGCGTGCATCGCCTCGACGGCGTCGACTCTGCGGCCGGAGACGTTGCTGCTCTGCTCGGCGATGATGTTCGCCGATTCCCGCGAGACCCCGGTGAAGAACAGCAACAGGGACGCCTCGAGTTCGCAGATGACCCACGGCTTGATCCGCAGCGAATTGACGATGGTCCGGTGATCGGCCTGAAATTCCATGAAGTTGAAGCCGCCGAACGCGGCTGCGTACTGGTCCTGCTTGCCACCCTGCAGACGGCAGTCCTCCCGTTCGATCCGGAACGCCAGCAGCGCCAGGGCATAGTCGTCCAACGGAACGTTGAGCAGTTCACACAGGGCCTTGAGCATCGTCACGACGACCGTCGAGGAAGAGCCCAGCCCGGACCCGATCGGGGCGTCGCAGAAGGACATCAGTTCGATCGCCAGCGGCTTGCCGCCGTTGAACAACCGCACCACCGCGTTGTACGTCGCCTTGTGCAGATCCAGCGTGCCGTCGAGCGGGAAGGCCGGATCCAGTGCCAGCCGGCACGACTGCTGGCGGTCCGCGGCGACGAACCTGACTTCGGGTTCGTCCAGCGTTCGAACGATCGCGTACGCATAGCGGTCGATCGTGGCATTGAGCACGGCCCCACCGTACAGGTCGCAGAAGGGGGCGACGTCGGTGCCACCGCCGGCCAGCCCCAGGCGCAGCGGTGCTCGCGCACGAATGACAGTGTTCAAGCGATCCTCGCCTCGCAGGGCATCAGTCCTCGACCCGGGCCGCCGGCGTTGCCCATGGAGACCCGTGCCCTGACAAGGGAGTTTACAGGCCCCGCGCCCCGGCCTTCGGCAGCCCGGTTGGCCGACGGGTTTCGGCACAACGGTCGCCGACGCGGTCCAAAGACCCGTGGTGTCGTGGCCGGGGCGCGACGCCGCGGCATCGTCCCCACCGCCGCGGCGGGTCGATGGCGCCGCCGCGCCCGCCGGACCGATATCATCGCCCGGTGCGCACACGAATCAAGTTCTGCGGCCTGGTCCGGCACGACGACATCGCGCTCGCCGCCAGCCTGGGTGTCGATGCGATCGGTTTCGTGTTCTATCCGCGCAGTCCGCGCCACCTGGAGATCGACGAGGCGCGCCGGCTGCGGCGCTGGGTGCCGTCGTACGTCGCCGCCGTCGGCCTGTTCGTCAACGCGGCGCCGGAACTGGTCCAGCAGACCGCGCGCGAGGTGGGCCTGGACGTGATCCAGTTCCACGGCGACGAGACGGCCGAGCAGTGTCAGGCTGCCCGCGGCACATTGCCGTACTGGCGAGGGATCGCGGTCCGGGGCCCGGGTGATTTGCTAGAATCGTTCGTCAACTTCGGCGATGTCGAGGTGGTGCTCGCCGATGCGTTCAGCGAGGGCTACGGCGGCAGCGGCGGCAAGTTCGACTGGTCTTGGATTCCCGCGGTTCGCGCCAAGCCGATGTTCCTGTCCGGCGGCCTGTCGGCGGACGACGTGGGCGAGGCGATCGGGCGAGTCCGGCCGGTCGGGGTCGATGTCTCCACCGGCATCCAGGGCGACGAGCCCCGGGTGAAAGACCCGGACAAGATGCAGCGTTTCGTCGCCGCGGTGATGGCCGCCGACCAGCGGCGAGGCGGGGCGAGGTCATGAACGGCGCACGAACGCATCCGGGGCCGGGCCGATGGCCCCTGGGGTCACGATGAGCATCACCCGATGAAGCCCTACGACCTGCCGGATGCCTCCGGCCACTTCGGACCCTACGGCGG
>CADEEH010000011.1:0-54860 GCA_902826305.1 uncultured Burkholderiales bacterium
CCTCGAACGGCGAGACGTAGATGCCGCTGACCTTGAGCATGTCGTCGCTGCGGCCCGAGTAGGTGAACGTGCCATCGGCGTTTCTCACGTACTTGTCGCCGCTCTTGGTCCATGTGCCCTGAAAGGTCTCGCGGGTCTTGTCGCGGTTGCCCCAGTACATCAGGGCCGCCGACGGACCCTTGATGTAGAGGTCGCCGGGTTCACCATCGGGCACCGGCCCGCCGTTCTCGTCGCGCAGTTCGATCTCGTAGCCGGGCACCGGCGTGCCGGTGGTGCCGTAGCGGACCTGGCCGGGCCGGTTCGACAGGAAGATGTGCAGCATCTCGGTCGAACCGATGCCGTCGATGATCTCGACGCCGAAGTGTTCGGTGAAACGCTGGCCGATCTCGGCGGGCAGCGCCTCGCCGGCGGACGACGCGAGCCGAAGCGCGACCTCCGATCGCTTCGGCAACGCCGGGGAAGCCAGCATGCCGGCGAACCCGGTCGGTGCGCCGAAGAAGATCGTCGGCTTGTGTTCGACCCAGCGCCTGAAGGTCGCCTCCGGCGTCGGCCGCTCGGCCATCAGCACCGTGGTGGCGCCCACGCTGAGCGGGAAACTCAGCGCGTTGCCCAGGCCGTAGGCGAAGAAGAGCTTGGCCGCCGAGAAGCAGATGTCACCTTCGGTGATGCCGAGGATCGGCACGTACAACTCGGCGGTCCAGTACGGATTGGCCTGGGTGTGCACGGTGCCCTTGGGGCGGCCGGTCGATCCGGACGAGTAGAGCCAGAATCCCGGGTCGTCGCCGGCGGTGCGCGCGGGCTCGGCGAGCGCCAGCGACGGATCGATCAGCGATTCGAACGGATCACAACCCGCCGGCAACCCATCCTTCGCGCCCGACACGAAGAGGTTTCGCACCTCGTGGCCACCCGAACCCGTCGCCTCGACGAGTGCGGCCTGTATCGTCGGCAGCAGCGGCGCCGACACCAGCACCGCCTGGGCACGGGCGTGCTGGATCATGTACGCGTAGTCGTGGCTGGTCAGCAGCGTGTTGACCGCGACCGGCACGATGCCGGCATACATCGCGCCGAGGAAGGCCACCGGCCAGTCGCTGCAATCGTGCATCAGCAGCAGCACCCGTTCCTCGCGTCGGACGCCGGCGGCGGCCAGGCCGGTCGCGAGGCGACGGATCCGGTCGCCCAGTGCGCCGTAGCTCAGCCGCTCCCGGTCGTCGATGTACGCGATCTTGTCGCCGCGGCCGCGGTTGCGTTCGATCAGGTGCTGCGCGAAATTGAACGAAGCGCCCGGGGCTCGGACGTCGGGTGGCAGGTTCATCGTGTCTCCTCGTTTCCCGGTTTCCGCCGCTCAGGCGGACGGGGCCGGCTGCACGTCGTGCAGCACCGTGGTCGACGCCTGCAGCGCGCTGCGGCGGTGATAGAAGTTCAAAGCCCGCAGTCCGCCCAGTTCCTCGCCGCCGCCGGCGCGTCCGGGTCCGCCGTGCAGCGACTGCGGCATCACGTTGCCGTGACCGGTCTGCAGCGCGGCGACATCGGGTGAGATCACGTGCACACGGCCGTGGCTGTCGGCCAGGTCGAGTGCCGTGCACGCCAGAGTGGCTGCATCGCTGCCATAGACCGACGCGACCAGCGAGCCCTGGCCGCGGCGGATCAGTTCCAGTGCATGCGGCAGGTCGCGGTAGGGCACCAGCGTCGCGACCGGCCCGAACACCTCGATGTCGTGGATCCGGTCTGCACCGTCCGGATCGCGGGTGCCCAGCAACGTCGGGCCGACGCAGCAGGCGATCGCCGGGTCGGCATCGACCAGCGGCCGTGACGCGCCATCGTGCAGCAGGTCGGCCTGCGTGCGCAGCGTGGCCAGGCCCTCGCGCACCGAGTTCAGCTGCGCCCGGTTGACGAGTGCACCCATGCGCACGGTCTCGTTGCGCGGGTTGCCCACGGTGGTCTTCGCGAGCCGCGCACCGATCGCCTGCGCCGCGGCGTCGTACGACGCCGCGGGTACGAACACGCGCCGGATCGCGGTGCATTTCTGGCCGGACTTGACGGTCATCTCCCGGGCGACTTCCTTGACCAGCAGGTCGAACGCTTCGCTGCCGGGGGCATCGCCGGGCGCCAGCAGCGCCGAGTTGATGCTATCGGCCTCGATGTTCACGCGCACCGAGCGCTGCGTCACCGCCGGATGGGACCGGATCGTGGCGGCCGTCTCGGCCGAGCCGGTGAACGAGACCACATCGAAAGGCCGCAGCTGGTCGAGCAATCCGGCGGAACTGCCGCAGATCACCGACAGCGCGCCCGGCGGCAGGATGCCGGCGTCGATCACGTCCTTGACCATGCGCTGGGTCAGCCAGGCGGTCGCGGTCGCCGGCTTGACGATCACCGGCACCCCCGACAGCAGTGCCGGCGCCGCCTTCTCCCACAAGCCCCAGGACGGGAAGTTGAAGGCGTTGATGAACAGCGCCACGCCTCGGGTGGGCACCTGCAGGTGCTGCGACTGGAACAGAGGCTCCTTGCCCAGGCGGGTGGCCTCGCCATCGAGCAGGAAGGTGCGATCGCCGAGTGTCTCGCCGAGCTTCGCGTAGGTCGAGATCGTGTAGATGCCGCCGTCGATGTCGATCGCCGAATCGTTCTTGACCGTGCCGCTGTTGGCCAGTGCGATCGCGTAGTACGCGTCCCGGTTGGCCTGCAGCGTCTTGGCGACCGACGCCAGCAGTGCCGCCCGCTGGCGATAGGTCAGCGCACGCAGCGCCTGGCCACCGACCCGCCGGGCATGGTCGAACGCACCGGCCAGATCCAGGCCCTGCGCGTCGACCCGCACGAGTGCCTCTCCGGTCACCGGGTCGACCAGTCCCGTTCCGGCGCCGCTGCCGGTGATCCACTGGTCGGCGACGTAGTTCGGAAGCAGTTCACTCATTCGGGTTCTCCTCGGGCGGACAGCCGGCGCCGGGGCGGTGGGCTGGAAGTCGATTTCTTGCCACGTCCGGCGATATGCAGTATCGTGCGTGTCAGCACTCTACGGATGCGGGCTTGCGATGTCAAGCACTATACTGCAAGAAATTCAGGGGCCGGATTCGCAGCCTCTGCCCACCGACCGACCCGGCGGGGACGCCGGCCTCGATCGCGACGGGGAAAAGAACCCCTTCCTGGTCGCACTCGGCGAGCGGGTCCGTTCGCTGCGTGCGCGTCGCGGGATGACCCGGAAAAGCGTGGCGCTGGCGGCCGACGTCTCGGAACGGCACCTGGCCAACCTCGAATACGGCGTCGGCAATGCGTCGATCCTGGTGCTGCTGCAGGTGACCAAGGCCCTGCATTGCTCGCTGGCCGAACTGATCGGCGACGTCACCACGTCGTCGCCCGAGTGGCTGCTGATCCGCGAACTGCTCGAACATCGTGACGAAGCGACGCTGCGCCGGGTGCGGGCGGCGATCGGCGAGATGCTCGGCACCGGCGGCGACAATGCGCAGCGCAGTGCCCGGGTGGCGCTGATCGGGCTGCGCGGCGCGGGCAAGTCCACGCTCGGACAACTGCTCGCCGACGACCTCGGCTATCCGTTCGTCGAACTCAGCCGCGAGATCGAGAAGTTCGCCGGCTGCAGCATCTCGGAGATCCAGGCCCTGTACGGCGCCAACGCCTACCGACGTTACGAGCGGCGGGCGCTGGAAGAGGCGATCCAGATCTATCCGGAGGCGGTGATCGCCACCCCGGGCGGGCTGGTCTCCGATCCGGCCACGTTCAACCAGTTGCTTGCCCACTGCACCACCGTCTGGTTGCAGGCGTCGCCCGAGGATCACATGCGACGTGTCGTCGCCCAGGGCGACCTGCGGCCAATGGCCGCCAGCCGCGAGGCGATGGAAGACCTGAAGGGCATCCTGGCCGGGCGTGCCGCCTTCTATTCGAAGGCCGAGTTCCAGCTCGACACCAGTGCGTCGCCGCTGGACGAGACATTCGCCAGCCTGCGCACGCTGGTGCGTCGGGCCTTGAGCCTGCCGCACTGAGGAATCGCAATTCATGCAGCAAAGTGCTTGACACCTGCCGGAACAGGCAGTATTCTGCATCGACTGGCCCGACGATTTTCCCGCGCAGGGCACCTCCCGAAAGGACAACACCGTGAACGAGACACCCCGCGTCGACTATCAGACCGACCCCGGCCGATACAAACACTGGAAACTGTCGTTCGATGGCCCGGTGGCCACGCTGGCGGCGAACTTCGACGAGAACGGCGGCCTGCGTCCCGGGTACAAGCTGAAACTCAACAGCTACGACCTGGGCGTCGATATCGAACTGAACGACGCGATCGGCCGGATCCGCTTCGAGCATCCGGAAGTGCGCACGGTGGTGGTCACGAGCCTGAAGGACAAGGTGTTCTGTTCGGGCGCCAACATCTTCATGCTCGGGCTGTCCAGCCACGCCTGGAAGGTCAACTTCTGCAAATTCACCAACGAGACCCGCAACGGCCTCGAGGATTCCTCGACCCATTCGGGCCTGAAGTTCCTGGCCGCGGTCAACGGGGCCTGCGCCGGCGGCGGCTACGAGCTGGCGCTGGCCTGCGACGAGATCATCCTGGTCGACGACCGCTCCTCCGCGGTCAGCCTGCCGGAAGTGCCGCTGCTGGGTGTGCTGCCGGGTACCGGCGGCCTGACCCGGGTCACCGACAAACGTCACGTGCGCCACGACCTGGCCGACATCTTCTGCACGACCTCCGAAGGGGTGCGCGGCCAGAAGGCCAAGGACTGGCGGCTGGTCGACGAGATCGCCAAGCCGCAGGTGTTCGCGCAGAAGGTCCGGGAGCGCGCGCTGGAACTGGCCGCCGGAAGCGACCGGCCGGCCGACGGACAAGGCGTGGCACTGGTGCCGCTGGAGCGCACGTTCGAAGCCGACGCGCTGCGTTACCGCCACGTGACGGTCGAGATCGATCGTGCGAAGCGGGTCGCGACCTTCACCGTCAAGGCGCCGCGCGGCGCGCAGCCTGGTGACATCGCGGGCATCCAGGCGGCCGGCGCTTCGTGGTATCCGCTGATGATGGCGCGTGAACTCGAGGATGCGATCCTGTCGATGCGGACCAACGAACTGGACATCGGCACCTGGCTGCTGCGCACCGAAGGTGAACTGCAGGCGGTCGCGGCGATGGACGACACGCTGCTCGCTCACAAGGACCACTGGCTGGTGCGCGAGACGATCGGCCTGCTGCGCCGGACCTTCAGCCGGCTGGATGTCTCCTCGCGCAGCCTGTTCGCGCTGATCGACAAGGGCACCTGTTTCGGCGGCACGCTGCTGGAACTGGCGCTGGCCTGCGACCGCAGCTACCAGCTCGCGTTGCCGGACGATCCGGCCGGCGCGCCGAAGATCCAGGTCGGCGAAGTGAACTTCGGCCTGTTCCCGATGGTCACCGGCCAGAGCCGGCTCGAGCGCCGTTTCTATGCCGAGGCTCCGGCGCTGGCTGCGGTGCGCGAGCGCATCGGCCAGGCGCTGGACGCCGATGCCGCCTTCGGCATCGGCCTGGTCACCAGCAATCCGGACGACATCGACTGGGCCGACGAGACCCGGATCGCGATCGAGGAACGGGTCGCGATGTCACCCGACGCCCTGACCGGCATGGAAGCGAACCTCCGCTTCAACGGCCCGGAGAACATGTTCACCCGGGTCTTCGGCCGGCTCACCGCCTGGCAGAACTGGATCTTCCAGCGACCCAACGCGGTCGGCGAGAAAGGTGCGCTGAAGGTCTACGGAAAAGGGGACAAGGCCGCCTTCGACTGGTCCCGTGTTTGAGGGCGGATAAAGCTGCTGCGCGGCTCGATCTCGCCGCTGCGGTCCTCGCCGTACTCGAGTACGGCTGCTGGTCCTCGCGGCGACCTCGATCTGCTTGCGACGCTTTCTCCACCCCAAACCAGGCCCGATTCAACGCATTCGTATCAGGAGATGAAAGATGAGCACGATCGACTACAGCGAAAAGATCCCGAACAACGTCAATCTGAGCGAGGACCGCACGTTGCAGCGTGCACTCGAGCAGTGGCAGCCGAACTACCTGAGCTGGTGGAACGACATGGGTCCGGACGGCTCGACCGATTTCGACGTCTATCTGCGGACCGCGATCAGCGTCGATCCGCAGGGCTGGGCGCAGTTCGGTCACGTGAAGATGCCGGACTACCGCTGGGGCATCTTCCTGAATCCGGCCGAGAAGGACCGCAAGATCCATTTCGGCGACCACAAGGGCGAAGCCGCGTGGCAGGACATCCCCGGCGAGTACCGCGCCAACCTGCGCCGCATCATCGTCACGCAGGGCGACACCGAGCCGGCCTCGGTCGAGCAGCAGCGCCACCTCGGCCTGACCTGCCCGAGCCAGTACGACCTGCGCAACCTGTTCCAGGTCAACGTCGAGGAAGGCCGTCACCTGTGGGCGATGGTCTACCTGCTGCACAAGTACTTCGGCCGCGACGGTCGCGAGGAAGGCGAGGCGCTGCTCGAGCGACGCAGCGGCCAGCAGGACAACCCGCGGATCCTGCAGGCGTTCAACGAGCCCACGCCGGACTGGCTGAGCTTCTTCATGTTCACGTATTTCACCGATCGCGACGGCAAGTTCCAGCTCTGTGCACTGGCCGAGAGTTCGTTCGACCCGCTGGCGCGGACGACGAAGTTCATGCTGACCGAGGAAGCACACCACATGTTCGTCGGCGAATCCGGCGTGTCGCGTGTGATCCAGCGCACCTGCCAGATGATGAACGAGCTCAAGACCGACGATCCGGCCAAGCTGCGTGCCGCTGGCGTGATCGACCTGCCGACGATCCAGCGTTACCTGAACTTCCACTTCAGCGTGACGATCGATCTTTTCGGCGCCGACGAGTCGAGCAACGCGGCGACCTTCTATTCGACCGGTCTGAAGGGCCGCTTCGAGGAAGGCAAACGCACCGATGACCACCTGCTCAAGGGCCAGACCTACAAGGTGCTGGCGGTGACCGATGGCCGGCTGGTCGAGCGCGAGGTGCCGATGCTCAACGCGTTGAACGAAGTGCTGCGCGACGACTACATCAAGGATTCGGTCGCCGGCGTCGAGCGCTGGAACAAGGTGATCGAGAAGGCCGGCATCCCGTTCCGGCTGAAGACACCGCACAAGGCGTTCCACCGCAACATCGGTACGTTGGCGGGTGCGAAGGTGTCGCCGGACGGTCGCGTCATCAACGAGGCCGAGTGGGCGGGCAACGTCGACCAGTGGCTGCCGTCGGCCGAGGATCGCGCGTTCGTCTCCGGCCTGATGGGCCGCGTGGTCGAGCCGGGCAGGTTCGCCAACTGGATCGCGCCGCCGGTGATGGGCATCAATCGCCAGCCGGTCGACTTCCAGTACGTCCGCTTCAACTGAGGCCCGCCGTCCGGACGGACGCCGGATTCGGGTATCGTTCGGCCGCGGCCCCCGCTCTCGGGGCGCCGGGCCGGCCCCGTGACCGGGGAGGAGGAGAGCCATGAACGCGCCAGCCGAGATGACGGTGATCAAGCAGCACCTGATCGATCCCGAGATCTGCATCCGGTGCAACACCTGCGAGGCGACCTGCCCGGTCGGTGCGATCACCCACGACGCGCGCAACTACGTGGTCGACGCGGCCAAGTGCAACCTGTGCATGGCGTGTATCCCGCCGTGCCCGACCGGCTCGATCGACAACTGGCGCACGATGCCCGTGGCGCGTGCCTACAGCGTCGAATCCCAGCTCGAGTGGGACGTGCTGCCGGAGGAGCTGAGCTCCGAGCAGCTCCAGGCCGAAGGTGTGACCGCCGAGGCGGTGCCCGAGGTTGCGCCGACCGCGGCCACCGTCGCCACCGCGCAACCGGGCGGAGAGGTGTTCAACAGCGCCGCCTACGGTGCGACCGTCCCGCCCTGGTCGGCCGCCCACGCCTACACGAATCTGTACGGCCCCAAGGCCGCCGAGAAGACGATCACCGCGACCGTCACCGGCAACGTCCGCGTGACCGAGGTCGGCCGCGAGTACGACACACACCACATCGTGCTCGATTTCGGCGCGATGCCGTTCCCGGTGCTCGAGGGCCAGTCGATCGGCGTCGTTCCGCCCGGCACCGACGACGCCGGCCGGGCGCATCATGCGCGCCAATACTCGATCGCGAGTCCGCGCAACGGCGAACGGCCCGGCTACAACAACGTGTCGCTGACGATCAAGCGGGTGCTCGAGGATCACCAGGGCCGGCCGGTGCGCGGCGTGGCCAGCAACTACATGTGTGACCTGAAGGTCGGCGACAAGGTGCAGGTGATCGGTCCGTTCGGCGCCAGTTTCCTGATGCCGAACCATCCGCGTTCGAACATCGTGATGATCTGCACCGGCACCGGCAGCGCGCCGATGCGGGCGATGACCGAGTGGCGTCGGCGCCTGCGCAAGTCCGGCAAGTTCGAGGGCGGCAAGCTGATGCTGTTCTTCGGCGCGCGCACGCCGGCGGAACTGCCGTACTTCGGGCCGCTGCAGAACCTGCCGAAGGACTTCATCGACATCAACTTCGCGTTCTCGCGCGAGGCCGACAAGCCCAAGCGCTACGTGCAGGACGTGATGCGCAGCCGTGCCGCGGACCTGGGCCCGATGCTCGCCGACCCGAACACGTACTTCTACGTCTGCGGACTGAAGGCGATGGAAGAGGGTGTCGTGCTGGCACTTCGCGATGCCGCGCACCAGGCGGGATTGAACTGGGACACGGTGGCCGCGTCGCTCAAGAAGGAAGGCCGCCTCCAACTGGAAACCTACTGAAGTGAGATTCGCCGAATTCCACGCCGGGCAGGTGATCGAGCTCGGCCCGCGACGGCTCGATGAAGCCGAACTGATCCGCTTCGCCACCGACTACGATCCGCAGTGGTTCCACACCGACGCCAGCGCCGCCGGCAAGAGCCGCTACGGCGGGCTGATCGCCAGCGGCTGGCACACGGCGTCGATCGCGATGCGGCTGGTTGTCGACGAGGTGCTCGCCGGCTCGGAATCGTTCGGTTCTCCGGGGCTCGCGTACCTGAAGTGGCTCAACCCGGTGCGACCCGGAGACCAGTTGTCGGTGCGGATCACCGTCATCGAGACGCGACGCTCGAAGAACAATCCGGACATGGGCATCGTGCGCTGGCGGTGGCAGGTGTTCACCGGCGGCACACTCGAGGTGCTGGACATGGAGGCGACGAGCCTGTTCGACCTGGCCCAGGGCTGACGAAGCCGAGAGGCCTGCCCGTCGAGGGCGACGCTGCGGACGGCGGCCGGCGCTCGACACGGCACGACCGCCGATCACGCGAGCGTATCATCGCGTGCACGACGGTCGGAAAAGGATGATCATGGCGCGCTGCTGGCTTCCCATCGGCAAGAAGACCTCGCTGACCAAATTGAGTGCGGATGTCACGCCGGGCTTCAAGGGCGAAGAGGCGAGCGCACGCGAGGCGACCGAGGAACTCCGCGGCGAACTCATCGACCTGCAACGCAAGCTGTACGCCGAGGAGCGACAGCGGCTGCTGATCGTGCTGCAGGCGATGGACACCGGCGGCAAGGACGGCGTGATCCGCAAGGTGTTCTCCGGCGTGAATCCGCTCGGCGTGACGGTCGCACGGTTCGAGCGCCCGACCCCGGCCGAACTCGCCCACGACTACCTCTGGCGCGTGCATCCGCATGTGCCGGGCAATGGCGAGATCGTGATCTTCAACCGTTCGCACTACGAAGACGTGCTGGTCGTGCGGACGAACAAGCTCAAGCCCAAGTCGATCTGGTCGAAGCGCTTCGAACACCTGCGCAACTTCGAGCGGATGCTCGCCGACGAAGGGACGACGATCGTCAAGTTCTACCTGCACATCGATCGCGACGAGCAGAAGGAGCGGCTGCAGGCGCGCCTGGACGACACGTCGCGCAACTGGAAGTTCGACGCCCACGACCTGGAACAGCGCAAGCTCTGGGACGACTACATGCAGGCGTATCGGGACGCGATCGTCGAGACCGACCGCAAATACGCGCCCTGGTACGTGATCCCGGCCAACAAGAAGTGGTTCCGGGATTGGGCGGTGATGCGCATCCTGGTCGACACGCTGCGAAAGATGGACCCCCAGTATCCGAAGGCGGATTTCGATCCGACGACGATCCGCATCGTCTGAGTCCGATCGGGCCGCGGCGCGCACGAGACCCTGCGCGCCGCGGCTGTCGACTCAGCCCTTGCGCTCCACGTGCCGGGCGAAGTTGTCGAGGATCGCCTGCCAGCCCTGGCGCTGCTGCTCGATCGGATGGGTCGTCTCCGCATCAAAGGTCTCGCGCACCGTGACGTCGCCGGCGACCGGGATGAACTCGACCCGCAGCGTCCGGTCACCGAAGGACGCCGCGAGCAGCCGGTGCGGGATGATCTCGGTGTAGGTGCCGGCGAAGTCGAATCCGAAGCTGCCGTCCTTGGCCTCCATCCGCGAGGAGAACGCGCCGCCGACCCGCAGGTCGACCGAGGCCCGGGTCGTGTGCCAGTCCGGGGAAGCCGTGTTCCACTGCACGATGTCCTCCGGGGTGATCCAGGCGCGCCAGACCTCCTCGATCGGGGCGTGGATGGTGGTCTGGACGGTGATCTTCATTCGGACGCTCCTTGGGTTGACAGGGTTTGGTCGACAACAGGCCGAGCGAAGCGGCTCCAAGTGCCAGCGAACTAGAACGCACTCTTCGTGCAGCCGCCGTCGACGCGCAGGGCGGCACCCGTCGTACCCGATGCCAGTGGGCTGCAGAGGTAGGTCACCATCGAGGCGATCTCCTCGGGCGTTTCGAAGCGTTTGATCAACGAGGTCGGGCGCACGGACTGGAAGAACTCGGTCTCGAACGCTGCGCGCGATTTGCCGTCGGCACGGGCGAGCGCGTCCACGAAATCGCCGACGCCGCGTGACCAGGTCGGCCCGGGCAGCACACAATTCACCGTGATGCCGGTGCCGGCGACCGATTCGGCCAGGCCGCGTGAAACAGCGAGTTGTGCGGTCTTGGTCATGCCGTAGTGGATCATCTCGGCCGGTATCTGCACGCCGCTTTCGCTGGAGACGAACACGATCCGGCCCCAGTCGGCGGCCCGCATCGCCGGCAGGCACAGCCGCGCCAGCCGAACGCCGCTCAGCACGTTGACCTGGAAGAAACGGATCCAGTCCTCGTCCGGAATGTCCTCGAACGCCTTCGGCTCGAAGATGCCCAGATTGTTGACCAGGATCTCGATGCCCGGATACCGGCGGCACAGTGCCTCGGCGACCGCGGCCTGGGCCAGGTCCCCGGCGTGACCGAGCACCTCTCCGCCGCGGCCCGGGCGGATACGGGCGATCGCCGCATCGACGGACGCCTGTGTGCGACCGTTGACGATCACACGTGCCCCTTCGGCCGCGAGTGATGACGCGATCGCATGGCCGATGCCGGCCGTGCTGCCGGAGACCAGGGCAAGTTTGCCTTCGAGCTGCAGATCCATCGGTCAGTTCCTTCATGTCACTCGGGGGACGTCCGGGCGTATCCGTGTCGGACCCGATCAACAAGCATAACCGGTGGCCGAGGACGCGACGAAGACGTCGGCGACCGGACGGGCTCAGGGCCCGGCGGCGACCCGCAACCCCTCGCGGGTGGCCACCGAGCGCGGGTCTGCGCACCAGACGTCCAGGCGAAGGTCCGCGTCACTCATCCGCAGCAGCAGCGGCAACCCCAGCCGCGTGGCGAGGCGGTCATGCACCGCGTCCCCGTTCAGCGGGCAGTCCGCGAGGTCGGCTCGCCAGTGACAGGCGAGCACGGTGCCGCCGGGTGCGAGCGCGCCCGCCATGTGGTCGGCGAGTGTATCTAGTGCGGTCGCTCCGAAGTAGAAGCCGGTCTCGCTCAGGATGACGAGGTCGAAGCGGTCGTCGCCAGGCACGACGTCGCTCCACTCGTCGGGCAGCCAGGCCTGGCGCACGATGGCGTGTGGGTACGCAGCCAGGCGTGTGCTGGCCAGCGTCACCGCACGTGCGATGCCGTCGAGTGCCAGCAGGCGGTCGCAGCGGGGCGCCAGGTCGGCGGCCAGTTCACCGTTGGCGCAGCCCAGTTCGAGCACGGCGCGGTATCGCGGCGCCGGGAGCGCAGCCAGGGTCAGCGCCCGCTTTCGCTGTTCGTACCATCGGTGCCGGTAACCCCAGGGATCGTTGTCGCCGGCGAACAGCGCCTCGAAATGTTCGCGTGTACCGTCGCGCACGGGTGTGTCGGGTCCGCTCACGTGAAGAAATGTTCCATCGGCCAGCCGGCACGCGCGACCATCGCCGTCGTCACGACCGGCCCGGTCCCGACGCGGGGCGTCAACTGGCTGCGATGACAGGCGAGCGCCACCTGTTTGCGGCGTACGTCCGGTGCCGCGGCCCGCAGCGCCCGCAGGCGCGACCAGGGCACACGCGGATCACCCGGGGTCGCCCAGTGCCACATCCACACCGGTGCTTCGAACAGGCGGCAACGCAGGTCGGCGCAGACCCGTGCGCACGCCGTCGCCGTCGCCTCGTGATCCGGATGACCGTCGCCACGCCAGGTGGTCACGACCACATCGTCGGCTCGCAGGCAGTCACGCAGGGCCGCCTCGAGCCGATCGGCCTGGGCGGCCACGCTGCCATCGGGCAGTCCGATGCGCCAGGTCGAGGTCGATCCGTGCGGAGCCAGTGCGGCCAGCGCTGCGTCACACTCCGCGCGCCGCCGCTGGGCGAGTGCCGCCTTGGACCAGCCGTCGACGCGGTCGTGACTTGCTTCACCATCGGTCACGCAGATCACCAGCACCGCACCACGCGCGCGGGCGTGAGCCGACAGCAGCGCGCCGGCCGCCAGCACCTCGTCATCGGGATGTGGCGCGACGACAACCAGCCGTTGCGATGGATCGAGCAGCCGGGCGGGTGTCCAACCCGGAAGACGGGAGAACAGGTCCCAGTTCCGCCAGGCCGCCTCGGGAGTGCCTTCGTCGCGGATCAGCGGCTCGTCGTCGTCCTGCACGTTCACAGCCGCCACGCCACGGACTCCTCCCCGGCCGATACCAACTGACCGAGCGCCGCGAGGTCGCGGTCGCCATGACTCTGCCGCAGGAACACCGGCAGGTCCGCCGCGCGGCGCGCGAAGTCGGCATCGCGGCAGAACGGCCCCGCGCCGAGCGTCCTGCCGACCTGATCGAGCACTTCCGTCGCGCAGCGCTCCACACCGAGGCGCACGCGCAGCGCCTGGGCGCGGGCATCGGCAGCCGGATTCGCATCGAGCCAGGCCGCGGTCTCGCGCAGCAGTGCCGCGGTGGTCTCGAGCGCCAGCTCGACCCGGCCGAGCGCCGCACGAGCCAGGGGATCGTCGCGGGCGGAGCGTCGAAGCGCCAGCGCCAGGCTACGCGCGGCACCCCACCAGCAGGCGGCGATACCCGCGCCGCCGTGCCAGAACCCTGCCCGTGTCAGGTACTCGCCGGGTCTGCCGACCGCCTGCGCCCGGACGCGACCGTCGAAGCGCAGATCGAGGCTGGCGCTGGCGGCCATGCCGACCGCTTTCCACTGCGTCGAAAAGACCTCGATGCCCGGCTGGTCGATGGCCAGACGCACCAGCTGCGGCTGCCGATCCTCGTCACGCCACGCGGTCATCAGCGCATGGGTGCAGCCGCGTGCGCCCGAACACCACAGCTTGGTGCCTTCGAGCCACCCGACTCCGTGGCCCTGATCGATGAGGCGGACGCGGCCACCGGGCGGCTCGGCGGCCCACACGGCCCATCGGGAGCCGGGCGGCGCAGCGTCGGCGACGCCGAGTTCGGCCAGAATCGCGATCGCGTCGGTGTGTCCTTCGTACAGTTTCGCCAGCGACAGGTCGTGACCACCGACGGCGGCCAGCATCCGCCAGCGCGCCAGCGTGTCTCCGCCCGCGGGCAACGGCGGCCGGTCCAGTCCCTGCGCGACCAGCGCTTCCAGCGCTTCGGACACCGCGCTTCGCGAGCCCTCGGCGGCCAGTGCCGCCTGCAGCCGCGACACCATCGCGTCGGCCGATGGCGGGGTCATGCGCTCGCCGGGATGTCGCATGCCAGCCGTTCGAGTGTCGCGGAAAAGCCGCCGGGAGCACGCCACTTGCGTCGCGCGCTGGTCACGACACGCAGCGCCGCCGACCAGGCGATCGTCGCGCCGATCGCCTGCAGCGCACGCACCAGTGCCACGTCCTCGTGACAGACCAGCGGCGGGAATCCGCCGGCGAGACGATAGGCGGGGGCACTCACGCCCAGGTTGGCGCCGTGCACGTGGCGATGCCCGTCCCGGTCCTCGTAGGTGGCCAGATGGCGCTCGCGGATCGCGAGGTCGTGTTCGGACCAGTCGTCGACGGTGACGGTGCCGCAGACCGCGTCGGTGCCCAGGCCGAGCTGCGCCGCCAGCCAATCGGGCGCCACCACACTGTCGGCGTCGGTGAACGCGAGCCAGCGCGCGCCGGCGTCCAGTGCCAGCCTGGCTCCCACCGCCCGGGCCCGGCCGACATTGCGGGCCTGCAGCCTGACCGTCCGCACGCCGGCGGCGGCGGCGACGGACTCGGTGCCATCGGTGCAGGTGTCGAGCACGACAACAGGCATCACCTGTTCACCGGCCAGCTGCGGAAACGCCGCGGCCAGGCGGAGCGACGCCAGGCAGGCGCCGATGTGGTGTTCTTCGTTGTGTGCGGGAATGACAACGCCGATCAAGTTCTGCCTTCGGATTCGGAAACCGTCCGGGTCCTTCCGCGCAAAGCGCATGCCCGCCCTGGCGGACGGACAGATTTCGCGTTCTACTTGGGGTAAGCTGCCCGGAACGTCGGTCGTCGACTTTGGAACGGTCGCGACGCGATCGAATGGCGGCTTCTGGGGTCGACATGATGAACGTCGAGATCGAGACCGTCCCGGCGCACAGGGTGGCCGCCCTGCCGCATCTGGGCCCGTATCCCACCATCGGCACCGCGTTGCGGCGGCTCGGCGACATCGCCGATCAGGCCGGTCTTCGATCCGATCCGGCTGCCCGGATGATCGGCATTTTCCGCGACGATCCGTCGCGTGTGCCTGCCGAGACGCTACGCTCGGCCGCCGGACTCATCGTCGCGCCGGATGCGTCCATTCCCGATCCGCTGCTGGAGATCGTCCTGCCCGCGGGTCGATGGGCGAGCACGCTGCACCTTGGCAGCTACAGCGGACTTGGCGAGACCTGGCGGCGGTTCATCGACGGGTGGCTTGCACGAAGCGGCCACCGGATGGGGCCGACGGATTGTTTCGAGATGTACCTGAATCTGCCGGGCGAAGTGCCTGAGGACCAGTTGCAGACGCGGCTGTACCTGATGTTGTGGTGAGCATCCGGTGACAGCGTGATGACGGTGCGGCCGCATCACGCGTGCGGGGAGTGCGTTATGCTCTGGCAGCCATGACACACGATCATCGCCTGCAGGCGGTCGAGCAGTTCTACGACTTCCACCCGCTCAGCGCGCGGCAGATCTTCGACGCGGTCGCCGCCCGCGGCATCACCCGTGACGACATCAGCGAATCGATACTGCAGGAGCACGATCAGGACCACTACGGCGGCACCGCGGCGGTCGATCGGCTGATGGCCCAGGCGCAGGTAAACTCGGGTGACCGGGTGCTGGATGTCTGCAGCGGTCTCGGAGGCCCGGCCCGATACATCGCGTGGAAGACCGGTTGCCATGTCACCGGGCTGGACCTGACCGCGAGCCGCGTCGACGGTGCCACCGAACTGACGGCGGCCGCCAAGCTCGGGTCACAGGTGCGCTTCGTGCACGGCAACGCACTCGCCATGCCGTTTCCCGATGCGATTTTTTCCCTGGCAATCGGTCAGGAGGCGTTCGCCCACATTCCCGACAAGCCGCGGCTCGTCGGCGAGATCGCGCGGGTGCTTCGGCCCGGCGGGCGGCTCGTGTACTCGGACATCCTGCACCGGCCCGGCCTGACGGAGGTCGATCGCACGCGACTGTTCGACGGGATGCGTTTTTCCGAGATCGCCAGCGTGGACAGCTATTCGATCTTCCTGCGCGATGTCGGCCTCGCCATCGTCAGAATCGTCGACCTGACCGACGAATGGACCCGGATCCTGGTCGAGCGCCACGCGATGTACCGGTCACTCGAAGCGCAGACGGTGGCGCGGCTCGGGCGTGAACACTTCGAACGTTACGATCAGGCCTACGCACACTTCGTCGGCTTGTATCGGACCGGCATGCTGGCCGGTGCGCTGATCCACGCCCGCAAGCCGGACTGAGCCGACGCGCGATCCGCCGCACGGGAGCGCCGCGCCGATGACAGCCGGGTTTGGTCCCGACCACCCGGACCGTCCGGATTCGCCCCGAGTGCTGGTCTTCGGCGCCACCGGCTACATCGGCAGTCACCTCGCGCCCCGCCTGCAGCGAGAAGGCCTGATGGTCCGCGCCAGCGGCCGCAACCGCAAGGCACTCGAGGCACGCGGCTGGAGCGGCATCGAGCTGGCCGAGGCCGACGCGCTGCAGCCCGAGACACTGCCGGCGGTGCTCGCCGGCGTGGACACCGCGTATTACCTCGTCCATTCGATGGTCGCCGGTCGCGACTTCGCGCGCCTCGACCAGCAGGCGGCCGATCACTTCGCCGGCGCGGCAGCGCGCGCGGGGGTTCGACGCATCGTCTACCTCGGCGGGCTGATCCCGCCTGACCCGGACTCCGAGCACCTGATCTCGCGGCGCGAGACCGGTGAACGGTTGCGTCGCGGCAAGGTGCCGGTGACCGAGATTCGCGCCGGCATCGTCGTCGGTGCCGGCTCGGCCGCCTACGAGGTGATCCGCGATCTGGTCAACCACCTGCCCCTGATGCTGACACCCCGGTGGGTGCAGTCGAAATCGTCGCCGATCGCGCTGGAAAACCTGCTCGAGTATCTGGTGCGTGTCCGCACGCTGGAGGCCGCAGCCGGGCGGGTGCTCGATGCCGCCGGTCCCGACTACCTCAGCTATGAACAGGTGATGCGACAGTACGGGTCGGTCGTCGGCCGGCAGCCGAAGATCCTGCGCGTGCCGCTGCTCACGCCGACGCTGTCGTCCTACTGGCTCGGACTGGTGACCACGGTGCCGGCCAGCATCGCGCGCGCCTTGATCGGGGGACTCAAACACGACCTGCCGGCCGACGATGGTGAACTGCGCCGGCTGGTCCCGCAACGGCTGCTCGGCTTTCGCGAGGCGGTCGAGGCCGCCCTCGATGCCGAACGTGAGCATCGGGTCGCCGCACGCTGGACCGAGGGCCTGCTGATGTTCCGCGGTTTCCGGCTCGACAATGCGTTCTACGCCAAACGTGCGTCGGGCAACGCGACCACGCCGGCCTCTCCCGCGGCGTTGTGGCAGGTCGTGACCACGATCGGCGGCGACATCGGCT
Source organism: uncultured Burkholderiales bacterium (assembly GCA_902826305.1). Taxonomy (GTDB): domain Bacteria; phylum Pseudomonadota; class Gammaproteobacteria; order Burkholderiales; family Burkholderiaceae_E; genus CADEEH01. The sequence continues at coordinate 17,320 of CADEEH010000011.1, forward strand.
ATCACTATGCCGGTGTGCTCTGGTGGCTGCGCGGCGTCATCGACTGGCTCGTCGGTGGCCCCGGGCTCACCAAGGGCCGGCGTCATCCGACCGAATTGCGCCTCGGTGATCGCATCGACTACTGGACGGTCGTCGGCATCGAACCCGAAAGGCGGCTGACATTGGACTTCGGCATGCGCTCGCCGGGCTCGGGAATACTGGAGTTCGAGATCGAACCCGATGCGATGGATCCCGGCCAGGCGCCTCGCTCGCGCCTGACGATCACCGCGTACTGGCATCCGCAGGGCATCTGGGGCCTGATGTATTGGTACGTGCTGGTGCCGGCGCACCTGTTCCTGTTCCGCGGCATGGCGAGCCGGATCGCGGCGCGGGCCGATACAATCGATCGTCAGCCTCTGCGCATGCAAGCCACTCGGCGGAAAGGCGGTACCGATGAACGCTGAGGTTTCGAGCGATCCACGCGGCGACGCCGGATGGCACGGTGTGCGCGTGCTGGTGCTCGGTGCCAGCGGCTACATCGGCACGCACCTGGTGCCGTTCCTCGCCGCACGGGGTGCGACCGTGCGGGCGGCCGCGCGTCGCGCGGACGCCCTCGCGTCGCGCAGCTGGCCGAGGGTCGAGACCGTCCGTGCCGATGTGATGGACGAGGCCAGCCTGGATGCCGCACTGGCCGGCATCGACATCGCGTTCTACCTGGTTCATTCGATGGCCGCCGGCTCCGACTTCCCGCGGCTGGATCGCGAGGCCGCGGCCCGGTTCGCTGCCGCCGCGACGCGTGCCGGCGTGCGGCGGATCGTCTATCTCGGTGGCCTGCAGCCCAAGGGACGAATCTCCGCGCACCTGGCCTCGCGCAGCGAGACCGGCCAGGTGCTGCGCAAGGGCGCCGTGCCGGTCACCGAGCTTCGCGCCGGCATCATCATCGGCCCCGGATCGGCCGCGTTCGAGGTCATCCGCGACCTGGTGTTCCATCTGCCGGTGATGGTGACCCCGCGCTGGGTGAGTTCACGCTCGCAGCCGATCGCACTGGCCGACGTGCTCGAGTACCTCGGCCGGCTGCCGCTGCTGGCCGAGGCGGCAGGTGCCGTGTTCGACATCGGCGGACCCGAGGTGCTGACCTACAAGGAGCTGATGCTGCAGTTCGGCGAACTGGTCGGGCGCCGGCCGCTGATCGTGCCGGTGCCGGTGCTGACGCCGCAACTGTCGTCGTATTGGCTCGACCTGGTCACCGCGGTGCCGGCCAACGTCGCGCGTGCGTTGATCGAAGGACTCGAACACGACGTGCTCGCCGATGACGCACCGATCCGCGCGCTGATCCCGCGGCGACTGCTCACCTATCGCGAGGCCGCGCAGGCCGCCCTTGCAGTCGAGCAGCAGGCGGGCGACGGCCAGCGCTGGACCGAGGGCTCGATGCGTTTCCGCCAGGAGCGTGCCGACTTCGCGTTCTATGCCAAGCGGATGTCCGCGCAGGCGATCTGTTCGGCACCGGCCGAGTCGTTGTGGCACACGGTGGCATCGATCGGCGGCGAGCAGGGGTACTACTTCCTGGACCGGCTGTGGTCGGTCCGGGGTTGCCTGGACCGGCTGGTCGGTGGCGTCGGCATGCGACAGGGTCGCCATCATCCGACCGACCTGGCGCTGGATGACCGGATCGATTTCTGGCGCGTGGCGGCGCTGGAGCCCGGCCGCCGGCTGACGCTGCTCGCCGAGATGAAGCTGCCCGGCGCGGCGGCGCTGGAGTTCGAGGTCGTGCCGCTGGCGGCCGACTGCAGCAGGCTGACGGTGACCGCGTATTTCCACCCGGCCGGTGCGCCGGGACTCGTCTACTGGCATGTGTTGACACCGGTGCACGCGGTGTTGTTCACCGGCATGGTCCACTCGATGGCGGCGCGTGCGGCCCGGGCGCCGCACCAGGGAATGCAGCCGGCTCGGGGCTGATCGAAGGGTGGTGTGTGTTACGCGGTCGGACCCGCGGACCCCGGATCGTCCGATACGCCGAGTGGCCTGCGGAGGATCGCAACACCCATCGTCATCAGCCCCAGGTTGCGCAGCGCGGTTCCCGACGTCTGCAGGATCTCCGGCGCCGGCACGATCGCCAGACCGAAGTTCACCAGCAGACCGGCGCCGAACAGGCCGGTCGCGATGCGCGGCAACTGCGCGGCGCGCCAGGCGCCCGCCGCGAACATCAGTCCGCCTGCCACCATCAGCGCGCCGTGGACCGTGTACATCGGCCCGAGCCGGGCCCACAACGTGGCGTAGTCGGGTGTCCGCTCGGCGAGCGCGTACAGGGTCGTGTGGCCGAAGTACACAAATGCCGCCCCGTACAGCAGCGCGCCGACCAGCGCCGCCGCGCCCGGCCGTGGCCGATGCGCCGCGTACACGCCCAGCAGCAGCCAGGGCATCGGCACGAAGGCCGCGTAGTTGAGCGACAGCTGCATCGGCGAGAATCCACCGAACCACTCGAAGACATCACTGAGGGAATGCAGCGCGGGCGCGACGATCGCCGTCCATCCGACGACCCGTCGCAGGCCGCGCGCAGCGGGCGGGTGGTTCATCGGGGCGGATCGCCGACGAAGACGTGATGGGACATGGTCCGGTTCATCGTGTGCCACTCCGCGACGCAAGCCGAGCTTAGCGCGCGGATCGCCGACGGTCGAGAGCGCCTGAAAAAACACAATCCCGGTCAAGCGCATCACCGGACGGCCGGGCAGACTGTCACTCATGGACCTGAACGACAAGAAGCCCGGCACGGTGTCGCACTACGAGGCGCTGGTCGCGCAGGCGCTGCGCCGGGTCGTCGACCGGCTGGACGAGGCGCTCGATCTGCAGGCGCTGGCCGAACCGGCGTGTATGGCGCCGCTGCACTTCCATCGCGTCTTCCGCGGCCTGGTCGGCGAGACACCGCTGCAATTGCATCGCCGGCTGCGACTGGAGCGGGCCGCATGGCGGCTGGCCCGGGATCCGGACACGAACGTGCTCCGGATCGCGCTGGATGCCGGCTATGACACCCATGAATCGTTCACGCGGGCATTTCGCGACGCGTTCGGTCGCACGCCGAGTGAACACCGTTCACTGGCGGCGGCTGCGAACGACCCGGTTCGAACAGGCGAGGACACCGCCGGCGCGGGTTGTCCCGCCGGCAAGCTCCCTGGCCATCACCTGCAGGCGGCCTGCGGCATCCACGCCGACGGCCCGCGGATCACCTGGCCTGCCGACACCCGGACCATGTTCAGCCATCGAGGAGCCCGGATCATGAACGTCGAGATCGAGACCTTGCCCGAACGTCGCGTGGCCGCACTGGCCCATCACGGCCCGTACAACACGATTGGTGCCGCCTTCGAAAGACTCGGCGCGATCGCCGGCCCGGCGGGCCTGTTCAACCAGCCGGACGCACGGATGGTCGCGATCTACCACGACGATCCGGAGTCGGTGCCGGCGGCGCAGTTGCGTTCGGCCGCGGGCATCGTCGTGCCGGTGGACGCCGATATCCCGGCGCCGCTGCATGAAGTCGTATTACCCGCGGGATCGTGGGCCTGGACGCTGCACCGGGGAAGCTACGGCGGACTCGGCGATGCGTGGCAACGCCTGCTCGGCCAGTGGTTGCCGCGCAGTGGCCACCGGATGGCGGCCGCCGAATGTGTCGAGGTCTACCTGAACCATCCGGGCCAGGTGCCCGAGGATCGGTTGCAGACCCGGTTGTACCTGCCGTTGCAGCCGGTGGCCTGACGTGGCGCCGGGCACGGCGTCGGAATCACGGCCGTGCAGGCAACGTCGTCACGAACCCGGACCACGACGCCACGAGCACCACGAAGCCGACCAGGAACACCGAGAAGCGATGCATCACGTTGTTGTACGTGCACTGGATCGCGCTGTGGGCGATGCGCAGGCCGACGAACAGCCAGGCCCCGGCGACCAGCCATCCGGGCACGTGTGAGACGGCCACCGCGCAGGCGACCAGCGCATAGAACAGCACCGGCACCTCGAACAGGTTGCGGAAGTTGTCCGATGCCTGGACGTTGTGCAGCCGGGCGGCGCTCTGCAGCGAGTTGCTGGTGGCCTGCGGGTGGATCCGCTTTTCCTTCATCTCCTGGACACGCACGTACAACAGGCGCATCGCGACCGCGAAGGACAGCAGGACCATCGCGAGGACACTCGCCAGGATCAGCTGGATGTTGCCCATTCCGTCTCCTGCCGGGCGCTTCCGGTTTGGATCCGCCACCTCGAAAGCGGTCTGCCCTCGTCTGTCACGAAGCCGTCAACAACGCAGTTTAGCCTTCGCCGGCAAGCCGGGGAAACACGCGCGGGCGGTTCGGACCGGCCATCTGCCAGCGCTCCCGACAAGATCCGCATGCCAAGGGAGCGACATGGCAATCGACGTGTTCAAGGACATCGCAGTTCCAGTGATCGGCGGGCTCGGCATCTTCATGCTCGGGCTGGAATTCATGTCCGATGGCATCCAGAACCTCGCGGTGCACCGGATGCGCAGCATCCTCGGCAAGGTCGCCGGCACACCGATCAAGGGACTGATCTCCGGCACGCTGATCACCGGGGTGCTGCAGTCGAGCACCGCGATGACGGTGATGGTGGTCGGACTGGTCAACGCCGGTGTCGTGGCGTTGAGACCCGCGATATCGGTGATCATGGGGGCCAACATCGGCACCACGCTGGGCAACGGCCTGATCGCGCTGCCGCTGGGTCCGCTCGGGCTGATCATCGCCGGCATCTTCGCGCTGGTCTACGTGTTCGCCAAGGACGAGAAGGTGCGCAACATCGCGCTGGCGACGATGGGTTTCGCGCTGATCTTCTACGGGTTGAACCTGCTCACCGGCGGCCTCAAGCCGTTGCGCAACATGCCGGAGGTCATGAACTCGATCTCGGCGCTCAACGCCACCTCGTTCACCGGGTTGCTGTATTGCGTGCTGATCGCCGCCGGCATCACGGCGATGATCCACTCGTCCTCGGCGACGATCGGCATCGTCATGGGGCTCGGTGGCGCCGGCATCCTGGACTGGCAGACCGCCGTGGCGTTTTCGCTCGGCGCCGACCTGGGCACCACGATCACCTCGTGGATGGCTTCGTTGAACCTGTCCAAGAACGCCAAGCGCGCGGCGTATGCCCACATCTCGTTCAACATCATCGGCGTGCTGGTGATGCTGCCGCTGTTCTTCCCGTCGATGGAGCTGCTCAAATGGGTGATGGGCTTCTTCGGCGGGGATCCGGGAACCGCGGTCGTCGTCGACGGGAAGGAAACGTTCCCGCTGGTGCCGGTGGCGGTCGGGCTGTATTCGATCGCCTTCAACATCTTCAACACCGCGTTGCTGTTCCCGTTCATCGGGGTCTTCGAACGGGTGCTGTCGAAGGTCGGCCACACGTCCGACGAGGACGAAGAGGACTACTCGCTGCCCAGGCACCTGGCGCCCGCGCTCGCCCAGCAGGTCGCCACCGGCGTGCCCGCGGTGCAGCTCGAGATGCAGCGCTACCGCGAGGCGTCGCGGATGTTCCTGCGTGCGGCCCGGGATCCGGGGTTCAACATCGACGAGCGTGACCACAACATGCGACTGGACACGCTGAACCGGGAGATCCGCCGCTTCACCGCGTCGATGCTCAAGCCGGACACACCGCCGGCGCAGGCGAACCTGCTTGCCAGCCTGATCGAGGAGGAGGATTTCACCGCCTCGCTGGTCGAGACCCAGCATCAACTGCTGCGCCGCTCCGAACGGGTCGAGTTCTCCGAGGCCGGCCGCGCGATCGTGTTGAAGATCATCGAGGAGGTCGAGGTCGAGCTCGACGGGATCCTGGCGGACAAGGCGCCGAACGCGGCCGAGATGAAGGCGCTGCGCGACAAGCAGCGCCAATGGATGTTGTCGACACGTGAACAGGCACTGGCGGCGGCCAACAAGCTCGACTGGGAAGAACGCGGCGCGATCCTGGCGATGCTGGGCAGCATGGAGCGGGCCTTCGTGCTGGCCGAACGGATCCACGACGAACGGATGTCGGTATCCCGTGACATCGCGGTGCTCGGCGGGGCGGCGCGACCGGAGCGCGGCCAGCCGGGTGACGCCCAGGTGGTGCCGGCGTGAACGGATCCACGATGATGCGGACGCTCGACAATCCGGTCAGGCATCCGCTCGCACGGCGGCGTTTCGTGGGTGGCATCGCGGGCTGCGCCGGCCTGGTCACGGCGGGTGGTCTGTTCGCGCAGCAGGATGAATACGGCGATGCGAGCCTGCGCGGCGCGGGTTCGACCTTCGTGCAACCGCTGATGGAGGCGTGGGTCCACGCGTATCGGACCGATCCCTACCAGGTGCTGGGCGGCGTCAGCCGTCGCCCCGAGAGCGGGTTGTCGGACAATCTGAGCAGCGATGAACTCGACTACGAGCCGATCGGCTCGCTCGCCGGCATTCAGCGCATCCGCGCCGGTTTCGTCGACTTCGCGGCCAGCGAGATGCCGCTCGGGGCCGACTACCTGAAACGCGCCGGACTGCTGCAGTTTCCCTGGGTCGCCGGGGCGGTCGGTGTGGTCGTCACGGGCCTGTCGCAAGGTGGTGGCTCGCTGAAGCTCGATGCCGCGACACTCGGTGCGATCTATCTCGGCCGCATCACCCGCTGGTCGGATCCGGCGATCGTTGCACTGAATCCCGGTTATCCGCTGCCGGATTCCAGCATCACGGTCGTTCATCGCAGCGACGGCTCCGGGACGACGTTCACCTTCGCCCGGTATCTGGCGGGCAGCGTCGCGGAATGGAAGGAGCGGGTCGGGGCTGACCTGCTGTTGAAGTGGCCCGCCGGGCGCGGCGAGAAAGGCAACGAAGGGGTCGTGCGTGCACTGGGCGCAACCCCGATGGCCATCGGCTACGTCAACGCCGTGCAGGCGCGTCGTGTGGGGTTGTCGCTGGTGGCCCTGAAGAACGCCGCCGGCAACTTCGTGTTGCCGGATGCGGCCGGTGTCGGCGCGGCGATGCGCGCCGAACGATCCGGCGCCGACGTGATGCAGCAACTGCCGATCGACGCCCCGGGGCCGGACAGTTACCCGATCGTCGCGACGGTGTTCGGACTGGTGCGAGATCGGATCACCTCCAGGCGGCAACGGCGGGCCGCGGATTTCCTCGCCTGGACCCTGACCCAGGGCGCGAAGATCGCCGATCGGCTGGGCTATTCGAGCCTGCCGGAGGTGATGACCCGCCCGACCATCGAACGCCTGACAGCGGCCGGCTGAGAGCGCCCCGGCGTCGGAGGCATGCTGCGCGGCCGTCGCGATCGGTCATCCAGGAATCATCCGACGCGGCATCTGTTGTACGCGTTCTTCGTCGGCGCGTTCCTCACCGCACTCGGATTCACGCTGGCGCGCTGCGACCCGGGGGCCGCGCGGGATCGTGTCCAAGGCCAGGGTGCCACGCTGGTCGTTGCCGGATCCGAAACCCTGCGGCCGCTGGTTGCGGCCGACGCGCCCGAAGACCCGACGCGGCCAAGCGGGCCTGGTGCAGCGTCCCGCGGTGGTATCGTTCGATGATGCCCCTGCTCGGTTCGGCCGCGATGCTGCTGACCTTCGACGTGGACGACGAGTCCATCGACGAACACGACCGCTGGCACACCCACGAACACCTGCCCGAACGACTGTCGATTCCCGGCTTCCGACGGGGCACGCGCTGGACCGCCGCCGCGCCCGGGTCGCCACGGTACATGGTGCTGTACGAGGTCGACGACCTGGCGACGCTGACCTCGGCATCCTACCTTGCCCGGCTCAACAGTCCGACACCGTGGACCGCGCGGATCATGCCGCACTACCGGGGCATGTGCCGCGGCTTGTGTTCGGTGCTCGGCAGCGTCGGCCACGGGCAGGGCGGATTCGCGGCGCTGCTTCGATTCACTCCCGCGGAGCCGCAGCGTGAAAGCCTGGAGCAGTGGTTGCTCGACGAGGTCATGCCGGCGCTGCCGCGGGCGTCGGGCCTGGGCAGCGCCTGCCTGCTGCGCGGCGCGAAGGCGGCTCCGATGACCAACGAGCAGCGCATCCGCGGCCTGGACCGAGGTGTCGATTCGGCACTGATCCTGACCGGCTACGACGCCGCCGAAGTGGCCGGGTTTGCCCAGGCGCTGGTGGAGGCCGACGGCCTCGCCCAGCATGGAGCAGGCGACATCGGCTTGGCCACCTACCAATACGGCTACTCGCTGGCGAGTTCGGAGCTCTCGGACTGAGAGAGCGAGCCCGGAGGTCTCAACCCAGATCCGTCTCGGACATGCCTTCCGGCTGAGGCGGCGTCACACCCCCGACACCGAGCCGGGCACGCGCCGAGAACATCGAACCGCGCGCGGGCACGCTCGGCGCAAACCCCTGGAAGCCGAGCGGCGCACCGGTGACATCGTCGTACACCGCCTCCATGCCGCCGCGCATGAAGTAGGTCTCGTGCCAGAAACCGGCGCCACCGGAGTCGCGCAGGAAGTTCTTCCACCAGACGCGGTGCGGTTCGGACCGAGCCCAGGCCTCCATCGATTCGAAATCCTTCCAGTACCAGCGCATCCCGATGTGCGGCGGGAACAGCTTGAAGATGATCCCGTTCTCGAAATGCAGCAAGCCCTGCGGGCGACCCGCGCCGGCACTTTCGATCTGCGGGCCGATCCGCATCAGCGTCATGAAACCCTTCAGCGTCCGCACCGGCATGCCGAGGTAGATCACGACCAGGTCCGGATAGGCGGAGAGGTCGACCGTCTTGCGATTCACCGGTGATGTCATGACGGTCCCGGGCCGCGAAGTCCTACGCCGGCACTGCCGCCTTGCTCTGCACCAGCGCCGGAAAATCATCCGGCGTGATCGTTTCCTTCTCGAGCAGCATCGCCACGCCCGCCTGCAGGTCGGCTTTACGCTCGGTCAGGATCTGCCGGGCCCGCGCATACGCCTCGTCGATCAGCGCCCGCACCGCCAGGTCCACCTCGCGTGCGGTCTGTTCCGCGTAGTCGCGTCCCTGCATGCTGGGAGCCTCGCCGAGGTAGCTGCTGCGGCTCTTCTCCAGCACCGCCTGTCCCAACGCGTCGGACATGCCGAAGGTGGTCACCATCTGGCGGGCGATGTCGGTGACCTTGGCCAGGTCGTCGGAGGCACCGGTGGAGATCGACCCGAACGTCAGGTCCTCCGCGGCGCGCCCGGCCAGCAGCACCACCATCCGGTTCTTCAGTTCGTCGGTGGTCAGCAGGTAGCGGTCCTCGGTCGGCCGGGTCATCGTGTAGCCGAGGGCGCCGATCGAGCGCGGGATGATCGAGACCTTGTGCACCGGATCCGCGCCGGGCAGCGTGGCCGCGGCCAGTGCGTGTCCCATCTCGTGCCAGGCCACGCGCTCGCGTTCGCCCTTGTTCATCAATCGGCCGCGTCGCTCGGAACCGGCGACGATCCGCTCGACCGCCAGCGTGAAGTCCGACATCGTCACCTCCTCGCCGCCGCGACGGGTGGCGACGATCGCCGCTTCGTTGACCAGGTTGGCCAGGTCGGCACCGGAGAATCCGGGTGTGATCGATGCGATCGCCGACGCATCGATGCCGACGGCAGCCCGGGTCTTCTTCAGGTGCACCTTCAGGATCGCCTCGCGCCCGGTGCGATCCGGCCGGTCGACGACGATCTGGCGGTCGAAACGTCCGGCCCGCAGCAGCGCCGGGTCCAGGACTTCCGGCCGGTTGGTCGCCGCCAGCAGCACGATGCCCTCGCGCGGATCGAACCCGTCGAGTTCGGCCAGCAGCTGGTTCAGTGTCTGTTCCTTCTCGTCGTGGCCGCCCATGCCGAAGCCGCCGCGCGCCTTGCCGAGCGAGTCGAGTTCGTCGATGAAGATGATGCAAGGCGCCACCTTCTTCGCCTCGACGAACAGGTCGCGCACCCGCGCCGCGCCGACGCCGACGAACATCTCGACGAACTCCGAGCCGGAGATCGAGAAGAACGGCACGCCGGCCTCGCCGGCGACCGCCCGCGCCAGCAGCGTCTTGCCGGTGCCCGGCGGGCCGACCAGCAGGATCCCCTTGGGCACCCGCGCGCCCAGTCGACCGTAGCGTTCGCGTTCCTTCAGGAACGAGACCACCTCGCGCAGTTCGGTCTTGGCCTCGTCGACACCGGCCACGTCGTCGAAGGTGACCCCGGTGGACTTCTCGACGAACACCTTCGCCTTCGACTTGCCGACGTTCATCATGCCGCCCAGGCCCTGCTTGTCGGCGATGCGCTTGAACAGGAAGATCCAGATCCCGAAGAAGACCAGGATCGGCACCACCCACGACAACAGGGTGGTCAGCCAGGTGCTGTCCTGTGCGCCCGCGAACTTGACTCCGGAGCGTTCGAGCTGTTGCGCGAACTCCGGGTCGACCCGGTTGGTGACGAAGAACTCCTTGCCTTCGCGCGCCTCGGTGAACTTGCCCTGGATCGTGTTGTCGCGCACGACCACTTCGGCGATCTTCTTGTCCTCGAGCAACTGCTGGAACTCGCTGTAGGCGAGCATCGAGACGTTGCGGCTGGCGATCCAGCCCTGGATCAGCATCACCGCGATGATCGCGACGATCAGGTAACTGAAGTTGTAGGTGCGGGGGGACAGTTGGGGCGCATTGGCCATCAGGATTCCTCGGGGCAATTCCCGGATCGAGGCCGGCGGGCGTCGCCAACGCTCGGTCCTCGGCAGACAGTGTGGGGGCGCATGGGTCGTCTTTCAACTTCGGCTCGACCGCCGCGAGGGCATTGAGCCGAGGCGAAGGCGGACGGGCGCACCAATCCCGACGGCCGCTGCCGCCGCGGCCTCAGCCGAAGTCGGCGCTGCTGACCCGGGTCACGCCGGCGGCCTCGAGTGTGTTCCAGGCCTCGAGTGCCGAGCCGGCCGGATCGATGCTGGCGGTCGCGTCGTCGATGATGTAGGTCTCGAAGCCGTCGGCGATCGCATCGATCGCCAGGCCGCCGACGCAGTGGTCGATCGTGCAGCCGGCGATGAACACGTGGCGGATCTCGCGTTCGCGCAGGTAGCCCGACAGGCCGGTGCGCACGCTGCGGTCGGTCATCCGGAAGGCCGACGAGCCATCGACGTCGCGGCTATAGCCCTTGCGCACGATCAGTTGCGCGTTGGGCACGTCGAGATCGGGATGGAACTCCGCGCCCCGGGTGCCCTGGACCGCGTGATCCGGCCACAGCACCTGGGTGCCGTGCGGGGTCTCGATCGTCTCCATCGGCTGTTTGCCGTGTGTGGACGCGAACGACATGTGACCGGGCGCATGCCAGCCTTGGGTGAGGACGATGTTCTCGAAGTGCCGTGCGACCGCGTTGACGACCGGAACGATCCTGTCGCCGTCGGCCGTGGGCAGCGCGCCGTCGGGTCGGTAGTCGTTCTGCAGGTCGACGATGATCAGGATGTCGGTAGGGTTGGTGGTGATGCCCATGTTTGCTCCAATTCGAGGGCCGTTGGGTGCCCGAGGACGAACTCGCGGCGTCCCGAACGGATGCCGTGGGTCAGGAAGATTCGGCGAATCCCGTCGGCCGAGGTCGGTGAGCCGCGGGACAAGGGCGACTGCGGACGGCATCCCGTGAGCGCCTTCACGGGCAGGTCGACGGTCCGGATCGGTGGATGGCGGCGGGAGGTCGAACAGACTCGACGATCCCTCCGCGGCGCGCGCGCTCCGCCGCGAGGGGCGAACGGCACGGGCACATCGGTGATCCGGATTATATCGCGGTGCAGCGCAGGCGGCTCCTGAGCCCCGGGGTGGCCGCGGCCCATGTCGCAGCCCGGTGCGTGCGCCGCGCCAGCCGCCGGCTGCCAAGGACCAATCTGGTGCAATCCGCCTCGTCGCGAGGTTCGTCCTGGCCGGCCGGGAGCGCGGCGCGGAGGGCCGGGCAGCCCGTCGACGCTGGCACGAACTTCGCCTGTGGTAATGCATGCTCAGCCCCCTCGCCAAATCCGCCAGCCCCGCCGGGTCCGCCAGGCTCGCCAAATCCGCGATGCCTGCCCGGCCCACCAAAGCGGGCAGGCCCGCCAGGTCCGCCGGCTCGCGCGCCCCGGACCCGAACGACAAGGACCACCCGCTGATGCAGGACATCCGGCTGCTGGGCCGGATCCTCGGTGACGTGATCCGCGACCAGGAAGGCCGCGAGGCGTTCGAGCTGATCGAGCAGATTCGACAACTGTCGGTGGCATTCCGGATCAAGCGCGACGCCGGGGCCGGCAAGACACTCGATCGACTGCTGAAGAACCTGTCCGGCGACCAGACGGTGTCGGTGATCCGGGCGTTCAGCTACTTCTCGCACCTGGCCAACATCGCCGAGGACCGGCAGCACCTGCGCCGCCACCTGCTGAACGACCGCCAGGGGCACGCACCGGACGGCTCGCTGGCGAAGACGTTCGAGCGGCTGCACGATGCGGACATCCGCGCCACCGAGGTGGCCGAACTGCTGTCGCATGCAACCGTCTCGCCGGTGCTGACCGCCCATCCGACCGAGGTGCAGCGCAAGTCGATCCTGGATGCCGAGCGCCAGATCGCCGCGCTGATCGCCGAGCGCGAGACCCGGGTCGGCGAGCGCGAACTCGCCGTCAACGAGATGCAGCTGCGGGCACGGATCGAGCAGCTCTGGCAGACGCGGATGCTGCGTTATTCGAAGCTCACCGTTGCCGACGAGATCGAGAACGCACTCAGCTACTACACCGCCACGTTCCTGAACGAGATCCCGCGGATGTACGCGGAACTCGAGCACCACCTGAAGGGCCACGAGGTGGCGCCGTTCTTCCGGATGGGCAACTGGATCGGCGGCGATCGCGACGGCAATCCGTTCGTCACCGCCGACACGTTGCGCGAGGCGCTGGCAAGGCAGGCCGAGACCGCGCTGCGCCACTACCTGCGCGAGGTGCACGCGCTGGGCGGCGAGCTGTCGATGTCGGCGATCCTGGTGGGCATCACGCCGGAGATGAAGGCGCTGGTGGAGGCCTCACCGGACCACAGCCCGCACCGCGAGGACGAGCCGTACCGGCGCGTGCTGATCGGCACCTACGCCCGACTGGCGGCGACGCTGATGGAACTGACCGGGACCGAGGCGCTGCGCCACGCGGTGCCACCGCAGAATGCGTATCACACCGCCGACGAATTCCTGGCCGACCTGCGGATCGTCGACGACTCGTTGCGCCGGCATCATGGCGTGGTGATGGCGGCGACGCGGCTCGCGCCGCTGCTTCGTGCGGTGCAGGTGTTCGGTTTCCACCTGGCCACGGTCGACCTGCGACAGAGCTCCGACAAACACGAGGCGGTGATCGCCGAACTGCTGAATGTCGCGCGGATCGAGGCCGACTACGGCGCACTCGACGAGACAGGGCGGCGCGAGCGGCTGATCGCGCTGCTGAACGACCCGCGTGCACTGCGCGTGCCGGGGCACGTCTACAGCGACCACACCCGCGGCGAGATCGCGATCTTCGAGGCGGCGCTGCTGATGCGCGCGCGCTTCGGCCCGGCGGCGATCCGCCACTACATCATCTCGCACACCGAGGAGGTCAGCGACCTGCTCGAGGTGCTGGTGCTGCAGAAGGAGGCCGGGCTGCTGCGCGGCACACTCGACGACGACGCGAAGGCCGACCTGATCGTCTCGCCGCTGTTCGAGACCATCGGCGACCTGCGCAACGCCGCGCCGATCATGCAGGCGTATTACGCGCTGCCGGGGGTGGCTGCGATGATCCGGCGCAGCGGCGGCGAGCAGGACATCATGCTCGGCTACAGCGACAGCAACAAGGACGGGGGCTTCTTCACCAGCAACTGGGAGCTGTATCGCGCGGAGATCGCGCTGGTGGCGCTGTTCCAGGCGCTGAAGGCCAAACACGGCATCACGCTGCGCCTGTTCCATGGCCGCGGCGGCACCGTCGGCCGCGGCGGCGGCCCCAGCTACCAGGCGATCCTCGCGCAGCCGCCGGGCACGGTGAACGGCCAGATCCGGCTGACCGAGCAGGGCGAGGTCATCGGCTCGAAGTATGCGAACCCGGAGATCGGTCGGCGCAACCTGGAGACGCTGGTGGCGGCCACGCTCGAGGCCACCTTGCTGCATCCGACGAAAAACGCCCCGAAAGCGTTCCTGGACGCGGCCGCGCAGATCTCCGAGGCCAGCATGGCCATGTACCGCGCACTGGTCTACCAGACCCCGGGTTTCACCGACTACTTCTTCGATTCGACACCGATCCGCGAGATCGCCGAGCTGAACATCGGCTCGCGCCCGGCCTCGCGCAAGGCCACCCGCGCGATCGAGGACCTGCGCGCGATCCCGTGGGGATTCTCGTGGGGCCAGTGCCGGGTCGCGCTGCCCGGCTGGTACGGTTTCGGCAGCGCGATCGAACAGTTCCTCGACGGCCCCCAGACGCGCCCGGCGCGCACCGAACTGCTGCAGAAGATGAACAGGCAGTGGCCGTTCTTCCGCACGCTGCTGTCGAACATGGACATGGTGCTCGCCAAGGGCGACCTGGGTCTGGCCGAACGCTACCTGCAACTGGTCCAGGACAAGAAGGCGGGCCGGAAGATCTTCGCGACGATCCAGGCAGAGTGGAATCGCACACAGGCCGCCCTCGGCCTGATCACCGGCGACGAGGAGCGGCTGGCGTCGAGCCCCGACCTGGCGCGTTCGCTGCGGCATCGGTTCCCGTACATCGATCCGCTGAATCACCTGCAGGTCGAGCTGATGCGCCGCTATCGCGCGCAGATCGAGGCCGGCACGCCGGTCAACGAGCGGGTGCGGCGGGGGATCCACCTGTCGATCAACGGGGTGGCGGCAGGGTTGCGCAACACCGGTTGACCGGCGGCCCGCACGCGAGTCCGCGCCCGCCGGTCACGGCCAGATGCGCTGGTATTCGTGGCTGATGATCGGATAGATGCGCTGCGTGAAACTGGGCAGGTCGGCCAGCAGCGTCTGGCCCTCGGGGCTGCCGAGCGAGGCCTTCATCTTCTCCTCGGACTCGAACCACAACTCCGAGAATCCGTCGTAGCCGAACTCCGGGAACCGCTCGCGGTCGACCAGGTTGACCGAGTAGCGCAGCAGGTGCGGAATCTTCTTGCAGAGCTCGGCGTGAACGCCGAGCCAGTGCCGCGTGAACTGCTCGTGCGACATGCCATCCTTCCTGACGACGAGGCCGAGTCGCTTGACGGCGTTGGGGGTCATGGGGTTCCTCCGGTTGGACGATGGTCGCGGCGGGCGGGCGGCTGCGATCACCGGCGATCTTACCGAACGGCACGCCGGCCTCCAACGGAGGCCTCAAGGCATGAACTGCCCGCCATTCACCTCGATCACCTGTCCGGTCACATACCCCGACATCGTCTCCGACGCCAGGTACAGGAACGCGCCCACACATTCCTCCGCGGTGCCCAGCCGCTGCATCGGAATGCCGCCGCGCATCGTCTCGAGCTGCTGAGGCGTCGAGAACTTGTCGTGGAACGGCGTCGTGATCACGCCGGGGGCGACCGCGTTGACGCGGATCTTGTCCTTGACCAGTTCCTTCGCCAGCCCGCGGGTCGCGGTGCTGATGAATCCCTTCGACGCCGCGTACATCACCGCGCCCGGTCCGCCGCCGTTCCTGGCGGCCACCGAGGTCACGAAGATGATGTTGCCGCCGCCGCGTTCACGCATCGCGGGCACCGCGGCCGAGGTCGCCACCATCGCCGAGCGGATGTTCAGGTGCGCGACCTGGTCGAAGTACGCATCGTCGAGGGTCTCGATCGGCACCCGGCGCACCAGTGCGCCGACGTTGTTGATCAGCACGTCCAGCCCGCCGAACGCCTTCGCGGTGGCCGGCACCAGCGCACGCATCGCGGCCGAGTCGTAGGCGTCGGCCTTCAGCGTGATCGCCTGGCCGCCGGCCTTCAGGATGTTCGCGGCCACCTGTTCGGCGGCCTGCCGGCTGCTGTTGTAGTGGACCGCCACCCTGGCGCCCAAAGCGCCGAGCGCCTCGGCGACCGCCGCGCCGATGCCGGTCGAGCCGCCGGTGATCAGTACCGCCTTGTCCTTCAGGTCCTGCATGGTTGTCTCCTCGTCGGGTGCCGACACTATGCCATCGCCGGGCTCGACGTCCCATGGTCGCGAAGGCGGCCTCGCCGGTGCCGCCAGCAGGCGGCGGCTGGCATGATCGGCTCGCTTCTTGCTAAGCGCTTCTCTTGCTAAAGTGTGAGCGCAGGACCGGGGCGCCACCGGCCCGCCGCATCGAACCGCGGCGTCCGTGTCGGCGCCGATCCGGCCAGGACCGTTCCCGACCATACCGACAACAACCCGAGGCTTCGTCATGACCGATCGTTTTCCCGTCCGTCGCACCCTGATCACCGCGGCCACCGCCACCACCCTGGCACTGGCGGCCGGCCTGCCGGCGTCGGCCTTCGCGCAGACGCGTCTGAAGGTGGCGGCGATCTACACGGTCCCGGTCGAGCAGCAGTGGGTCAGCCGGATCCACAAGGCACTGAACGCCGCGGTCGCCCGTGGCGACATCGAGTACAAGTTCAGCGAGTCGGTCGCCAACGCCGACTACGAGCGGGTGATGCGCCAGTACGCCGAGCAGGGCAACACGCTGATCGTCGGCGAGTCGTTTGCGGTGGAAGCGGCCGCGCGCAAGGTGGCCAAGGATTATCCGAAGACCTGGTTCCTGATGGGTTCGTCCGGCAAGCCGCAGGCGCCGAACTTCTCGGTCTTCGACAACTTTATCCAGGAGCCGGCCTACCTGACCGGCATGATCGCCGGGGCGGTCAGCAAGTCCGGCAAGATCGGGATGGTCGGCGGGTATCCGATCCCGGAGGTCAACCGGCTGATGAACGCGTTCATGGCCGGGGCCAAGGAGGTCAATCCGAAGGCGCAGTTCATGGTGACCTTCATCAACTCCTGGTTCGATCCGCCGAAGGCCAAGGAGGCCGCGTTCGCGATGATCGACAAGGGCGCCGACGTGATGTACGCGGAGCGTTTCGGCGTGTCGGACGCGGCCAAGGAGCGCAAGGTGCTCGCAATCGGCAACGTGATCAACACCCAGGACAAGTATCCCGATACGGTCGTCGCCTCGGCGCTGTGGAACATGGAGCCGACGATCGAGCGTGCGATCGGCCTGGTCAAGGACGGCAAGTTCAAGCCCGAGGATTACGGCCAGTACTCGATGATGAAGTTCAAGGGATCGGAGCTGGCGCCTCTGGGCACGTTCGAGAAGCGTGTGCCGGCCGAGGCGGTCGCCAAGGTGCGTGAACGCGAGAAGCAGATCCTGGACGGCAAGTTCACCGTGAAGATCGACGACGGCGCGCCGAAGCCGAACGCGAAGTAACGGCCGGCGTGCCCGCCGCAGGGGAATCGACGCCGCCGCCATCGGCCGGCCGGAACGCGGGCGGCCCCGCGCTGCGCCTGGCCGGCATCAGCAAACGTTTTGGCGCGATCGTCGCCAACGACGACGTGTCGATCTCGCTCGACCGGGGCGAGGTGCTGGCGCTGCTGGGCGAGAACGGCGCCGGCAAGTCGACGCTGGTCTCGATCCTGTTCGGCCACTACGTGGCCGACGCCGGCACGATCGAGGTGTTCGGCCGGCCGCTGCCTCCCGGTGATCCGGCGGCGGCGCTGGCCGCCGGCATCGGCATGGTCCACCAGCACTTCTCGCTCGCCGACAACCTGACCGTGCTGGACAACGTGCTCGCCGGCACCGAGCCGTGGTGGCGGCCGCGTTCGGCCCGGCTGACGACGATGGCCCGGCTGCGCCAGCTCAGCGAGGAGTTCGGCCTGGTCGTCGATCCGCAGGCACGGGTCGGTGACCTGTCGATCGGCGAGAAGCAGCGGGTCGAGATCATGAAGGCGCTGGTGCGCGGCGCGAGGATCCTGATCCTCGACGAGCCGACCGCGGTGCTGACGCCGCAGGAGGCGCAGGGCCTGTTCGACACACTCGGACGCTTCGTCGCCAAGGGGCTGTCGATCGTCTTCATCAGCCACAAGCTCGACGAGGTGCTGCGGGTCAGCGACCGGATCGTGGTCCTGCGCGGCGGACACAAGACACTCGAGGTGGCCGCAAAGGAGGCGACCCGGGATTCACTGGCGCTGGCGATGGTCGGGCGCGAGGTCGCCAGGCCGGCGCACCTGCCGCGCGTGCCGGGTGCGGTGGTGCTGTCGCTGCGAGCCGTTCACGCGCCAGGCCGGGTGCCGCTGGTCGATGTGTCGCTCGAGGTGCGCGCCGGCGAGATCGTCGCGATCGCCGGGGTCGCCGGCAACGGCCAGCGGACTGTCGCCGACCTGCTGTCGGGCCTGACAGGCGTTTCCGCGGGAACCCTCGCGGTCGAGGGCCGTGCGCTCGCGGCGTCGCCCTCGGCCTGGCAGCGCGCGAAGGTCGGTCGCATTCCCGAGGACCGCCAGGGTGAAGGGGTGATCGGTGATGCCCGGCTCTGGGAAAACGCGGTGGTCGAGTCGCTGCCGGATCGATACGCGCGATTCGGCTGGATCCGCCGCGGCGAGGCGATCGCGACCTGTGCCGAGCTGATCCGACGCTTCGACATCCGGGGTGGAGAGCCGGCGACACTCGCGCGACGTTTGTCCGGCGGCAATCTGCAGAAGCTGATCCTCGGCCGGGTGCTGGCCGTCGAACCGACACTGATCGTCGCCAGCCAGCCGACCTGGGGCCTCGATGTCGGCGCGGTCGCCTACGTACACGGCCAGTTGCTGGCCGCGCGCGATCGCGGCGCGGCGCTGCTGCTGATCTCCGAGGACCTGGACGAGATCTTCGCGATCGCCGATCGGATCGCGGTCATCGCCGGCGGCCGGTTGACCGAGGCCAGGCCGGCACGCGACTGGAGCGCCGAGTCGCTCGGCATCGCGATGGCCGGCGATCACCGGGAGCGCGCCGTTGCGGCTTGAGGCGCGAGAACTGCGCGGCTGGACGATGCTGCTGCCCGGCGTGGCCGCGGTGCTGCTGACGTTTGTGCTCTGTTCGCTGCTGGTGGCCTGGGCCGGGGCACCGGTGGCCACCGCGTTCGCTGAACTCGCCGCCGGCGGCTTCGGTTCGGTGTTCGCGTGGACCGAGACGCTGACCCGCGCCACGCCGCTGATCCTGACCGGCCTGTCGGCGGCAATCGCGTTCCGGGCGCGGCTGTACAACATCGGCGCCGAGGGCCAGTTGTACGCGGGGGCACTGGCGGCGGTGGCGGTCGGCGGGCAACACGACGGCACCGGTTTCCAGGCACCGGCCTCGTTGCTGTTCGTCGCGATGATCGCGGCGGCGATCGCCGCGGGCGCGGTGCTGCTCTGGGTGCCGGCGTGGCTGAAGTCGCGTTTGTCGGTCGACGAGGTGGTGACGACGCTGCTGCTGAACTTCATCGTGCTGCTGCTGGTGTCCTGGATGCTCGACGGGCCGATGAAGGATCCGACCGCGATGGGTTGGCCGCAGTCGGTGGCACTGAACACCGACCTCGAGTTGTCCAGGCTGATCGAACGCACACGGGTGCACACCGGCCTGGTCGGTGCGGTGGGTCTCGCGCTGCTGCTGGCGGTGGTGCTTCGCTTCACGACGTTCGGCTTCGCGCTGCGCGCGGTCGGCTCCAACGCCCATGCGTCGCGTTTCCTCGGCCTGCCGGTCGGGCGGACGGTGCTGCTGACCGCGTTGTTGTCCGGTGGCCTGGCGGGCCTGGCCGGTGCGGTCGAGGTGGCCGGGCGCACCGGCTACCTGACGCTGGACATGAGTCCGGGCTACGGCTACACCGGGATCGTCGTCGCGATGCTGGCCGCGCTCGATCCGATCGCGGTGGTTGCGGTCGCGGTGATGGTCGCCGGTGTGTTCGTCGGTGCGGATGGCATGAGCCGCGCGGTCGGGGTGCCGACCTACATCGCCGACGTGATGGTCGCGATCGCGCTGGTCGCGACGCTGGTGGCGACGTTGCTGACCGCATACCGGGTGCGACGGGGATGAATCGCGCGAAGGTCGGGGCCTGACGTGGGGGGCGAATCGATCGATCTGTTCGCGATGGTGTCGTCGCTGGCCGGCGAAACGGTCGAGATCCTGCTGTCGGCCTCGTTCTGGGTCGCGGTGCTGCGGATCGCGACGCCGCTGATCTTCGGCACGCTGGGTGTGCTGCTGTGCGAGCGGGCCGGCGTGCTGAACCTGGGCATCGAAGGGATCATGGTCGCCGGCGCGTTCTTCGGCTGGCTGGCCGTGTATGCCGGGGGCGGCCTGTGGCTCGGTGTCGCGGCGGCGGCGGCGATCGGTGCGGCGTTCGGGCTGCTGCACGGCGTGCTGACGGTGCTGCTGTCGCTGTCGCAGCATGTGTCCGGCATCGGCATCACGCTGCTGGCGACCAGCCTGTCGTATTACGCGTACAGGGTCGGCTTTCCGAAGGTGACCACGCCGCCGACGATCGAGCCGTTCGGCGAGATGGCGGTGCTGAAGGCGGTGCCGTGGCTGGGTGAGGTCGCCGGCGCGGTGACACCATTGACCGCGCTCGCGCTGGCGGTGGTCGCGATCATCGCCTGGCTGCTCTACCGGACCCCGGCCGGCCTGGCGCTGCGCATCGTCGGCGAGAATCCGGCCGCGGCCGAGGCCGGCGGCATCGACGTGCAGGCCACCCGGATCGCCGCCGTGGTCGCCGGTTCGGCGCTGATGGGGGTGGCCGGTGCGTTCCTGACGCTCGCCGCGTTCAACGCGTTCTTCTTCAACATGGTCAACGGGCGCGGCTGG
Source organism: uncultured Burkholderiales bacterium (assembly GCA_902826305.1). Classification (GTDB taxonomy): domain Bacteria; phylum Pseudomonadota; class Gammaproteobacteria; order Burkholderiales; family Burkholderiaceae_E; genus CADEEH01. The sequence continues at coordinate 37,953 of CADEEH010000011.1, forward strand.
ATCTGCATCGCGCTGGTGGTCTTCGCGTCCTGGCGGCCGGGCAAGGCGTTGCTGGGTGCGCTGCTGTTCGCCGGCTTCGACGCGCTGCAGCTGCGCCTGCAGCAGGGCAGCGGCAACGTGCTGCCGTACCAGCTCTGGCTGATGGTGCCGTACGTGCTGTCGATCCTGGCGCTGGTGCTGGTGGCGAGGAAGGCGTCGTATCCGCAGGCGCTGATGAAGCCGTATCGGAAGGGGGAGCGCTGAGGGGTCGTTCGAACGTTGGGACAGGGGCCAGCCCGCCAGCGTCGGGTGGGCGGCCGCGCCGTCAGCGGGTGTGGTCCTGGTCGAGTCAATACCCCAATCGTGGCGGCGAGCCGCATTGTCCTTATCGGGAAGCAGTGAAACAATCGGTGGCCTCACGACACGACGCAGTGCTCACGAGGACGAGACCGGAGCGGGCGTGGAGATCTTGGGCCTTCCTCACTGGACGCTGAGCGCTCGACTGGACGGCGACATGCTCGCGTTCAGCCTGGGTGACGGGCGACGACTCGCCTGGCACTCCCGGCGTCCGGCGGGGCTGCTGCGCAAGGCGGCGCGGCCCATGTCGGCGGCCGATCTTCTCGGCCCGGAGCTGGCCGAGCACCTGGCTCGCAGCGAGCCGAGGGTGTTGAACATCCAGTTCGAAGAACCGCTCGACGACATCAACTGGGAAGGGCTCGTTCTCGATGGTGGCTGCATGGCCGAGCAATTCGCGCTCGGGCGCCAGCTGGTCAGCGGAGTGGAATCGGAGCCGACGCCCCCGGCGACGCTCGCCGAGGCGCTGACCGTCACCGTCGTGCACGGCGAGGTTGTCTACCCTTGTCCACCCGCGCGAAGTGTCGCCGTCGATGCGCTCGACGAGGGCTGGGCCCGCGACCTCGTGACGAGTGCCAATGTACTGATCCTGCACGGGGTGACGCTGGCTCAGCTGATCGAGAGGGCCCGGCTGCCTCGCGGGGAAAGGCTGTTGGTGCTGCATCGGCCGCAGTCGAGATCCCATGTCGCGACCGCGCTCGACGAGGGCGCGGCGGTGCTCGGATTCGCGCAGGCGGTCGATCTGGCCGGCAAGACCCTGAATGCACTGCTGCATCAGCTCGGCAGCGGCGCAAGCGTCGGCGAGGCCGTCCGCCATGTCCACCGGCGCGCCGCACCGATTCGCCTGGATGCACGGCTGTACGGCGAGCCCGCGATGCGCTTCGTGCGTGCGCAGACGCCGACGTCCCGACGCCAGGTCACCAGCCTGTCGTTCGACATCGCGGGATCGACGACGCTGTTGCAGCGGCTTGGCGACGAGGCCTATGCCGAGATGCTGGACCACCTGCATGCCCGCTGCACGGACGCGGCGCGTCGTTTCGGCGGCAAGCCCGACGATCCGCAGGGCGACGACGGCGTGATGTGTTACTTCGGCTATCCATCGGCCGTCGAGGACGCGGCGGTCAACGCGGTGGCCGCCGGCCTGGAGATCGTCCGCGCGGGTCTCGATCTGGGTGTGCCGATCCGGGTCGGCATCGCCACCGGGTTGGTCGCCATCAAGTCCGATCAGCCGGTCGGCTTGTCGATCCACTTCGCCGCCCGCATGCAACAGATGACACCCCCGGGCACCGTGCTGACGTCGGAGTCGACGCGTCGACTGGTCGCCCACGCCTTCGATCTCGAGCCGGTGGACGAGCCGTTCGAGCTCAAGGGCATCGAATCGCGGGAAGACCTGTACCGGGTGCTTGGTCCGAGCCGTGATGCGAAGGCGCACCGGCTCGAGCGCCTGCCATGGCTCACACCGATGGTCGGGCGGGAGAATGAACTCGCGCGCCTGAAGCGGTGCTGGCAGCCGACCCGTGACGGCGAAAACCGACTGGCGATCGTGCGCGGCGACCCCGGCATCGGCAAGTCGCGACTGGTACGGGAGTTTCGCCATCACCTCGTGCAATCCGGCGTGAAGGTGCTGGAATGCCACTGTCGGGCCGATGCCAGTGCCAGCCCCTACCTGGCACTCGCGGAAGCATTGCGGCGATGGCTGGACGTCGATTCGGACGGATCCGGCCCGGAGGCGCTGCCCAGGCTTGCCGCCGTCCTGCCGCCGGGCTCGCGCGACGGCGAGCCGCTCGCGCTGATCGCGGCGCTGTTGGGCCTGGCCCCGCAGCCTGATCAGGCATCGCCAAACGGGTTGCGCCCCCGGCTGCTGACGCTGCTGCTGGACTGGTTCGTCGCCTTCGCCCGGGAGCGGGCCTGCTGCCTGATCATCGAAGACTGGCACTGGGTCGACCCGTCCACGCGTGAGCTGGTCGAACTGATGCTCGAGCGGCAGGGCGGACCGGGCCTGATGATCGTGCTTACGATGCGGGAGGAAGGCCGGCCGCCGCCGCTCGGATCGGCCCCATTCGACCAGATCGAACTGGCGGGGTTGTCAGCCAAGGCGGCGCGTGAACTGGTCGTGCAGATGTGCGCGAATTCGCCGCTGCCGGCCGGGCTCGTCCGGATGCTCGCCTCGAGGGCCGATGGGGTGCCTTTGTTCCTCGAAGAGGCGACGCGCATGGCGCTCGAGATGGCGGCGGACCGCCCGGATGTCGATGTCACCGCACTCGATACCGTGCCGTCCTCCCTGCAGGACCTGCTGATGGCGCGCCTGGACGCAATGGGTGCGGCCAAGCAGGTCGCGCAGGTCGCGGCCGTCCTCGGCCGAGAATTCTCGCTGGCGTTGCTGACCGCGTTGCTCGAAGAAAGCGAGTTCGCGCTGGACACCGTGACCCTTGGCGAGCGGCTGGCGGTCCTGGTGGGTTCGGGACTGGTGCGCTCTCAGGGCGCCGGGAACTACGCGTTCAAGCACGCGCTGATCCGCGACGCCGCCTACGCCTCGCTGTGGGCGCGTGATCGCCGCGGGCTGCATTCACGGGTGGTGGGACTGCTCCGGGAACGTTGGCCCGAGCTGGTCACGAGGAGGCCTGAACTGCTGGCATTGCATCAGACCGAGGCGGGCATGTACCGCGACGCCCTTGCGCAATGGGAGCGGGCGGCGAGGAACGCGGCCGCCAGATCCGCCGAAGTGGAGGCGATCAGCCATCTGCGCCATGCCCTGTCGGTGCTGGTCTGCATCGATCCGGGTGTCGATCGAGACAGGACCGCGTTGCGGCTGCAGCTCCTGCTGGCCGCCCGGCTGATCGCCACCGAAGGCTACGGTGCGGAGGCGGTGCAGCGGGCCTACCTCGAGGCGCAGCGCTTGTGCGACGAAATCGGCGACGAGACCGCCCGCTTTAAGGTCGAGATGGGGCTGGAGGCCTTCCGTTTCATGCGCGCGGACTTCGGCCCGGCTCTGGAACACGGGCGTCGTGCCGCCGCGATCGCGGCGCGTTCCGGCGACACCAAGCAGCGGCTGCACGCGCACTGGGGCCTGGCCTGCACGCTGTTCCACCGAGGTGATCTGCGCGCAACGATGCGCGAGATGGAAGCCGGGCTGGCACTCTACACGCCGACGCTGCACAACCTGTTCGGCGTCCAGGATCCCGGTGTGATGTGCCTGGCCTACTCGTCGTGGGGACTGTGGGAGTTGGGCCGGCCCGATGCGGCGCAGGCGCGCATCGACCAGGCAGTGAAGATGGCCACGGCGTTCGAGCACAAGTTCAGTCAGGCCGTCTCCCTGGCCTATGGGGCCGGCGTCGACCTGCTGCGCGGCGACACGGAAGCGGCGCTGATACGCGCCGACACCTGCATCGACGTCTGCGACAGCTCGGGGTTCCCGGTCTGGCTGGCGATCGCGCGATGCATGCGCGGCCGCTCGTTATGCGAGCAGGGCGCCTTCGAGGTCGGCCTTGCCGAGATGCGCGCGGGTTATGCGCTCTGGCTGTCGACCGGCGCGATGGTCTCGCGGCCGCTGTGCCTGTCGCTGCAGGCCGAGGGGCTGATGCTCGCGGACCGGATCGACGACGCCGCTGCTTGTGTGGATGATGGCCTGGCGCTGGTGGAACGCCTCGGCGAGCGTCAGCTCGAAGCCGAACTGCGTCGGCTGCGTGGCGAGGTGGCCCGGCTGCGCGACGACCCGATCGAGGCCGAAGGCTGGCTCAAGAGCGCGTACGCGCTGGCGATCCGCCAGCACCGGCTCGGCTTCGCGCTGCGCAGCGCGACCTCGCTGGCGAGGCTGTGGGCCGCCGACGGCCGGCACGTGAAGGCGCGCCGGCTGCTGCTGCCGCTGGCCGCGCGATGGACCGAGGGTCGCACGACGCGTGATGTGCGCGACGCGCTGGTGTTGTGTGATTCGTTGCAGTGAACTGATTTCTCCGACCCGGTGCCTCATGACCAAGAGACCAACCCCACCGCCGGACCTGGATGCCTTCCGGTCCGAGCCGGATCTGGAGAAGCGCAACCGACTGCTGCTCGACTGGCTCGACGATGAACATCGGGCGGCGCTGTACGACCTGATCAACAGGAACGGCGGGTACCTCGAGTTCCCGAGCAGGGACACCGGGCATCGCGAGAACGAGTCCTTCGGCCTGCAGGTGCAACGGGCGCCGATCAACGTGGGCCACAAGATGGTCCGGCTCGTCACCGAGCGCAACCAGATCGAGACGATCCTCGGCGACGAAGGTGCCGAGTATTCCAATCGTGTCTATGCCGAACTGGGCGGTGGCAGTTTCATGCTGGCGCTCGACCCGGCCCTCGATCCTGCGTCGGCAACCGGCAGACCCGAGTCATGTCCCGCGCACAAGATTCAGCGGGCGGCCTACTACGAATGTTTTGCCGACAGACACGAGGACTTGCTGAAGGTCAGCCACGCCGCATGTCGCGCTGCCTCGATCATGGCGTTCAAGGCTCAGGATCTCGACCTGGCCGCCTTCGCCGAGCAGGCGGCGGTACGCTTCTGCCAGAAGCTGATGGGATATTCGTTCACCGACTACCCGTTCCTGGAAACTCAGTTGCGAGCCGCCTATCGAGGCCTGGTCCATCAGGTCGCTGGTCGGCACTTCGTGACCGATCCGATCGTGCTCCGGGGGGCAAGGGAAGCGCTCGGCCGATTGCTCACGCGCACCAGCAAACTGATCGCGGCCTACGCCGCGGCCGACGAGGATGAGCTCAAGGGCTGCGAGGATCCCGATCTGACGGGTGTCATGCTGCCCATGCTGCGGCGCCTGGCCGAGATGAGCGGCGTGCTCAACGGCGAGCAACGCGCAGTCCTGGCGGTCGGGGCGATCGCCGGAACCGTCGGCAACGTGCAGGCCGCCGCCTGTATCGTGGTCAAGGCGCTGTTCGCATCCGAGTCCCTATGGGAACAGGCTCGCGAACTCGCACTGAGTGAGAGCGGCGAAGAGCCGACCGGGAAGTTCGGCGCCTGGAAGAAACTTCTGCAGGGTCCCCTGCGGGAGAACCCGCCGATACCGCTGCTGCCCCGCCTGAAAATCGACGGACGGGGCGAACTGCAACACGAAGTGATCCTCGCGCTGGGCGGCGGCACCGCTGCGCGCCCGTCAACGGGCGACGAGGACACCTTGATATGGGGGCAGCCCGGCACTCATTTCTGCACCGGCATCTCGCTGGCCTGGCCGCTGGTCGTCGAGATCGTCCGCCAGGTGATGCGCCTTCCCGGCCTGGCGCAGGCGCTCGACCCCGTGGATGCGACGGTCATCGGGCTGAAGAAGACGTGGGGCTTTGCCTGCGACCGTTATCCTCTCACGTATCGGCGCGAGCATCGTTTGGTGCAGTCGAGCCTGAATGTGGCGATGCGGCTCAGGTCGCCCGTCCGGGAGAGCGCCGATCACATTCGGGAAGTGATCCGGGCCGGTGCGCCGCGGATCGAGCAGTTGCTGCGCGAATCCCGGCTTGTGCATTTCGCCTGGTTCGAACTGATCGAGAACGACTCGACGCTGGTGTTGCACACGGTCTACGACGGACCGTTCGCCGCCTACGTCCATCACTTCGCGCTCCGAGCAGGGGATCTGTTCGACGCGCTCTTCGCCTGGATTGAAAGTCCACCGCCGATGCCGGTGCAGAAGTTCCCGAACGAATTCGTCGCCCACATCCAGCGCTTCGATCGTGGGCCACTGACCGGCTACTTTTATAGTGCCTATCCGAAGCTGGATACGGCGAACGCCGTACGCCAGCCGTTGTCCTGGCCATGAGCACGCCGTTCGACGACGTGCAGCGTATCGTTCTGCGCGGGAGCCCGCGGCGGGAGAGTCCGCCGAACAAGTCTGCGGTCTGGCAGCAGGCCTGTCATCTGATGCTGCGCTTCGAACCGGGATCGTCGCCTCACTATTTCCTTCACGGTCTGGCGCCGGATCTGTGGCCGACCCGTGCCGGTGTCGACAAGGCCGACTTGCAGGTCAGCCTTGGATTCAGTCGGCCGGGGTTGCAGAAACTGCAGGTACCCGATCATGTGCTGGCGAATTTCGCGTCGAAGGCACCGGCGTTCTACGCCGGTGCCGCGGTGCGCGGGGGCCTTCATTGCGCGGCGACCGGGAGCAGCGCACCGAGCGGATGGAACCCGGCGTTCGCTTTCACGTCGCTGGATGCGGTGCTGACATTGCACGCGACCGAGGGTGTCTCGATTGCGCGGGCGCTCGCACATGTCGAATCGGTTGCCGCCAAGGCCGGGGTGAACATGGTCGAACGGGTTACCGCGACGCGGTTGAGGCATCGGCCCGATGGCGAGCCGGAGACGACAAGTGCGCAATGGGTGCACTTCGGCTACCGCGATGGCCTCAGCCGGATCGGCATCCACGGCTTGTCGTCACCCGAAGTGATCCGGGAACTGCATTCGACGTCCCTCCATCAGCCGGGCGAGTTCGTATTGGGCCACATGCAGGATTCGGGCGCGAACCCCTGGATCGCCGGGCCGGGACGTCGAGTCTGGTCCGACGAGGTGCGCAGTTTCTTCCGCAACGGCAGCTTCGGCGTCCTCCAGCAGATCGAGCAGGACATCGCTGGATTCGAGGCATTCGTGACCCAGGCGGCGAAGGAGACGGGACTGGACCCGCACCTGATCAAGGCCAAGTTGTGCGGTCGGTATCCTGACGGCAGGCCGCTGGCCAATGACAACCTGCGGCCGGAGGACGACTTCGCCTACGACGAAGACACGCAGGGCACCCGCTGTCCGTACGGCAGCCATGTCCGGCGGATGAATCCGCGCGACGGCTCGGCCGTGCAGGATGCCCGCAGGCGAGCGTTGCTGCGACGGGGCATGCCCTACGGATCAGCCTGGCCGAGCGCAGATTCCGACGAAAAGGAAAAGCGCGGGCTCATCGGCCACTTCTTCTGCGCGAGCATCGAGGACCAGTTCGAACACCTGATCGCGCAATGGGCTGACCGTGTGCCACTGGGGAGCGCCGACCGGGGCGGCGCGCGTGATCCGCTGTTCGGCGCCCACGAGGCCGGCGATGGACCCTTCGAGATCCCACGGGGTGCAGGCATGCCATCGCTGCCGCTCAGAGGCCTGCGCCCGTTCACGCGGACGCTCGGCACCGCCTACCTGTTCTACCCGAGCGTCGCGACATTGAGGGGCATTGCCGATAGCGGTTTGTGGGGTGCGGTCGTCGAGGACGATGACTGAGATGGCAATCGATGCGAAGGACATCAGAGGCAAGATCGACATTCCCCCGGGCGACGACCTGGTGCCGGTGCCGGCCCCGGTGAACGAAAAACCGGACCCGAATCGATTCTGCGATCTGGTGCTGACCGGCGGCGTGGCCAGCGGCGTGGTCTATCCGTGGGCGATCGTCGAACTGGCCCGTGCCTATCGTTTCAAGAACATCGGGGGCACGTCGGTCGGTGCGATGGCCGCCGCGTTGGCCGCCGCCGCGGAGTACGGGCGACAAACCGGCTTCGAGTCGTCTTTCGAGCCGCTGCGTCGGGTGCCTGCCGCTTTGGGCGAAGCCATGGACGACAACGGGCGGACCCGCATGTTGTCGCTCTTTCAGCCAAATGAACGTGGCAGGCGCCTGCTCGAGGTCTGGGCTGGGGTGTTCAACGGCAAACGCACCGCGGTCGGTACCGGTGTCGCGGGGTCCTGGGCCGCGGCGCAGGACGCAGCGGCGGCGAAAGCGGCGCAGGGAAGCGACGCCGCGGTCGAAACGGTGTCGTCGATCACCTTGTCGCGAGTCGTGTCCGAGTTCCTGCGGGTCTACAAGATGCCCGGCGGCTGGGGTGCGGCGATCGGATTCGTGTTCGCTGCAGTCGCATGCTGGCCGCCGGAATGGAGTCCCCCCGGCGTCATCCGCGTCGTGCTGGGTCTGATGCTCGTCATCGCAGCCGGGTTGACCGGGGTGGTGCTGGCGATCTGGTCGGACATCCGCCACGGGCTGATCGCCAACGACCTGGGGCTGTGCAGCGGTGCGACGTTGACGAAACGCGAGGCCAAGCAGCCCGGACTCACCGAATGGCTGCACAACGGTATTCAGCGAAGTGCGGGGCTGAAGACGACCGACAGGCCGCTGACGTTCCGCGATCTGTGGACTGCGCCCGCGTATCCGGGCGGCACACGTCCACAGGTCGACGAGGCTTCCCCGACCGCCAAGCGGACCATCAACCTGCAGATGGTCACGACCAGTGTGACCCACGGTCGGCCCTATCGACTGCCGTTGCTGGACGAGACAAGCCGGCTCTACTTCAAGCCAGAGGACATGCGTCGGTACTTTCCAGACGTCGTGTGGAAAGCGCTCGAGGCCAACGCCAAGCCGTACGTGCCTAGGCCCGGATCGCACCCCGAGCCAGGGTTGCAAGGCGCAGGTGTTCTCGAACTGCCGGGCGCTGACCTGCCGATCGTCGTCGCGGCCCGTCTGAGCCTGAGTTATCCGCTGCTGTTCTCCGCAGTGCGCCTGTGGGCGATCGATCATGAGGCACCGAAAGGCGAGCGAGCGTTCAAGCCCTGCCACTTCTCCGACGGCGGCGCATCGTCGAACTTCCCGATCCATCTGTTCGACGCCGCGTTACCGCGCTGGCCGACCTTCGGCATGTGGCTCGATCGCAGGAAGCCGTACACGTATCCGGAATCGGACGAAGACGGTCCGGTCAATGACGTCTGGCTGCCCAGGTTCAACCGGCAGGGCCGCAAGGACGGCTGGATCCGTTTTCACCCCGACGCCCGGCCGCACTCGAAAGTGCAGCAGGTGGATGGCCACCGCGCACAAGCCCGATTGCTGCTGGGCTTTCTGGGTGCGGTCGCGACCAGCGCCGTCGACTGGCGCGACCGGACCGCGCTGCGGCTGCCGCACGTGCGCAATCGGGTCGCGAGACTGTTCCTCAAGCCGTGGGAGGGTGGCCTGCACATCGGAATGCCGCGTGAGCAGATCCTGCGGATGGCCCATGTCTACGGCACCGAGACCGGCAAGCTGTTCGTCAAGCGCTTCGCGGACGTGAACGGCAAGCAGCCGTCGCAGGCTTGGCGCGAACAGCGCTGGGTACGAATGGAACTCTTCCTGGAAGGGCTGCGTGAACGACTCACCGGTCTGAGCGATGGTGCCGCCTACTCGGCGTATACCGTTCCGATGCAAACGGCAATCACCGAAGCGCTCGAGGACGGTCCGGTCCGCGATCGGAGGGACGGCGGGCGATTGTCACTCGCGCAGGCCGAATCCCTGAAGTGTTTCTTGAAGCGCCTGGAAACCCTTGAGACGGAGATTCGAGACGCCAGGTTCGAGGCAACCCGACGAAAACCTTCACCCGAGTTGCGATTGCGGTCGCCGCTTTGACGCGCGCCACGAAGTCGTCACAGAATGCCCTGCATGCAGAAACGACACCCCCGTCCGCTGTCGCTGCTCGCAACGAGCATCGCTGTTGCATTGACCGCCACCGGCTGCTCGATCCCCCGCCAGCCGTCACCGACCCTCGCAGCCGATACACCGGCCGCCGCCGACGTGGGCTACGTCTACGGCCGCTTCGCCGTGAACACCGGCCCGGACAAGCTGAACATGACCTTCACCTGCGCCAATGCGCAGACGCTGACGATCGTCCTCGAATACGACAAGCCCGCGCAGGTGAAGGCCTATCCGGTCAGGCCCGGCGACTGCTCGCTGACGCACACCCAGTTCGTCGGCGGTCGCGGCACGAAGGAAAGCGAGTACCGGGGCCAGCGGATGAACAGGATCACGATCCGCGCCGGCGAGGCGGTTTATGTCGGCGAGGTGATGGGGGTGATCTCGATGATCACGGGGCAGATGTCGCCGACGACCTCGATCGAGGGCAATCGGTGGGAGTTCCTGTTCAGCGACGACTACGAGGCGACCACCGCGGAGTTCCGGCGCCGATATCCGCGCCTGGCGGCATTGCCGGTCCGATCGGCGAGTGTCCGGTCGCGCTGAAAGTTGCCGCGCGATCACACGGACGTCACCGTCAGTTGGCCGTGGACGGATCCGCCTTGGGGGCCGCCGGCTTGCTCCCGCCCAGCTTCTTGTCGACCTTCTTGTAGGCGTTGCCGGTCGCGTCCGCGCCGCGCCTGACGCCGCGTGCCGTCGCCTCTTCGCCGCGATCCAGTCCGCGCTTGGTGGCGCCGGCCGCCTTCTTCACGCCGCCGGCGGTTGCCTCGTACCCGCGCTCGGCGCCATGTTCGACGGCCTCGACTCCCTTGGTGACCCCGCGGCCGGCGGCTTTCATGCCGCGCTCGGTGGCGGCGGCGCCGCGCTTGACGCCGCGCACCGTCGCCTCCTCGGCCCGCTCGAGCGAGTTCTCGACCCGCTGAACGACACCCGGGGACTGGGCCGGTTCGTCGGCCGCGGTCGCAGCCAAGGGCGCATACGCGGCGGCGAATGCGACGAGGATCGCGGTTCGGATCGAGCTCATGGCACCTCCTGGTCGGTGGGCGCACAGTTTGACACGGAGGCGCCTGTGCGGCTAAATTGCTAACATCTTAGTGAACGGATCTGTTGCCGCTCGAAGACAGCCGGGCGCGTGTCGTGCCGCCGTACTCCGTTCCGTTGCCAGGAGTTCCTGATGACCGCTGCCGCATTTGCCCGTCCCGAGCGTTTCACCGAAGCCGAGTGGGAGGCCCGGGTGCAACTCGCCGCCGCCTACCGGATCTTCGATCACCTCGGCTGGACCGAGCTGATCTACAACCACCTGTCGCTGCGGGTGCCCGGCGAGCCGGGGCGGTTCCTGGTCAATCCGTTCGGATTGCACTACAGCGAGGTGACCGCCTCGAACCTGGTCAAGGTCGACGTCGAGGGCAACATCGTCGGCCATAGCGACTGGCCGATCAACCCGGCCGGCTTCACGTTCCACGGGGCGATCCACGCGACGCTGCCCGACGCGCACTGCGTGATGCACGTCCACACCACACCGACGATGGCGGTCTGCTGCCTGGAAGAGGGCCTGTCGTTCACGAATTTCTACGCTGCCCATCTGTGGGGCAAGGTCGCGTATCACGACTTCGAAGGCATCACCGTGCATCGCGAGGAGGGCGCCCGGATCCTGGCGAGCGCCGGCGGCAAGCCGGTGCTGCTGCTGCGCAATCACGGCCCGGTGGTGATCGGGCAGACGGTCGCGCAGGCGTTCGCCTACACCTGGACGCTGACCCGGGCCTGCGAGGTGCAGATGACGGTGCAGGGCAAGGGAGCGCTGCGGCCGATCCCGGTGCCGGTGCTCGAGGGCTGCGTGCGCGATGCGCTGAACTTCAATCCGAAGTACGGCGCGGGCGAGGACGGCTTCGCCGCCCTGCAGCGGCTGGTGGACGCGAAGGATCCGGGATATCGGCGCTGAGGTAATCTCGGAGCCGTCCCAACGCGCGGCTCCCGGATCGTGTCTTCGCTCTGTGTCATCTTCGACCTCGACGGCACGCTGGTCGACAGCGAGCACCTGTGCAACCAGGCGATGCTCGACCTGCTGCCCGGCGTGACCCTGACCGTCGACGAGATGGTGCACGCGTATCGCGGCCGCAAGTACGCCGAGATCATCGGCGACCTCGGGGCGCGTTTCGGCGTGACGCTGCCGGCCGATTTCGAGCGGGTCTATCGCAGCCGGGTCGCGCAGCGCTTCGACGAGCTGCTGCAGCCGACGCCGGGCGCACGCGAGATGCTGGCCGTCCTGCCGCACGCGCGATGTGTGGCTTCCAGCGGCCCGCGCGCCAAGATCGAACACGCACTCGAGGTCACCGGGCTGGCACCCTTCTTCGGCGACCGGATCTACAGCGCCTACGAGGTCGGTTCGTGGAAACCCGATCCGGGCCTGTTCCTGCACGCGGCGAGCCGGATGGGATTCCCGCCGGATCGTTGTGTGGTGATCGAGGACAGCGACGTTGGTGTGCAGGCCGCCCGCAACGCGTCGATGGGTTGCCTGCGTTACGTGCCGGGGGCGATCGACACCGTCGATGGCCAGTTCACGCGGATGGAGCAACTGCCGGCGCTGATCGCGGCGATCGAGGCGGCGTAGATCCGCTGCCGGGCAGGGGTTGTGCGGGGCGAGGGGCCGTGGTCATACTTCGGCACGAACCCAAGCTCGAGGAGACGACGATGGATGCCACCGTGGCGGTGATCGGCTATGTGCGATTCCCGGCGGATCGACTGGCCGAGGTGCGCCCGCACCTGAAGAAACTCGTCGAGGCGACCCGCGCCCACGACGGCTGCATCTCCTATGACGCCGGCGAGGATCCGTTCGATCCGGGACTGATCCACTTCTCGGAGCTGTGGCCCGACGCGCAGTCGCTGGCCCGCCACGGCCAAGCGGCACACATCGAGCCGTGGCGCGCGGCCACGCGTGCCTGTGGGTTGATCGAGCGCAAGTTCACCGCGTTCGACCTGAGCGGGGCTCGATCGATCTAGAAGTAGAAGTTCACCCCGACCCCGACGTGATCCCCCTTGATGTCGGGTCCGGCGTTTTTCGCCTTGAACTTCTCGCTGACCCCGCGCACGCGGATACCGAGCCAGGGCGTCGCGAAGAACTCGGCCTCGAGCACCGGGCCGAGGCCGGCCTTGTACGATTCGTCGAGGTCGGAGCCGAAGCGATCACCCGACAGACGAGGATTGGCGGTGTAGCGGATCCCCGCGCCCAAACGGAAGCGCGGGTGCAGGTAGATCGAACCCACCGCTTCGATCGGCACGCGGCTGAACGTGATCGAACCGTTGCGTGCACTCGCGTGATCGAAGTGGTAGCCGGCCGACACCATCACCGACGCGACCGGGCCGGCGAAGATCTCCAGTCCACCCTGCAGGTTGATCAGGTTGCCGGCCCGCAGCGTGTAGGTGTCGCCATTCGAATACCGTGCGGTGACCAGTTCGTCGCCCCCGCCGGTGGCCGCGACACCGAGGAAGAACCGGAACGGCCGGCCGGGATCCTGCGCCTGCGCCGCGGGTGCGCCGAGGCCGAGCGTGGTGATGACGGCGAGCGAGGAAAGAATCTTCTTGTTCATCGGTAAACCTGCGATCGAGGAGCGTTCAGCCGCCATTGTCGGTCGCACGGACGCCGCCGGCCAGTCCTTTGTTGTCTTCGACAACAGCCACGATCCAGCCTTCGATCGGATCGATGCACGGGGGCAGGCCGAAACCCTGCGCGCGACGTTGCCATGCCCACGCCGCCTGCAGCGCGCAGAGCACTGCATCCAGGACATCCCCCGACGGGTCGTCGCGGCAGCGCTCGACGATCGACCGCTCCATCACCGCGTGCACCCCGAGCGGATTCGGTCCGTCGATGATACCGGCGAGGATCCGCTCACGTTCGGCGCGTCGCGGCCCGTCGTCGGCGCGCGAATCGGACTTGTACGAGCGGCGCGCGGCGAAGACGCGTGCCAGGTTGCCGGGATAACCCTCGAGCGCGACCCGTGCCGGATCGGCGTCGTGTTGGCCGGGCAGGGTTACGCCGGCATCGAGCAGCCGGGGTGCGCCCGCATGCAGCATCAGCGCCACCGGGGGATTGACCCACTTCATCGACGGGCTCGATCCGGCGGGGCCGTCGGTGGCGCGGTGCGCGAACTTGCTGCCCGCGGGACGTGCATCGCAGTAGCCACGGAAGTGCTCGACCATCCGGCTCCGGGTCATCGATCGCAGGTGCCGGATCAGCGACGCCCACGGTTGTTGGCCGCTTGCGGGCCAACCGAGTTCGACCACCAGCTCGCGCGACAGGCCGAACGGGAAGTCGAATGCGCCGATCCACGGTCCGTCGCGACGCAGGAATTGCTCGAACGCCTCGAACGTCGGCAGCTGATCGATCGATGTGATCAACAGCCGGCCCTGATCCATCCGACCGGTGGCGATCACGATCGGTTTGCGGGGTCGCGGTGCCGACGTGAAGTCGATGCCGTGGATCAGCGCATCGGCGAGCGGATCGGCCGCGTCGGCACGCGACGGTTCGCGATCAGGCCCACACACATCGGTCGACGCGGCCGGATTCAGATCGGCAGTCCCGGGATCCTGCGGCAGGGCATGTTTTTCATATTCGTCGAGCCGCGGTTCGGAGGAAGGGGTGCCCCACATTGTGGAACCAGGGGTACCGGAAGTAAACCGGTGCCCGCGGAGGAAGATAAGCTTGTGCATCGAAGGAGGGGATCGATGGTGACTGTGCCCGCCGTCCTGCGCGAAACGACCCTGGACGACAGCGTCTGGGCGACTGATGGCCCGGTGCTGCTGAGTGGCACCCAGGCCCTGGTGCGCCTGATGCTGATGCAACGTCGGCTCGATGCGGCGATCGGCTGGAACACACGCGGTTTCGTCAGCGGTTATCGCGGTTCGCCGCTGGGCATGGTCGACCAGGTGATCTGGAAGCAGGGTGATCGGTTCGAGCAGGCCGGCGTGCAGTTCGTCCCGGCGATCAACGAGGAGCTGGGTGCGACGCAGGTGCTCGGCACACAACGCGTCGAGTCCGATCCCGAGCGCACCGTCGACGGGGTGTTCGGCCTGTGGTACGGCAAGGGCCCGGGTGTCGATCGGGCCGGGGACGCGATCAAACACGGCAACGCCTACGGCAGCTCGCCGCACGGCGGCGTGCTGGTGGTCGCGGGCGACGACCACGGCTGTGTCTCCTCGTCGATGCCACACCAGAGCGACGCGGTGTTCCAGGCCTGGTCGATGCCGATCGTGTCGCCGGCCGACGTCTCGGAGATCGTCGGCTTCGGTCTGTACGGCTTCGCGTTGTCGCGTTACTCGGGCGCGTGGGTCGGCATGACCGCGTTGTCCGAAGTGGTCGAGAGCACCGCGACCGTGGACCTCGATCGATTGTCGAACCAGGTTGCCGATTGGAAAGGGCCGGACGGGGTCCGCGCCGCAACCGGCCATGTGCCGCCGCCGGACGGGCTGCACTACCGGTGGCCGGACCTGCCGTCGCTGCGGATCGAATCGCGACTGCAGGACAAGCTGGCGGCGGTGGCCGCGTTCGCCCGGGTCAACCGGATCGACCGGTCGGTGATCGACAGCGCGCAGGCACGCGTCGGCATCGTGACCGCCGGCAAGGCACATCACGACCTGATGGAGGTGTTCCGCCGCCTGGGTCTCGGCCACGACACACTCGCGGCCGCCGGCATCCGGGTGATCAAGCTGGGCCTGACATTTCCGCTGGAGACCACCGGCATGCAGGCGTTCGCACGCGGCCTGCAGGAGATCCTGGTCGTGGAGGAGAAGGCGCCGATCGTCGAGCAGCAGTTGCGTGACCTGTTCTACAACATGCCGGCCGAGTCGCGGCCGCGGATCGTCGGCAAACGCGACGCACACGGCGAGCCGCTGCTGTCGGCGCTCGGCGAACTGCGGCCGTCACGGCTGATCATGCCGGTCGCGCGCTGGCTGACGCAGCACGCGGGTGACGAACTGCCGATCGCGCTGCTGAAGGTCCGCGACTTCATGCCGCCCGAGGTGCTGAGCAATCCGGCCGACGCGGTCAAGCGACTGCCGTATTTCTGCGCCGGCTGTCCACACAACACCTCGACGCGGGTGCCGGAGGGATCGACCGCACGTGCCGGCATCGGTTGCCACTTCATGGCCAACTGGATGGAACGCGACACCGCCGGGCTGATCCAGATGGGCGGCGAAGGTGTCGACTGGGTCTCGCACGCGCGCTTCACGCGCACGCGGCATGTGTTCCAGAACCTGGGCGACGGCACCTACTACCACTCGGGATACCTGGCGATCCGGCAGGCCGTCGCCGCGAAGGCGAACATCACCTACAAGATCCTCTACAACGACGCGGTTGCGATGACCGGCGGCCAGCCGGTCGACGGCGTCACCAGCGTCGATGCGATCGCGAGGCAGGTCGAAAGTGAAGGGGTCGGCGCACTGGCGGTGGTCAGCGACGACATCGACAAATACGACGCGATGCGCGCGAAGTTCCCGTCGCTGGCGACCTTCCACCCGCGCGAGGAACTCGATGCCGTGCAGCGCCGGCTGCGCGACGTCGCCGGGGTCTCGGTGCTGATCTACGACCAGGCCTGCGCGGCCGAGAAGCGACGGCGCCGCAAGAAGGGGGAACTGACCGATCCGGCTCGCCGCGTGATGATCCACGAAGGGGTCTGCGAGGGCTGCGGCGACTGCGGCGTCAAGAGCAACTGCGTCGCCGTGCAGCCGCACGAGACGGTCCGGGGACGCAAGCGCCGGATCGACCAGACCCACTGCAACAAGGACTACTCCTGCGTCGACGGCTTCTGCCCGAGCTTCGTCAGCGTGATCGGCGGTCGATTGCGGCGCAAGGCCGGGGCGGCGCCCGAGGTGCGCGAGTCGCTGCTGGCACGGGCGCGGGACCTGTCGCTGCCCGGTGAACCCCCGGCCGACGCGCCGTGGGACCTGCTGATCACCGGCGTCGGCGGCACCGGCGTGGTCACCGTCGGAGCGGTGATCGCGATGGCGGCACACCTCGAAGGACGGCAGGCGAGTGTGCTGGACTTCATGGGCTTCGCGCAGAAGGGCGGCTCGGTGCTCAGCTTCGTGCGGCTCGCGCGTGACAGGTCGCTGCTGCATCAGGTGCGGATCGACACCCAGCAGGCCGACGCGGTGCTGGCTTGTGATT
>CADEEH010000011.1:54870-57592 GCA_902826305.1 uncultured Burkholderiales bacterium
GATCCGTCGCGGGCGCACGCGGGTCCTGGTGAACACCCACGAGACACCGGTGGCCGACGCGGTCCGTCATCCGGATGCCGATCTGCACACCGATCTGCTGCTCGACAAGCTGCGCTTCGCCGCGGGCGAGGACCGGGTCGAGACACTCGATGCACAGGCGCTGGCGGAACGCGTGATCGGCCATACGCTGGGCGCCAACGTGATCGCACTCGGCTTCGCCTGGCAACGCGGGCTGGTGCCGGTCGGGCTGGCGGCGCTCGAGCAGGCGATCCGGTTGAACCGGGTGGCGGTCGACGAGAACCTGCTCGCGTTCGCGATCGGCCGGCTCGCGGCCGACGAGCCGGAGGCACTGACGATGGAGGACGCCGAGGCGCCGCCGGCGCAGGACCTGGCCTCGTTGCTCGGTGAGGCCGAACGGCACCTGGCCCGCTGGCAGGACGAACGCTGGGCCCAGGTCTATCGCGAGCGGATCGGCGCGGCGCGCGAGGCGTTGCGGGGTCACGGCCTGCGCGTCGAGCATCCGCTGATGCTGACGATCGCACGCGGCCTGCACAAGCTGATGAGCTACAAGGACGAATACGAGGTCGCACGCCTGTTCGCCGGCGAGGAGTTCAGGGCGCAGCTGGACGAGCAGTTCGAGGGTGACTACCGGCTCGTGTTCCACATGTCGCCACCGGCGCTGATCAGGCCCCGTCGCGGCGCGGTTCCACGCAAGGTTGCGTTCGGTGGCTGGATGCTGCCGGTGCTGCGGGTGCTGGCGAAAGGTCGGCGGCTGCGGGCCGGGCCGTTCGATCCGTTCGGCTACAGCGCGGAGCGGCGGATGGAGCGCCGCCTGATCGACGAGTACACGACGCTGTTGTCCGAGGTGTTGCCGCTGGTGACCGCGGACAACGCCAATCTGGCGCAGGAACTGTTCGCCCTGCCGCTGTCGATCCGGGGATTCGGGCACGTGAAGGAACGCAACTACCAGTCCGCCCGCAGCCGTCAGGCCTGGCTGCTGCACCGGATCGCGCCCAGCCGGTATCCGCGCCCCCAGGATGCCGCGTCGACAGGCGGCACGCTGCGCGGGATTCCGGTGCGCGCCGGCTGATTGGTCACGCGGGTGCGTCTCCCACGATTCGGCGGATTAGTGCCGCGAGGGCGGGACGTAGGCGAGGGCTCCGCGCTTGAACGCACGGGCGGCGGTCTGGTAATAGGCGATCGCCTCGCCGGTCAGCCGCTCGTCGGGCTCGGTCTCGGTGGCGTGGAAGTCGTGCGGATCGATCCGGTACGCCACCACCCGGCGCCGCGGCAACAGCACGGTCAGCACGTCGTCGCGGTAGTAGCCCAGTTCCTGGTAGTTGCTGATGAACGCTCGTGGCAGCGGCGGGCCGCGTTCGAACAGCGAGCGACCGAAGAAGTGCGCGTCGCCACGTTTGCCGAGCATCTCGACCAGTGTCGGCACCAGGTCGATCTGGCTGGCGAGTGTGTCGACGACGCCGGGCCGCAGGTTGCCCGGTGCATACAGGATCGCCGGGATCCGGTAGTTCTCCACCGGCAGCCGGCTCTTGCCGGCGACCGACGCGCAGTGATCGGCGACGATCACGAACAACGTGTCGGCGAACCACGGTTTCGAGCGCGCCTGTTCGACGAAGCGGCCGATCGCGAAATCGGTGTACTTGACCGCGCCGTTGCGCCCGCCCGGCGAGGGGATGTCGATACGGCCGTCCGGGTAGGTGAACGGCCGGTGGTTCGAGGTGGTCATCACCTGCGCGAAGAACGGCTGTCCGGCGCGGTGAGCCCCGTCGAGTGTCGTCAGCACCTGATCGAAGAGCACTTCGTCGGCGACACCCCACGCGTTCTCGAACGTGACCGACTCGCGCGGGATCCCGGTGCGATCGACCACCTGGTACCGGTTCGCGCCGAAGAACGCGTTCATGTTGTCGAAGTAGCCGTAGCCGCCGTAGAAGAAGAACGGCATCAGCCCCTGCGGTGCGAGCACTTCGCCGATCGTCGCCAGGTGTTCGTTGCTCGGCCGGCGGACGATCGCCTGCCCGGGCACCGGCGGGGTGCCGAGTGACAGTGCCTCCAGGCCGCGGACGGTCCGGGTGCCGGTGGCGAACAGCCGGCTGAACGTCACGCCGTCGGCGGCGATCCGGTCCAGGTTCGGCGTCAGCCCTTCCTTCGACCCGTAGGCGCCGAGAAACGAGGCCGACAGGCTCTCGACCGAGATCAGAACGACGTTGCCCGGCGTGCGCGCCATCGGGATGTCGTCGTCCGGCGGGTCGTCCTCGGCGTCGGCGCCGCCTCCGCCCAGCGCCTGGGCCAACGGCACGCGTTCGACCTCGAGGCCGGCGAGGATCCGGTCGGCCTGATCCTGCGGCATCGTCCGGTAGAACTTGTCGTAGTCCAGTTCGTTGCGACGCATCGCCGCCGCGAAGCTGAACAGGCCGTTGCCCGACAGCTCGTCGGCATAGGCATTGCCCGATCCGTCCATCCGGTCCACGTTGACCAGCCACAGCGACAGGGCCGGCAGCAGCACCGCGCCGACGGCCATCACCCAGCGGCCGGTGCGCGACGGTGCGGCCCGATCGATGCGTGTGACCGCCGCGCGCAGCGCGACGCAGACCAGCGCCGCGACCAGGCCGATCCCGCCCAGGATCGCCGGGATCGGATACGACTGCCGGATGTTGGCGATGACCTCCTGGGTGTAGATCAGGTAGTCGACCGCGATGAAGTTGAA
>CADEEH010000012.1 GCA_902826305.1 uncultured Burkholderiales bacterium
CGCGCGGCCTCGACCGCGGCGTTCAGCGCCAGGATGTTGGTCTGGAACGCGATGCCGTCGATCACCGAGGTGATGTCGGCGATCTTATTCGAACGCTCCGAGATCGCCTGCATCGTCGTCACGACCTCGCCCATCGTCGTGCCGCCGCGTCCGGCGGTCTCGGCGGCGTTGCGTGCGAGCTGGTCGGCCTGACGCGCGCTGTCGGCGTTTCGCTGCAGGTTGTCGGTCATCCGGCGCGTCAGCGAATTGGTCTGTTCCAGGCTCGAGGCCTGTTGTTCCGTCCGTTGCGACAGGTGCGAATTGCCCTGGGCGATCTCGGCCGCGGCACTGGCGACTGCATCGGCACCGACGCTGACCGATGCAACCAGCTTCTTCAGGCTGTCCTGCATCTTCTTCAGTTCCCACATCAGCCAGGCGAATTCATCGCGTCCGGACCACGTCATCCTGGCCGACAGGTCACCCGAGGCGATCCGGCCGATGTGGCCGACCGCGATCTCGAACGGACGGGTGAACGCACGCGACAACACGAAACCGGTCAGGCCGCACCAGGCGACCGAGGCCACCGTTGCGATGATCACCCAGGTCCGCACCGCACCTTCCGCCGCCGGAATCGCGGCCAGCGCCAGCAGGCAGATGGCGATCTGTGCGGTCGAGATCAGGCCCATGCCCACGGCCATTCGGACCGGCATCGACAGGTTGTTCAGACTGAGGCGTTCCACCAGGGACTCCAGGTGCCAGGATGCGGGCAGTATCGACCGGTGCCCGAGGATGTGATCGATTGATCACCGTCAACCGACCGCGCCATCTTGTCAGGACGACGGGTTCGACCGGGGTTCGGCAAGAAGACCACATGTTGCATTGCAGCATCCGCACCGCCGCCTTACCATCGGCTGCCCAGGCGCCCACCGACCAGGAGACGTCGATGCCGAATCCGTCCACCATCCGCCGCCGCGTGCTGGCCCGATGCCTGCTCGCGGCAGCCACCTTCGGTATCGGCGCGCCGGCCATCGCCCAGGAAGCGCCGATCAAACCCGGACTGTGGGAAGTCCGCACCCGCGGCGGCCCGTTCGACGCGATGCGCGAGCAGATGAAGCAGCAGCTGCAGAAGATGCCGCCGGCGCAGCGCGCCGAGATGGAGAAGCGCCTCGGCGGTCTGGCCGGCGACGGGCCGGCGAAGGTCTGCCTGACGCAGGAGATGATCCGGCAGGGCCAGACCGGCGACAAGCAGCCGGAAGGATGCGAGGTCAAGACCACCTGGCGCGGGAGGACCGCGATCAGCGACTACCAGTGCAAGAACGGCGCCAGCGGGCACGGCGAGTTCACCTACCCCAATCCGGAGACCTACAACGGGTGGATGGAGATGAAGGATCCGCGATCGGCCGAACGGCAGATGCCGCGAATGGAGATGTCGGGACGGTGGCTGGGCGCCGATTGCGGCGAGGTCGCGCCGAAAGGGTCGACGCGACGCTGATCCGCACTGCCGTGTGATGACACAAGCGCGTAGTATCGAAGCATCGTCTGATACCGCGCTCGAGGTTTGGCCCGGCCGTCGGCAGGGAGGATTCGCATGACCTCCTCGAAGTAGACTTTGCAGTCCCGCGACCCCGCCATCGAGGGCGCACGCCTGCGAGCGTTGCATGACCTCGACATCCTCGACAGTCGACCCGAAGCCGATTTCGACGAACTGGTCGGCATTGCCGCGAAGGTCTGCGACACGCCGATCTCGCTGCTCACGCTGATCGATTCCGACCGCCAGTGGTTCAAGGCGCGCTTCGGAAGTGATCTGCCGGAGACGCCGCGCAACAGCTCGTTCTGCAACCATGCCCTCGACTGCGCGGGCAGCATGCTGCTGGTCGAGGACACGACCCTCGATCCCCGTTTCGCGGACCATCCGATGGTGACCGGCGCGCCGTGGATCCGTTCCTACGCCGGTGCGCCGCTGGTCGACCGCGGCGGACACACGCTCGGCACGTTGTGTGTGATCGACCGGCGGCCGCGGATGTTCGAGGCCGAACAGCGCTCGATGCTGCGCGCGCTCGCGCGGCAGGCGATGAACGACCTCGAACTGCGCGTGCTGCGACGCTCGACGCGTGACGCCTCGGCGTTGATCGCCGGCGAGCAACGCGAGCGGATGGAATACCTGGCGGCGATCGGCGAGGCCTCGGTCGAGCTCCAGGTCTTCATCGACCGAAACTACATCTATCGCTACACCAACCCGGTCTACGACGACTACTGGGGCGCGAAACCCGGCAGCGTCGTCGGCAGGACGGTCGGCGACGTGATCGGCGCGACCTTGTTCCAGCAACGGATCCGACCGTTGCTCGACCGCGCACTGGCGGGCGAGACCTTGCATCACCGGACCCGGATCCACTTCCCGAACAAGGGGCCACGTTGCGTCGAGTCGACGCTGAAACCCGCGCGGAACAAGTCCGGTGAAGTCATCGGGACGATCGCCACGATCCACGACATCGACGACCTGGAACGCACCCGGACCGAGCTGATGCACACGGTGGCGGCACTCGAGCAGACGATCGTCGCGCAGAAGCAGTTCATCCATGTCGTGTCGCACGACCTGCGCGAACCGCTGAACTCGATCCTGAACTTCTCGTCACTGGTCCTCGAGGACTACCGCGACCGGCCCGATCCGCTGGCGATCGAATACGTCGGCTACATCCAGCAGGGCGGCCGGCGGATGAAAGCGCTGGTCGACGACCTGCTCGCCTACCTGCGCCTCGAGACGAAACGTGACGCGCTCGAAGCACTGGACATCGGCGGGCTGCTGCGCGAGATCGAAACCGATCTCGCCGGGTCGATCGCCGACTCCGGCGGTTGCATCGAGCGCGGGGACCTGTGCACGATCATCGGCCAGCGAACGCTGATCCGGCTGCTGCTGCAGAACCTGATCAGCAACGCGCTCAAGTTCCGACGCCAGGGCGTGGCGCCGCGGGTCAGGGTGTCGGCCGTCGATCACGGCAACTACTGGGAACTCGCGGTGGTCGACAACGGCATCGGCATCGCGTCGGAGCACCACGCGGCAATCTTCGACCTGTTCCACCGCCTGCACTCGTCGGACCGCTTCGAAGGGACCGGGCTCGGGCTGGCGATCTGCCGCAGGATCGCCGAGATGCATTCCGGGTCGATCTCGGTCGAGTCGGTCGAAGGCGTGGGCAGCCGGTTCCTGGTGCGGCTGGCCAAGGTATCGGGGCAGGAGCCATGAAGCGGGTCCGCGGGACTCGCGGAGGCGTGTGGTGATCGGACGGGTGCTG
The DNA here is from genome assembly GCA_902826305.1 of uncultured Burkholderiales bacterium. Taxonomy (GTDB): domain Bacteria; phylum Pseudomonadota; class Gammaproteobacteria; order Burkholderiales; family Burkholderiaceae_E; genus CADEEH01. Next base: position 3,267 of record CADEEH010000012.1, read on the forward strand.
CTGGTCGACGACGGCCGGCTCGACAACATCTTCCACACGATCGTGCTGCGCAAGTCCGGCGTGGTCGGGGAGGTCGAGGCGATCGAATCGGCGCACGAGGCGCTCGACTACCTGCGCGATCCGGCCATGCCCGATCCCGACCTGATGATCGTCGACCTGAACATGCCGGCGATGCGCGGCGCGCGCTTCGCGCAGCTGGTGGCGCGGGATTCGCTGTCGCGCGCCCGGATCGTGATGCTGACGGCTTCGTCGGCGCCGGAGGACCGGGAGGAGGCGCGCGCGGCCGGTTCGATCGTCGACTTCCTGACCAAGCCGCTGTCGATCGAGGATGTGCAACGGATCGATCGCACCTGGTTCCCCGACCGCGTCGATGGTGACGTACCGGGCGACCGCGGCCACGCGAAAGAAGGCTGAGCGTCGAGATCAGCGGGCGAGCGGATCCGCGATGCGCGGCCTGAAGTCCGCGTAGCGGGCGAGCACCACCGGCAGCACGAGCAGGTTCAGGATCGTCGAGGTCAGCAGGCCGCCGACGATCACGTTCGCCATCGGGCCTTCGATCTCGCGTCCCGCCTCGCCGGCGTTGATCGCCAGCGGCAGCAGCGCCAGCGCGGTGACGATCGCGGTCATCAGGATCGATGGCAGGCGTTCGCAGGCGGCCTGGGTCGCGGTCGCCACGCTCCACGGCCTGCCCTCGACCTCGACCAGGTGCCGGCAATGTGACAGCAGCATGATCGAGTTGCGCAGCGTGATGCCGAACAGCGTCACGAAGCCGACCATCGAACCGACCGACACCCAGCCCCCGGCCAGCGTGACCGCGATGCCGCCGCCGAGCAGCGCGAACGGCAGGTTCAGGAAAGTGATCACGACGTGGCGCACCGAAGCCAGCGCCATGTACAGCAGCGCGAAGATGCCCAGGGTCGCCAGCGCGCCGTGCACCAGCAGTTCGTCGCGTGCGAGCGCGCGTGCGCCGGCGGTACCGCCGACGACCGCATAGGTGCCGGCCGACATCGGGACCGCTTCGGCGAGCAGCCCGCGGATGTCGCCTTCCAGGTCGTCCAGGTCACGTCCCCGCACGGCCGCGGTCACCGTCTGCACCCGCTTGCCGTCGAGTCGAAGCACCCGGTAGTGACCGGCCTCCACCGCCAGCGTCGCCAGTTCCGCGAGTGCAACCAGCCGGCCGTCGTCGGCCCGCACCATCAGTTGGCCGACCTGTGGCGGATACCGTCGCGCCGCCGGATCGAGCCACAACACGGCCGGCGTCGCCTGCGTGCCCTCGTAGACGACACCGACCGGTGCACCGTCATAGGCGACCGCGACCGCTTCGATCGCGGCCGCCGCGGTCACGCCGTGGCGACGCAGCCGGTCGGGCAGCAGCCGGATCGCCAGCTTCGGCGTGCCGGTCGGCGACTGGACCTGAACGTCGTGGATGCCGGGCACCCGCGCGATCGCGGCCGCGACGCGGTTGGCGTCCCGGTCGATCGAATCGATGTCGGTGCCGTGCAGGTTGATCACCAGCGGGAACGCGTACCCCGACACCGTCTCGCCGATGCGTTCGGCCAGGAACGTGTTGACGCCGAACGACAGCCCGACGATCCCGCGCTGCTCGTCGGTCAGCACCGACCGGATCGCGGCCAGGATGTGATCCTGCTCACTCGACGACTTCCTGCCGAGTTCGACGTGCATCTCGCTGTAGTGGATGCCGGCGGTATCGGGCCCACCCGGCGCCCGGCCGATCCACTGCGCGGTCGAGACCACGCCGTCGATCGCGCCGATCCGCTCGGCGACGCGGCGTCCGACCCGCAGCGCCTCGTGCGCCGAGGTGCCCGGCGCGGCGGCCAGGTGGACGATGAAATGCCCCTCCTTCAGCGGGGGCAGGAACTCGCCGGAGAACAGCGGCACCACCGCGCCGGCCGCGGTGACCAGCGCCGCGGCCGCGAAGATCACACCGCGCGGGCGACGCTGCAGCCGTTCGAGCAGCCTGCGGTAGCGCGGCAGCAGCCAGCCGATCGCCGGTGGATCACGCGCGGTGACCGGCCGCGGCCAGCGGCCGAGCAGCAGCAGGCACATCGCCGGCGTCACCGTCATCGCGACCACCAGCGAGGCGAGGATCGCGAGGATGTAGGCCAGCCCGAGCGAGAAGAACAGCTTGCCGGCGACGCCGGACAGCGTCAGCAGCGGATAGAAGACCAGCGCGACGATGAAGGTCGCGTACAGCACCGACGCCCGCACCTCGAGGGACGCGTCGAACACCACCCGTTCCACCGTCACCGGCGAGCCGGCCGCCTGCCGCTCGCGCAGCCGCCGGAAGATGTTCTCCATGTCGATGATCGCGTCGTCGACCACCTCGCCGAGCGCGATCGCGAGACCGGCGATTGCCATGATGTTCAGGCCGATGCCGGCGTGATGCAGCACGATGATCGCCGCCAGCAGCGACAGCGGGATCGCGGCCGCGCTGATCAGCGCGGTGCGCACGTTGAACAGGAACAGGAACAGCACCGCCAGCACCAGCACCGACCCGATCAGCACGTCGGCGCGCACGTTGCCGATCGCGACCTCGATGAAGTTGGCCGGGCGGAACAGTCGGGCGTCGAGACGGGCGCCTTCGCGTTCGAACACCGGCCGCACGTCCTCGACCGCACGCTCGAGCGCGGCGGTCACCTGCGGGATGCTGGAGCCGAACTGGGCCTGTGCCAGCAGCAGCACACCCGGGGCACCATTGATCGCCGCGCCGCTCAATGCGGGCGCGGCGCCGATCGCCACCGAGGCCACGTCACCGACGGTCACCACCCCGGCCGGCCCGACCCGCACCGGCTGGCGCTCCAGGTCCAGCGGCTGCATCGGCTGCGACGAGATCGCGATCGCGATCCGCTGATTGTCGTTCTCGATCTGGCCGGCACCGCGCACCAGGGTGCCACCGCGCAGCGCCGCGAGCACGTCGCCGGTGGCCAGTCCGTGACGCGCGAGCCGGTCCGGGTCGAGCCGCACCTGCCACTGGCGCACCTCGCCGCCGAACACGTTGATGTCGGCCACGCCCGGCGCGCTCATCAGGTGCGGCCTGAGCACCGTGTCGACCAGCGTGCGCAGTTCCATCGGTGTCCGTCGCTCCGACGTGACGCCGATGCCCAGCGTCGTGGACGTCGACGAGGTCAGCGGTGTGATCCGCGGCAGCTGTGTCCCCGCGGGCAGCTGGCCGGCGAGTGCGGCCAGCCGTTCGGCGACCGCCTGCCGGTTGCGCAGGATCGGCGTCGCCTCGTCGAACTGCGCACTGACCACCGACAGGCCGGGTATCGACTGCGAACGAAGCACGGCCAGTCCGCTCGCTCCCGCCAGCACCGCCTCGATGCGCTGCGTGACCTGGGTCTCGACCAGTTCCGCCGGCAGCCCCGGTGCCTCGGCCTGCACGACGACCACGTTCGGCGAGAACTCCGGGAACACGTCGAGCCGGATCGCGGTCAACGTCCAGATGCCGTAGCCGACCAGCGCCATCGCTGCGAGCAGCACGATCGCCGGAAAGCGGATCGAGAAGGCGACTAGTGCGCGCAGCAAGACGATTCCGGGCGTGACCCGGCGCAGACGGGATCGCGACACGCAGCAGCGTTGCGACCGGACTCAGTCATCGGTGCGGACCTGGTAACGCAGCTCCTCGGACAGCAGCAGTTGTGCACCCTGCACCACGATCGGCTCGTCGCGCCGGTAGCGTCGTGTATTGACCCAGCCGCGGTCGACCTCCTCGGTGGTGTCGACCGGTCGGCGTTCGAAGCGTGTGCCCCTCGGCCCGCTGCCCTCGGCGACATAGGCCCAGGCACGACCGGCATGCCAGACGACCGCATCGAACGGCACCAGCACCGCCTCGGCGGCCGCCGCATCATCATCCCCGCCGCGGCCCGCCGGCGCGCCGTCGACCGGCTGGACCGGTGCCGCGCCCGGACTCGACTTGCCGGCGACCGCGGCGCCGGCCACGTCCTTGGTGGTGTCCTCGGCCGTGTCCTTGGCCGCATTCCTGGCCGCCGGTTCACCGGCTTTGCCGGCGGTGGTGTCGGACGGGCCGTCGACGCGGACCGCGATCCGGCTGCCGGCGCGCAGGTCACGTGCCGGCGCCGTGTACCAGAAGGTCGCGCCGGCGAACTGCGGGTCGGTCCGTGTCGCCGGACCGACCAGCGTCGCCACCGTGCCATCGGCAAGCCGGACCCGGGGTGGCGGCGTGGCGCCCGGCGCCCAGGCGCCGAAGCCCACCTGCAGCAACGCGGATTCGCGCGACAGCAGTCGCTGCATCAGCCCGCCGCGGCCGTTGCCCGTCAGCGCATCGGCCAGCACCGCCCCCCAACCCTGGCGCACCGCCTCGATCGCGTTGCGCTGGGCCGCCTGTGCCTGTTCACGTCGCGCCGCGTCCGCCGCCGCCTGCGCCTGCGCGGCCTGGACGACCGACAGGGAGACGTTGCGATCGTCGGCGTGCAGCGCACGCAGCCGCTTCAGGTCGGCGGCGCTGCGGGCGACCGCGGCCTGCGCGGCGCTCAGGTCCGCCGAAGCCGCCTGGTGCCTTCCGCGCGATTCGATCAGCGGCTGCAGGTCGGCGACGATCGCATACGCGGAGGCCCCGCCGCGCGCACCCGCCGTCACCAGCGGCGCGGTGACGATCGCACTGGCGCGCCTCGCGTCGAGCGGCACCCAGACCACCGGCTCGTCATCGTCCTTGCCGGCGCGGCTGGCCGACTGCAACGCCTCGTCGTCGTCGTGGCCGGTCTCGCTGCGTTCGCCGACTTCGCCCTGCATCGCACGCCATTCGTCGCGCCCGTAGAACGCGAGTGCCCAGATCAGCAACACGTTGCTCACCAGCAGCGCGATGATGACAATCGCGCCCCAGCCGCGTCCGGCGGCGGTCGCGGGCCGCGCCCCTGCCCCGGTCTCGTCCTCGCTGGCCATCGGTCGATTCATCCGTTCACCGGTCGTTGCACCGCATCCTCGAGCTGCCCGATCGCACGCTCGCGGCCGAGCATCGCGATGCGCTCGCGACGCGTCGCGAGCAGGTTGTCCAGGCGCGACAGCACGAGCTCGCGCCGATCGGCCTGGCCCCGTTCGAAGCGCCGTTCGACCCGGGCCAGCTGCGATCCGGTGATCTCGCGCTGGCGCGCGGCCCGGTCGCGTTCGTCCTGTGCCTGGCGGAAACGCGCGGCCGCGGTCTGCGCTCCGGCAATCGCCCGCGCCTGCAACGCCCGCACGTCGTCGGCGAGAGCCTGGCGACGTGCCTCGGCCTGCGCGATGCCCGCCTCGTTGCGGTCCAGCACCGGCAGCAGCATCGCCAGCCCCACCGCCCAGACCGTATCCGCCGGCTCGAAATGGTAACCGGGGCGCAGCGTCAGGTCCGGATACTGGCGTGCCACCTCGAGCCGCAGTGCCGCTTCACCGCCCGCGTAGGTGACCAGCGCCCGTTCGATGTCGAGCCGGTTCAAGGCGACCCGTCGGCGCATTTCGCGCGGATCGAGCAGCGCCCAGGCGATCTTGGGCTCGGTCGCAACGAACCTCGGCCCCGCGGCAACGCGCTCGGGACCGACGCGGCCCGCGGGCTCGACCGACACCGGCACACCGATCGGCTGCTCGCCGGGCCACGCGGCGACGAGTTCCAGCGCATCGAAGCGCTCGCGGCTGATGCCGCTGGCCTCGGCCAGCTGCCCGCGCGCTTCGACGACGCGTGCCCGCGCCTGCGCCTGCGCGATCCGCGCCTCGCCCAGCCGCAGCCGGTCCTGCAACGCGTCGGCCACCGCCGCGTGACCAAGCTCGACGCGGCGATCCATCAGCGCGGTCACTTCCTCGCGCAACCGGACCTCGTCGTCGAAGGACCCGAGTTCGCGTTGGGCATCGACCCAGTCGACATACCGCGCGCGCAGTCGGCTGCGGACCTGCCACGCGGTCTGCGCGACATCGATCTGCGCGATCTGAGCACCGAGCTCGGCCTGCTCGCGGACGATCGCACGTTTGTCCGCGGTGACCACCGGCACATCGAGGTCCAGCGAGAGGCCCCACGGTTGCTGGCCAGGATCCCGATCGCGGTGATGCTCGGGCGTGAATCGCAGTGACGGATTGAGGCGTCGCGACGCAACCGCGATCCCGGCCTCGCCGACACGGGCATGCGACCGGGCGGCGACCAGATCCGGATGCCCGTACCAGGCGAGCCAGACGAGATCGTCGAACGACCAGCGCGCCGGAGGCCAGGACGCGGGCTCGGCGCCGCGCTGGCGGCGGAACTCGCGGATCATCTCGTCGCCCGGATCATGCGCCTCGTGTTCGGCCGCCATCCCGTCGCGGTCCACCGGCGCCGGCTGGTAGGACTGGAAGACACAGGCGGCGAGCAGCCAGGCCAGCAACGGCGCGAACGTCGCGCCGAGTCCCCGCCGGATGACAGCGGATCGGATCACCACCCGCCCCGCGGCGACTTGGTGAAGGCGACCACCACGATATACAGGAACACCGCGATCGCGACGACGCCGGCGGCCAGTCGCCCGCCGCGTGTGCGCGCGCGCCGGATCGCGAACGACCCGGCGATCACGTAGGCCACGAGTCCGAGCACCTTCGCCGCCAGCCACGTGTCGCGCCACGGGGCGACACCGGCGATCGCCGCCAGGCCGATCGCACTCGCCAGCAGGACCGTGTCGACCAGGTGCGGGGCGATGCGGGCGACCCGCGACCCGAGCAGCGGCGAGCCGGTCCAAACCAGGCCGACGCGCAGCACGAAGCCGGTGATGCTGATCGCGACACAGGACACGTGGATCGATTTCAGTACGTCGTAGGACAACACGATCCGGCGTGGCGAATCAGCGGCATCGGCCCGGCCATTGCCGCGGCCGCTCGGGCAGCAGGACCGGGTCGGGCGAAACCCGGGTATTGATCGCCAACGTGCGCATTGCCGCACCCTCCGCGCCGGGCCATTGTCATCGGTCTGTCCCGATTGTACGGGCCGGCGACGCACGCCTGACGGAGGGACCGGGCGCGCCGGGCCCGGAACATCCGGCAAGGGGCAGGATTGCAACAATGAAGCGGCCGTTCGCGGCGGCGCGAGTTGACCAATGCCGTAAGCTTAAGGCGCGGCCAAGGTTGCTCAGGCCAAATCGAACCCCCGGATCGCGCGCCAGCGCTGGAACACCCACGGACCCCATGCCGACCGACTGCGGTCGCCGCCTGATCGCGGCATCACCAGGCACTGTTTTCATCGCCGTTTCCATCGCAGCGCTGGTCCTCGGGCTGGTGCTGCCACGTCCCGGCATCACACAAGCCCCGGTGCCCGCGCCGATCCACTGGTCCGCCGAACAGGCGCGCGACGCCGGTGTCGTCACGATCGTCGTGGCGAAGACATCGGATGCCGGCGGCTCGGAGATCGTGTTGCCCGGGACCGTGGTCGTGCCGCCGAAGGCGATGACGGTCGTCAGCTCGCCATTGCCGGCGGTGGTCCAGGAACTGTTCGTCAGCGTCGGCGACGAGGTGGCGGCCGGTGATCGTATCGCGCGGATCGCGAGCCAGGAGATACTGGAGTGGCAGCGTGCGCTGCGCCAGGCCGAGGCCCAGGAAGCGCTGGCGTCGCGGCGGCTTGCCCGCGACGAACAACTGTACGCCGAGGGACTGATCTCGGCATCGCGGCTGCAGGACACACGCAGCGAACAACGGATCACACGACTCGCCGCCGATGAACGCCGGCGCGCGCTGCGACTCGCGGGTGCGGGATCGACCTCGCGCGACTTCGATCCGGCGCTGACGCTGACGGCCACCGGTGCCGGGACCGTGCTCGACGTGCAGGCGGCACCGGGCCAGCGCATCGAGTCCGGCACCGCGATCGTCCGGCTGGCCCGGATCGGCGCCTTGGCGGTCGAGATCCAGGCATCCGGTGAACTCGCCGCCCGCCTGCGCCAGGGCGATCGGGTGATGATCGACGGTTGCACGACGGCAGCGCGGATCGCGTCGATCCAGCCGCAGGTCAACGCGGACAACCAGACGGTGCGGATCCGTGCCGACCTCGACGGCGCACAGCGCTGCCTGCGCGTCAACCAGTACGTCCGCGTGCGCGTGGCCTCCGGGGCGGGATCCGACCCGAACAGGATCGAAGTGCCCGGGGCCGCGATCGTGCGCCACCAGGGGCAGGCCTGGATCTTCCTGCGCACGGCCGACGGCTTCATGCCGCGTGTGGTGGCACTCGGCAACGCCGGCGGCGACCGGGTGTCGGTGCTCTCCGGCGTCGCGCCGGGTGACGAGATCGCGATCGCCGGCATCGCGGCGCTGAAGGGTGCGTGGCTCGGCCTGGGAGCCGACAGCCGGTGATGCTGAACTCGCTGGTCGCCTTCGCGCTGTCGCAGCGGATGATGGTGCTGCTGGCCAGCCTCGGCCTGGTGATCGCCGGCGTCATCGCCTACCGGGACCTGCCGATCGACGCGTTCCCGGACGTGTCGTCGACGCAGGTCAAGATCATCCTCAAGTCCCCGGGCATGACACCCGCCGAGGTCGAGACCCGGATCGTGGCACCGATCGAGCAGGAACTGCTCGGCATCCCGCGCCAGGTGATGCTGCGCTCGCAGAGCAAATACGGCATCGCCGACATCACACTCGACTTCAGCGACGGCACCGACATCTACTGGGCCCGCCAGCAGGTCGGCGAGCGGCTGGCCAACGTGACGCCGAACCTGCCGCCGCGACTGGCCGGGGGCCTCGCGCCGATCACCACGCCGCTGGGCGAGATGTTCATGTTCACGATCGAGTCCGATGCCGGCCTGACGCAGGAGCGCCAGTGGCTGGACTGGGTGATCCGGCCGCAGCTGCGATCGATCCCCGGCGTGGCCGACGTCAACGTGCTCGGCGGGCTGGCCGAGACCTTCGAAGTCGTGCCCGACCTGCCGGCGATGGCCGCACGTGGCGTGTCGCTCACCCGCCTGCGCGAAGCGCTGGCCGGCAACAACCGCAGCGACGGCGCCGGCCGGCTCGCCGCCGGCGAGGAGGCGCTGCTGGTGCGCACCGACGGCAACGTGCGCGAACTCGACGACGTGCGTGCGATCGGTGTCGCCGGGCACGACGGCCAGCCGGTGCGGGTCGGTGACATCGCCGTCGTGCGGGCGGGCACGCTGACGCGCTACGGCGGGGTGACCCGCAACGGCGGCGGCGAGGCGGTCCAGGGCCTGGTGCTGGGTCTTCGGGGAGCCAACGCACGCGCGGTGGTGCGCCAGGTGCGCGAGCGGATCGTCGAGATCGAACGTTCGCTGCCGAAGGGGACACGGATCGTGCCCTTCTACGACCGAGGCCAGCTCGTCGAACGCGCGGTGGGCACGGTCACGCGCGCGCTCGCCGAGGCGATCGCGCTGGTGCTGGTGCTGCTGCTGCTGTTCCTGGGCAACCTGCGCGCGGCGCTGGTGGTCGCGTTGATCCTGCCGCTGTCGGCGCTGGCGACGTTCGTGCTGATGCAGGCCTGGGGCCTGTCGGCCAACCTGATGTCCCTGGGCGGACTGGCGATCGCGATCGGCATGCTGGTCGACGCGGCGGTGGTGGTGGTCGAGAACATCGAGGCCAGGCGTGCGGCCTCGGACCAGGGGACGCTGCTCAACCAGATCTTTCGCGCGACCGGCGAGGTGGCTCCTCCGGTGAGCGCCGGCATCGTCATCATCATGATCGTGTTCCTGCCGCTGCTGACGCTGCAGGGGCTCGAGGGCAAGCTCTTCTCGCCGGTCGCGCTGACCATCGTGTTCGCGCTCGCCTCCTCGCTGCTGCTGTCGCTGACGGCGATCCCGGTGCTGGCGTCGATGCTGCTCGGCAGGCGCCCGGCGCACGAACATCCGTGGCTGGTGCGCCGCCTCGAGGCGGCCTACGCGCCGCTGCTCGAGGCCGGCCTTCGCCGCGGCCCGCTGGTGCTTGGCCTGTGTCTGGCATCGCTGGTCGCTGCCGCGATCACGTTCGGCATGCTCGGCAAGTCGTTCATGCCGACCCTCGACGAGGGTGACATCATCATGCAGGTCGAGAAGGTGCCCTCGATCACCCTGGAGCAATCGATCGCCACCGATCTGGCATTGCAACGCCGGATCATGGCGGCGGTGCCCGAGGTGCGCGGCGTGGTGGCGCGTGTCGGCAGCGACGAGATCGGCCTGGATCCGATGGGGCTGAACGAAACGGACACCTTCTTGACCCTCGCGCCCCCGGACCAGTGGCGCCAGCCGGACAAGGCGGCCCTGGTGGACGCGGTGCGCCAAGCCGCTCACGGCATTCCGGGCATCAACCTCACCTTCACGCAGCCGATCGAGATGCGGACCGCCGAGATGTTGTCCGGCGTACGCGGCGACCTGGCGGTCAAGATCTTCGGGCCGAACGCCGGCGAACTGGCGCGCCTCGCTACGGCGGTCACGCGGGCGCTGCAGTCGGTGCCGGGCAGCGAGGACGTCTTCACCGCGCAGAACAGCGGTGTGCAGTACTACCAGGTCGAGCTCGACCGGCTCGCCGCCGCACGCGCCGGCCTGGACGCCGACCGGATCCAGGACGACCTGCGCGCGCTGGTCGAGGGCGAGCGGATCGGTGTGGTGATCCGCGACACCCGGCGCGTGCCGCTCGTGATCCGCGGCGGCGAATCGCTGCGCACGTCGCCGGAGAACTTCTCCCGGCTGCGACTGCCCCTGGACGGCGGCCGCTCGATCGCACTGTCGGACATCGCGCGGATGCGCATCGACGACGGGCCGGTCAAGATCGAGCGTGAACTGTCGTCCCGGATGTCCGTCGTCAGGGCCAACGTGCGCAATCGGGACCTGGTCGGCTTCGTCGAGGAGGCGCAGCGGGTGGTGGCCCGCGACGTGCCGATGCCGCCGGAGTATCGGCTGGCCTGGGGTGGGCAGTTCGAGAACCAGCAACGCGCGGCCGCAAGGCTCGCGCTGGTCGTGCCGGCGGCGCTGGTGATGATCGTCGCGGTGCTGTTCGCGACACTCGGCTCGTTGAGCCAGTCGCTGCTGGTGCTGGCCAACATCCCGTTGGCGCTGGTCGGCGGTGTCGCCGCGCTGGCGATCTCCGGCGAATACCTGTCGGTGCCGGCGTCGGTCGGCTTCATCGCGCTGATGGGCATCGCGGTGCTCAACGGACTGGTACTGGTCACCCAGTTCAACCAGCTCGCCGCGCGCGGCCTGCCGATCGACCAGGTGGTCCGAGTCGGCGCGCAGCGCCGGCTGCGACCGGTGCTGATGACCGCCAGCATCACCGCCTTCGGGCTGGCGCCGCTGCTGATCGTGACCGGGCCCGGCGCGGAGATCCAGCGCCCGCTCGCGGTGGTGGTCATCGGTGGCCTGGTCACGTCGACGCTGCTGACGCTGGTCGTGCTGCCGATCCTGTACCGACGCTTCTTCGCGGCACCCGCCGTGGCGCAGGCCACACGATGACCGGCGCGCCGCCCAGGGATTGCCTGCTGACACTTGCCGTGCCGCTGGCACTCGAGGACGAGATCGTCGAGGTGCTGACGCGACAGGCGCCTTCGGCCCAGGGCTTCACCGTGAGCCGGGGCCACGCCGCCGGGGCGGGGATCCCGCTGGACCATGCGATCGATCGCGTCCGCGGGCGCGCGGGCCGCGTGTTCATCCAGGTCGCGCTCGGCGGCGAGGACGCACAGGCGCTGCTCGATGCCCTCGAACGCGAATTGCCGCGGGCGAGGATCACCTACTGGCTGGTGCCGTTGCTGGCCAGTGGTCGGCTGGGGGAGCGATGATCCGGCCCCCACACCCGGCCCCCGCCACGGGATTCCACCGGATCGCCGTCGTGATGCTGGTGTCGTTGGCGTTGACCGGCACGCCGACGGGTCGTGCGCAGGGCGCCGAAGGGCCGTCGCACGTGGCACCCGCCGTGGTGGATCTGCCGGGATTGCCGCCGGACGATGTCGTCAGGCGTGTGCTCACCGAGGCCCCCGCGGTCCGCGCCGCCGGGGCCGGCATCGATGCCGCACTGGCCCGCCGGCGGCGCCTCGAGATCGGCCCACACGAGTGGAACGTGCGCGCCGGTGTGGTCCGCCGCAGCGACGACGCCGGCGCCCGGTACATGGAACCCGAGGGTGTGATCGAACGCACGCTGCGCTGGCCCGACAAGGCGGAGGGTGACCGCAGGCTGGGTGACGAACTGGTCCGCGAGGGTCGATTCGTCTACGCCGATGCCTGGCATGAAACGGCCCGACGGTTGCTCGCCGACTGGTTCGCGGCGCGACGCGAACGGACGTTGGCGCGGATCCTGGCCGCCCAGGCCGAACTGGCCTCCGGGCAGCTCGACATGGCGCGTCGTCGTGCCCGCGCCGGCGAAGCCGCACGAGTCGAGGTGCTCGCCTTCCAGGCCGAGCAGGCGCGGACCGCCGCGCTGGCCGAACAGGCGCGCAGCCGGGCCGAGATCGCGCGGCAGACACTGGCTCTGCGTTATCCGGGGCTGCCCGCGCCGGGCGACGACGACGAACGGCCGCCGCCGCCGCTGCCCGACACCGCCGCCGTCTGGGCGGCCCGGATCACCGAGGACAATCACGAAGTGGAACTGGCGCAGGCGCAGTCCGCGGTCGCGCAGCGATCCGCCGATCGGGCACGCTTGAACCAGCGCGCCGATCCGACGGTCGGCGTACGCGCGAGCCGGGAGCGCGGCGGGCTGGAGACGATCGTCGGCGTCTACGCGCAGATGCCGTTCGGCGGCGCCGGCCGCGCGGCCGACGCCGATGCCGCCCGTGCGGAAGCCGGGCGCGCCGAGAACCAGGCGACAGCGACCGTGCGCCGCGTGCAGGCCGAGGCGATGCAGGCCGCGCTCGCGGCCTTCGAAAGCCGCACCGTCTGGGAACAGCTCGAGCGGGCGCGCGAGGACATCACTCGGTACGCACAGCTCCAGACGCGCGCCCGCGAACTCGGTGAATCGTCGCTGGCCGAAGTCCTGCAGGCTCGCCGCCAGGCGCTCGAAGCGACACTCGCCGCGGCCGGCGCACGACTCGACATGGCCCAGGCCCATGCGCGCCTGCTGCTCGACGCCCACCGGCTCTGGCCCGCCGAACACCATCCGGATTGAGTCCGCCTCGTCGGGCGCGCCGGGCGGACCCGCTCGCTCACCGTGCCAGCGCCCAGGCCACGTGTTCGCGCACGATCGGCGACGGATCGTCGGCCCGCGAATGCAGCGCCGCACGCACCTCATCACTCGCCGGCGCATTGCCGAGCGCAACCGCGAGATTGCGCGACCAGCGCTCGAAGCCGATCCGGCGGATCGCCGAGCCGGCGGTGCGGCGCTCGAATTGTTCGCGATCCCAGCCGAACAGTTCGACCAGCGTCGCCGCGTCGAGTCCTTCGCGGGCGCCGAAGTCGTCGCTCGCGGCCGCGCGGGCGTATTTGTTCCACGGACAGACCAGCTGGCAATCGTCGCAGCCGTAGATCCGGTTGCCGATCGCCGGGCGCAGCGACTCCGGGATCGACCCGGCCAGTTCGATCGTCAGGTACGAGATGCAGCGGCGCGCGTCGAGCCGGTACGGCGCGACGATCGCCTGCGTCGGGCAGACGTCGATGCAGCGCGTGCAGCGGCCGCAGTGATCGTCCTGCGGCGTGCCCGCCGGCAGCACCAGGTCGGTGTACAAGGTGCCGATGAAAAACGTCGAGCCCCGCGTGGCATCGATCAGCAGCGTGTGTTTGCCGCGCCAGCCCAGGCCGGCACGGGTCGCGAGTTCGACTTCCATCACCGGCGCGGAATCGCAGAAGACGCGGTGCCCGAACGGCCCGACGTCGGCGGCGATTGCATCGGCCAGCCGCTGCAGCCGGCCACGGACGACCTTGTGGTAGTCGCGGCCGAGTGCGTAGCGCGAGACGAACGCACGTTCCGGTGTTTCCAGCGTCCGCCAGGCGGCCTCGATCCAGCGCGGATCACGCGGCGCATAGTCGATCGAAACCATGATCGCCGACACAGTGCCCGGCACGAGTTCGGCCGGCCGCGCACGGGTCATCCCGTGTCGCGCCATGTAGGCCATCTCACCGTGCCGGCCGGCCTCGAGCCAGGCGGCCAGGCCCGGTTCGGCGGACGACAGGTCGACATCGGCGACACCGAACGTGCCGAAGCCCAGCGCGTTCGCCGTCGCCCGCCAGGCGTCGACCCGGTCGGGTCCGATCGGTTGGGGTGTGCGGGCCGACGGCTCCATCGGCCGATTGTAGAACCCGCGCCGTCAGTTCGCGGCGGCAGCCTCGACCGGACGGTCGCTGTTGGCGAGTTTCTCGATCGCCGCGTCGAGCACCGGCTGATGCTCGACCAGCCGCGCCATGCCGCGGTCGAACAGGTCGATCAGCGCCTCGCGGCGCACCGTCCAGTGATCTTTCGGATAACGCGAGAAGATGAACACGCCACGGCCCGGGCTGATCCAGCCGAGCTTGAAACGCTTGACCCGGCGGCGACCGGACTTGACCAGCACCTCGTCGCCATTCTTCAATATGGCGACCGGGGTCGTGTCCTCGGCTTTTTCGTCCTCGTACTCGGCCGCGTCGCCGGCCTGCGCCTCGGGCGGTTCGTCGACCGCATCCGGGTCTTCCATCTCGGTGACCGCCGCGCCGGCGATTGGCGCCGGCGGCGCATCCGGCGATGCACCGGGCACCGGCTGCGCTTCGCCGGCCGCCGCCGCACGCTTGGCGGCATCGATCGCCGCACTGTGCCAGGCCAGCAGTTCGCTGAAGAACAGTTCGCGCTCGGCGTCGCTGGTGGCGACGAACTGCAGCCCGCGCGACATGTCGTTGATCATCTTCGGCAGCGCCGCGGCGAGCTTCGGCACGTCGCGGGCGTGTTTCGGCAGCACGCTCCAGATCAGCGCATCGGCGGCGCGGCGCGCATGGTCGGCGTCGAACGGTGCACCCTTGGCGCCGACCTTGGCGCGGGCGATGACTTCGGTCCAGTGCCGGTCGATGAAACGAACCACGAACTCCGGGCAGTCGGCCGGCAGCCTGGCAAGCAGTTCATCGCGCACTTCGTCGCGTGTGACTTCGAGCGCCTCGGTGCGCTCGGCGGCCGCGGCGATCTTGGAGAGCCGGTCGGTGCGCCGCTTCTGCTCGGCCGCGGTGAAGGCCTCGACCTTCTCCAGGCCCTGCTCGAACGTCGCGAAGTCGCGGTCGAAGGTCTCCAGCACCCAGCCGATGACACCCGTGATGTCGGTCACGAGCTGGGAGTCGGCACCGGTCTCGAAGTCCGGATCGGATCCGATCTCGGCGATGCGGTCGATCAGCCGTCGCATCGGATGCTGGCGGCGGGCGAAGAACGAGCGATCGATCAGCGCGGCCTTGATCGCGACCACCTGCAGGCGCAGCAGCTGCGCCTTGACCGCGGCCGAGATCCGCTCGTCGCGGTAGACGTAGTCGAAGACCAGTGCCACGGTCTCGACGATGATCTGGTCCAGGTGCGAGCCGTGTTCGCGGGCGGCGGCGCTCGAATCCTGGGTCGCGCTCTCGGAGGAGGCACGTCCGGGCTCGGCGATCGACTGCAGCCGTGTCAGGGCCGACAGCAGCGAATCGCCCGGTGTCGGCATCGCGTCCGGCGGCAGGTCGGCGAACCGTGTCGGATCGCTCAGGTAACGTGCCGCGGAGGCCTGCGCCGACAGGATCTTCTGGTCGAGCTGGGACACCAGGTCGGCCATCTCCTCGGGCGGCAGCAGCCGCGCCGCGGCCAGCGGACCCGGTGACTGCGCCTGCGGATCCCAGCCGAAACCCGCGTCCGCCGAAGACTGGGACCCTGCGCCGATCGGCGCGCCCATCGGTCCCGGACCCCGCGGCTGCATGCCGGCGGGTGGAATGTCGGCGGTGAACGAGCCGGCGCGTGCACCCGGCATCATCGCCTGCCTCGGATCCTGTGCCGCCTCGTCGGGCGCCGGTTCCGGCGGCATCGGCGAGACACGTTCCTTGCCGTTGGCGCCGCGTTCGACCCGGTAGCGGATCTCCGGCAACACGCCGCGGCTGACCATCATCTCGTTGGCCTTGCCGTAGATGCCGGCGAGCTCCGAGGTCAGCTTCTGTTCGATCGCGTCCAGCAGGCCGGTGACCAGCGCCGGCCCGGCCGCCTCGGCGACCGCGGCACGCACCGCCTCGTAGACCATGTCGGGTGCGGCCGGATAGTCGGATTCGCCGAACCAGTCGCGGCCCAGGATCGTGCCCAGCCGGGCGCGGATGCCGACGACCAGGTCATTGTCGAGGCGCCGCCGCGATCGCTCGGCGACCTTGTCGACCGCCATCTGGTCGAGCAGCACGGTATCGTCGAGCAGCGACAGTGCCGACATCTTGATGTCGGCACTGCTGGTGCGCGACGGTTCGTTGCCGCGCAGCTTGCTCGCCCACAGGTCGGCACAGACCCGGTCGAAACGCGCCTCGATCGCGGTGCGATGGGCACGCAGCACCGCCAGCACGTCACTCATCATCTGCCGTCGCTCGCGCGACTGCTCGTCGAGTGCACGTTCGGCGAAGTCGTCGTGGACCTCGTTCAGGGCCTTGCGCAGGGACTTCGACAACGACTGCAGGAACATGTCCTGCAGCTCGTCGAGCATCGGTCCGGACGAGCGCCGCTCGCCACCCTGCGGCGGCGACTTGCCGGCGGGGGCCTGCGCGGGACGGTCCCGCATTTGAGCAGGCGATGCCACGGAATGGACTTCCTGGGGGAAGAGACGAGCCAAGCATACGCGACGCCGGCACGCGTCGACGCGCACTGGATCACGTGTTCCGCTGGGGTATCGGCCCATCGGCCGGTCGTCCGTCCGCAGGCGCCGTTCGTCTCCCGCCAGGCCGCCGTTCGTTCCACCGTTCGTCGGATCGCGGTTGCCGCTGTTGGTCCGGCGCAGCGCCGTGCGGCGGACTACACTGCCGATCGATGAGTGACATCCCCCACGCGATCGACCGGGTGCTGCCCGACGAAGCGGCGACCGTTGCGTTCGGTGCGAGACTGGCCGCCTGCGTGATGCCGGGCATGCGCCTGTACCTGAGCGGCGGACTCGGTGCCGGCAAGACGACACTGGTGCGCGCGACGCTGGCCGCGCTCGGCCACCGCGGCCGGGTGCGCAGCCCGTCGTTCACCGTGCTCGAGTCCTATAATCTGCCCGGCCTGCAGGTTCACCACCTTGATTTCTACCGACTCTCCGACGACACCTCCTGGAGAGACCAGGGGTTCGACGAGCTCTTCGACGGCGACGGCCTGGTGCTGGTCGAGTGGCCGGAGCGGTTCGGCGCGCGCCTGCCCGCGCCCGATCTGCGGCTCGTGCTGGCGATCGCCGCCGACGGCATCGCGCGCGAGGTCCGCATCGAAGCCGCGACCGATCGGGGCCGCACGTGTCTGACGACACTGGTCGACTCCGACGACGGCGACAGTGGCTGAACGCGGCGCTCGGCGTCGCGGCGGCCACGGTCACGCCGCGATCGGCGCACGCACGCAGCGTGATCGCCGTGCGGGTCTGGCCGGCACGTGACTACACCAGGGTGGCGATCGAACTCGACGAGCCGCTCGCCTTCCAGCATGCCACGCTGTCCGACCCCGACCGGCTGATCGTCGATCTCGAGCAGGTGGCACTCGACGATGCGCTGCGCGAGATCGTCGCCAAGATCCAGCCTGACGACCCCTACATCCGCCAGGTCCGTGTCGGCCAGTTCAAGCCCGACGTGCTGCGCATGGTGCTCGACCTGAAGCAGCCGGTGAATCCGCAGCTGTTCACGTTGCCGCCGATCGCGGCCTATCGCCATCGACTGGTGCTCGACCTGTATCCGCGCACACCGATCGACCCGCTGCAGGTGCTTCTCGCCGACGTACGCGCGCAGTCGGCGCAGCAACGACCGCCCGCACGCGACACCGGGCCTGCGCCGCCTTCCGCTCCGGTGATCCGTCCGGCCCCGCCAGGCCCGTCCCGCGACGATCCGCTCGCCGACCTGCTGCGCGAACGCGGCCTGTCGACGCGACGGCGGCCGGTGCCGCCGCCGCTGATCCGCCGGCTGGTCACGATCGCGCTCGATCCCGGTCACGGCGGCGAGGATCCGGGTGCGATCGGCAAGGGCGGCACACGCGAGAAGGACGTGGTGCTGGCGATCGCGCAGATGCTGCGCGAGCGGATCGCCCAGGAAGTGAACATGCGCGTGTTCATGACCCGCGACGCCGACTATTTCGTCCCGTTGTCGACCCGGGTCGAGAAGGCCCGGCGGGTGCGCGCCGACCTGTTCGTGTCGATCCATGCCGATGCCTTCGTGCATACACGCGCGAGGGGGGCGTCGGTCTATGTGCTGTCCGAAGGTGGCGCGACCAGCACCGCGGCCCGCTGGCTGGCGCAGCGCGAGAACCGGGCCGACATGATCGGCGGGGTCAGCCTGAACACCCGCAACCGCGAGGCCGCGCAGGTGCTGATGCAGATGGCGACGACGATCCAGCTGCGCGACAGTGGCAACCTCGGCCGGATCGTGCTCGGTGAACTCGGCACGGTCGGCGAGCTGCACAAGCCGCAGATCGAGAGTGCCGCCTTCGCGGTGCTCAAGGCCCCGGACATCCCGTCGATCCTGGTCGAGACGGCCTTCATCAGCAATCCGCTCGAGGAGCTGCGCCTGTCGAGCACGCCGTACCAGCGGCAGGTCGCCGACGCGGTGTTCCGGGGGATCCGCAACTACTTCATCAAGTATCCGCCGGAGCGCGCCCCGGGGACCTGAGGCTCGATCAGGCGCCTCGGCGTTCGCGACGCGAGCGCAGCCAGCCGCGGACGACCTCGATCACCGCCGGCAGGCCGGGCACGATGATCAGCGCCAGCGTCACCCACTCGAAATTCTCCTTGACCCAGGGCAGGTTGCCGATCAGGTAGCCCAACGTGGTGATCGAGACCACCCAGAGCAGGCCGCCGGCGACGTTGAACAGCGCGAACTTCGGATAGGTCATCTGCGCGATGCCGGCGACGAACGGCGCGAAGGTGCGGATGAACGGAAGGAAACGGGCGACGATGATCGTGATGCCGCCGTGGCGCTCGTAGAACGCGTGGGTGCGGTCGAACGCGGCCTTGTTGAAGAACCGCGAATCCTCCCACTGGAACACCTTGGGTCCGATGCGGCGCCCGATCGCGTAGTTGAGTGCATCACCGAGCACCGCGGCCAGCGTCAGCAGCACCAGCAGCAGCGGCAGGCTCATGCCGCCCAGACCGGCGATGGTCCCGGCCACGAACAGCAGCGAATCCCCGGGCAGGAACGGCATCACCACCAGGCCGGTCTCGACGAAGATGATCGCGAACAGCAGCGCGTACACCCACGGACCGTAGTTGGCGGTGACCTCGATCAGGTGCTTGTCGAGGTGCAGGAACAGGTCGAGCAGTTGGGCGGCATCCATCGGCGGGGTCCGGCAGGCCGCGAATTCTATAATGCCGCGATGACGGCCGCCGACCGGGCGGATCCGGCCCGCCGCCCGATCCTCGCCCTATCCGATTCCCTGATCTCCCAGATCGCCGCCGGCGAGGTCGTCGAACGACCCGCCTCGGTGGTCAAGGAGCTGCTGGAGAACGCACTCGATTCGGGTGCCGACCGGATCGAGATCCGGATCGAGGACGGCGGCGTGCGCCGGATCTGCGTGCTCGACAACGGCAGCGGGATACCACCGGACGAACTCGCGCTGGCGCTCGAGCGTCACGCGACCAGCAAGATCGCCTCGTACGCGGAACTGGAACGGGTCGCCAGCCTCGGTTTTCGCGGCGAGGCGCTCGCCGCGATCGCGTCGGTCGCGGATCTGCGGCTGACCAGCCGTACCCGCGTCGATGCCCACGCGACGACGATCGATGCCCGCACCCGCGATCTCGCACCGGCCGCGGGCCAACCCGGCACCACCGTCGACGTGCTCGACCTGTACTCGCAGACGCCGGCCCGGCGCAAGTTCCTGAAGTCCAACGCCACCGAGACCGCCCACTGCGTCGACGCGGTGCGCCGGGTCGCGCTGGCGCATCCGCGCGTCGCGTTCAGCGTGTCGGTCGATGGCCGGCGCACCCTCGCCTGGCCGGCCGTCGCCTGGACCGAGCGTGCGCTGGCCGGGCTGGGCGAGGATTTCACCGAGGCCCATCGCGCGTTCGAGGCCGGGGCCGGCGGACTTCGGCTCTGGGGCCTGATCGGTCATCCGACCGCGGCGCGCGCCCGACCCGATCGCCAGTTCTTCTACGTCAACGGCCGCCATGTGCGCGACCGGCTGCTCGCCCACGCGGTCCGCCAGGCCTACGCCGACGTGTTGCACGGCGACCGGCATCCGGCCTACGTGATCTTCCTCGCGATCGACCCGACGCTGGTCGACGTCAACGTGCATCCGGCCAAGTTCGAGGTCCGGTTCCGGGATTCGCAAGCGGTGCATCGGCTGGTGTTCCACACGATCAGCGATCAGTTGCGTTCGGCCGCGGGACAGCGCTCCTCGTCGCCTGAGGCTGAGGCGATCGGCGCCGCCACCGGCGGCGAGGCGCCGGTCGCAGGAGACGCCGCCGACGGCGGCTGGGGTGCTCGCGGACAGCCCGCACCGGCAGGATTCGCGGGCCGGTTCGGCGGGGCGACGACAGCCCGCGCGTTCCAGCCGTCGCTGGCGATCGGCGAACCGGTGTCGACCTACCGTCATCTGGCGCAGGCGAGCACCGACGGCGCGGCGATCGATGCCACGCTCGCGTTCTACGCACCGGATGCGATCCGTGCGCTGGATCCGGTGGGCGAGCCTCGTGATCCGGCGCTGCCACCGCTCGGTTATGCGATCGCGCAGCTGCATGGCATCTACGTGATCGCGCAGAACGCCGAAGGACTGGTGATCGTCGACATGCATGCGGCCCACGAGCGGGTCGTCTACGAACGACTCAAGCGTTCCCTCGATGCCGGCGAGGGCGGCGGCCGGGTGCCGACCCAGCCGTTGCTGGTGCCGGCGACCTTCCGCGCCGACGAGCAGGAGGTCGCGACCGCCGAGGAGTTCGCCGACACGCTGGCGACGCTCGGCCTCGAAGTGACCGCGATGTCGCCGACGACACTGGCGGTGCGTGCGGTGCCGGCGGCACTGGCCGATGCCGACGCGGCGGCACTCGCCCGCTCGACCCTCGCCGAGTTGCGTGAACACGGCGCGAGCCGCGCGCTCACCGAGCAGCGCGACGAGCTGCTGTCGACGATGGCGTGCCATGCGGCGGTCCGCGCCCGCCGTCGACTGGGCCTCGAGGAGATGAACGCGCTGCTGCGCGAGATGGAACGCACCGCGGCGGCCGACCAGTGCAATCACGGCCGGCCGACCTGGATCCAGGTGCCGATGGGTGAGCTCGATCGCTGGTTCAAGCGCGGCCGATGAGTGCCGAACCGGCGGGCACGCGCGGTGCGGTGTCGAACCGCGCGATGCCCTCGACCGCGATGGTGATCACGCTGCTGGCGCTGATGATGGGTTTCCAGCCGCTGGCGACCGACCTGTACCTGTCCTCGCTGCCGCACCTCGGCCGGCACTTCTCGGCCAGCCCGGCCCAGGTGCAGTGGACGCTGTCGGTCTTCATCGCCGGTTTCGCCGGTGCCCAGCTCGCGGCCGGACCGCTGTCGGACCGCTTCGGCCGCCTGCCGGTGGTGATCGGCGGCTGCCTGTTGTACATCGTCGGATCACTCGCCGGTGCGCTCGGCACCAGCCTGGCGATGGTGGTGGCGGCGCGTCTGCTGCAGGCACTGGGCACCTGCTGCGCGGTGGTCTGCGCCCGCGCGATCGTCCGCGATCTGTACGATCCTGTCGACGGCGCACGTGTGCTCGCGCGTGCGTTCACCTGGATGGCGATCGCGGTGATCGGCGGGCCGATCGCCGGCGGATTGCTGCAGACGGCGTGGGGCTGGCGCTCGACGTTCGCCGCGCTGGTGATCGCCGGTGTCGCGGTCCTCGTGATCGTGCTGCGACGCCTGCCGGAGACCAACCGGCACCCCGATCCGACCGCCACCCACGCACGGCCGCTGCTCGACAACTACCGGCGCATCTTCCGCTCGCCGGTGTTCAGGGCCTACGCGGCCGCCGGCACCGCGACCTATTGCGGCGTGTTCGCCTACATCTCGGGCTCGTCGTTCGTGCTGATCGGCGTGTTCGGTGTCACCCCGGCGGTGTTCGGGATCTGCTTCTCGATCAGCGCGCTCGGTTACCTGGTCGGGTCGCTGCTGCTGCCGAGGCTGTCGGCCCGGATCGGCCTGCCCGCGACGACCTCGGCCGCCTCGTTGCTGTCGATGACCGCCGGTGTCGTGCTGGTCGCACTCGCGCTGGCCGGCTGGCGTCACCCGGCGGTGGTCGTCGTGCCGATGTTCTTCTTCCTGATCGCCCACGGGCTGATCCAGCCGGTCTGCCAGTCCGGGGCGGTCGGACCGTTCCCGCGCCAGGCCGGCGCCGCGGCGGCGTTGCTGGGCTTCCTGATGGCGGTGACCGCATCGTTGCTCGGGCTGGCCCTCGGCCGTGCGCAGGATGGCACCAGCGTGCCGACGACCGTCGCGATCGCGTCGTGTGCGGTGATGGTCGCGGTGTCGGTGTTCGCGCTGGTGCGGCCGGTGCAGGCCGAAGCACACGCCCGTGCCGCGCGTGATGCCGGCGAAGCGGTGCGCTGAGCGCGCACCGACACGGGCCGGGCGCCGATGTGATGGCCGATCCAATCACCGTGCCGCTGCTGCTCGGACCGACCGGCGCCGGCAAGAGTGCGATCGCGATGCGACTCGCGCGACGGCTGCCGCTGGAGATCGTCAGCGTCGACTCGGCGCAGATCTACCGCGGCATGGACATCGGCACCGCCAAGGCCTCGGCGGCCGAGCGGGCGGCGGTACCACACCACCTGATCGACATCCGCGATCCGGCCGAGTCATATTCGGCGGCCACGTTCGTCACCGATGCCACGGCGGCGATCGATGCAATCCTGTCCCGCGGCCGCGTGCCGTTGCTGGTCGGGGGCACGATGTTGTACGCGAAGGCGCTGATCGACGGCCTGCACCGGTTGCCGGCCGCCGATCCGGCGATCCGCGCCCGGCTGGTCGCCGAGGCGGCGCGTGACGGCTGGCCGGCACTGCACCGGCGACTCGCGTCGATCGACCCGGTGACCGCGGCCCGACTGCAGCCCGGCGATTCGCAGCGCATCGAACGGGCACTCGAAGTCCACGAAACCAGCGGTCGACCGCTGTCGGCATGGATCGGCGCCGATCACCGTACCCGTGCCGACGACCGGCGCTATCGGGTGTTCGCCCTCGAACCCGCCGACCGGGCCCTGCTGCACACACGGATCGGTGCACGATTCCGGCACATGCTCGCGTCGGGTCTGCTCGAGGAGGTGCGCCGCCTGCGCTCGCGCGCGGACCTCGACTGGTCACACCCGTCGATCCGGTGTGTCGGCTATCGCCAGTTGTGGCGGCACCTCGACGGCGAGCTGACGCTGGCCGAGGCGACCGACCAGGCGATCGCCGCAACCCGGCAGTTGGCCAAGCGGCAACTGACCTGGCTGCGCTCGATGCCCACGCGCACGTCGATCGATCCGTTCGACGACGACGCGTACGAACGGATCGAGGCGGCGCTCGGCTGAAGGTGCCGATCAGCCGAACAGCTTGCCCGCGATCGTCGCGACATGCCGGCCCTGGTAGCGGGCCATCGCCCGTTCCTGTTCGCTGGGCATCCGTTCACCCTTGCCACCGGAGATGGTCGATGCACCGTAGGGACTGCCGCCCTTGATTTCGTCCAGCCCCATCTGCCGCTGCTCCGAGTAGGGCAGGCCGACCAGGATCATTCCCTGGTGCAGCAGCGTCACGTGGAACGACAGGATCGTGCTCTCCTGGCCGCCGTGCTGGGTGGCACTGGACGTGAACACCGACCCGATCTTGCCGACCAGCGCGCCGCTCGCCCACAACGCGCCGGTCTGATCGAGGAACGTGCGCATCTGGCCGGTCATGTTGCCGAACCGTGTCGGCGAGCCGAAGACTATCGCGTCGTAGTCGGCAAGTTCGGCAGGCTGCGCGATCGGCGCCGGCTGCTCGGTCTTGCCGCCTGCCTCGCGGAAAGCGTCCGCGGGCATCGTCTCCGGCACCCGCTTCAGTGTCACGACCGCGCCATCGACCTCCCGCGCGCCATCGGCGACCGCGTGGGCCATCGCTTCCACGTGGCCCTGGATGCTGTGGTACAGGACGAGGATCTTTGCCATCGGGATGCTCCTGGTTGTGGATCTGCCGATCGAACCGTGCGACCTTCGAACGTCGAACGGGGCTCGCGGCACTGGCCGCGTGGCCGGATGCCTTCGAATGGCAAACGCATACGCAAAGGCCTGACCCGGCCGGACCGCAGGAGAACCCGTCGGTCGGCCCACCCCGGGCGCAACGCGGGCATGTCCCGTCGACTTGGTATCATGCACTGCACAACTGCAGGCGTAGACTCCTCCCGATGAAGAAACTGATCGCCGATACCGTGCGACCGACACCGGTTTTCCAGCGCGGCGCGATGGCGCTGCTGGTGATCTGGGCGCTGCTGATGTTCGTCGGCGGCCAGACCAAGGCCGCGGTGGGCCTGTTCACGACACCGTGGGACAAACTCGCGCACCTGACCAGTTATGCCGCCGCGGCGTCGTTGTGCTGGATCGCCCTCGGTGGCCGCCGTCCGTGGCTGGTGCTCGGCGGCATGATCTCGCTGGGCGCGCTGGACGAACTGCTGCAACGGCTGAACCCGGGTCGGCAGGTCGACCTCGGCGATCTCGCCGTCGACGTCATCGGCGCGACCCTCGCGGTCGTGGTCCTGAGCCTGCTCGCCGACCGCTTCGGCCGCGACCGCCCCGGCGAACGCCCGCGCCAGGACAAGCAGTAGGCCAGCGCAGCAGTCCGAAGAACCGGTCGCGCAGCCGCTTCGCGAGATTTCGCAGAACCCGTCGAGAAGCGTAGCGAGCAGGCCCGAGTTGCGTGCGAGGAGCGCAAGCGTGCTGGAGCACGCTGAGCACCACAGCGCACAAATCGGGACGCGCAGTAGCTTCGCACCAAGGTCCGCAGAACCCGTCGAGAAGCGTAGCGAGCAGGCCCGAGTTGCGTGCGAGGAGCGCAAGCGTGCTGGAGCACGCTGAGCACCACAGCGCACAAATCGGGACGCGCAGCAGCTTCCCAGCAAGGTCTGCAGAACTCGTCGAGAAGCGTAGCGAGCAGGCCCGAGTTGTGTGCGAGGAGCGCAAGCGTGCTGGAGCACGCTGAGCACCACAGCGCACAAGTCGGGACGCGCAGTAGCTTCGCGACGAGTTCTAGTCGAAGGCGTAGAAGTAGAGGACGTCCAACGCCGACTCGCTGCCGGTCAGCGCCCGCACCGACAGACGCTGCGTGATGTCGTACTGCACACGCAGCAGGTTCCAGACGCCGCGCAGTCCCTGTTCGTAGGTCACGAACA
Source organism: uncultured Burkholderiales bacterium (assembly GCA_902826305.1). GTDB lineage: Bacteria > Pseudomonadota > Gammaproteobacteria > Burkholderiales > Burkholderiaceae_E > CADEEH01. The sequence continues at coordinate 28,590 of CADEEH010000012.1, forward strand.
GGCGTGAACTGAGTCGCTTGCCGACGGCGATCACGTTCTGACCGACCGCCGACGGCTGCACTTCGGTGGAGCCTGCCTGACGCATCGCCGTCGGCACCGACGCGCCGAGCCCGGTGATGCCCAGGCCGGGTCCGGTCGCAAAACCGGTCGCGCTGCTCGCGCCGCGCAACGTCAGCACGTCGACACCGAGCGCACTCGCCAGTCCCGAGACCAGCGATCCGTCGTTGCGCCCGAGCAGGGTCGCGGCCGCCGTCTGCAACGCGGCGATCTGGCCGGTGCTCTGTGCATCGGCCAGCGGCAGCCCGAGCACCAGCCAGGACAGCTTTTCCGCGTCGGGCACTTCGGGACGCGACACCAGCCGCACCCGCGGCGCCAACACACTGCCGGTCAGCGCGACGCCGGCCTCGACGACGTCGTCACGACGCACGGCAACGATGTCGAGTGACGGATTGTCGAGCGGGCCGTTGAAGATCAGCCGGCCCTGGTCGATCTCGAGCTGCTTGCCGTACGCAGCGTAGGTGCCGCGGCGGACGTTGACGATGCCGAACGCCCGCGGGGCGTCCGGCAGCTTGCCGCGCAGGTTGACCACGCCGGTGAGCACCGCGTCCACGCCGCTGCCGCGAACCCGCAGGCGGTCGCCGAGGTCGAGCGCGAGTTCCGAGGAGATCTCGAACTTCTGGTCGATCGGGCGCGGCTCCGGCTCGTCGTCGGCGTCGTCCTCGGATGTCTTCGGCGCCGGCAACGGTGCGTTCGGATCGGCGACGACCACGTCGGCCGGCAGCGTCGGCGCCTCGCCGCCGCGCAACTCGATCAGGCCTTCGTCGGCCCTGAGCCGACCGGTCAGCACGAACGACGCGCCCCGGTTCAGCACTTCGGTCTCACCGGAGATCACCAGCCGCTGCCCGGGACCGAGCGGCAGCACCAGCTTGTCGGCGCGCAACATGAAGCGGCCCTGCATCTCCTGCCCCGGTGTGTTCACCGTCTGCGCGGCAGGCAGGCGCAGGTCGCCGGTCATCTCGATCGAACCGGTGCCGGTGGCGAACTTCATCGATTTCAGCGCCAGCCGGTCCCCCTCGAGCCGCCCGACCAGCGTGCCACGGTCGAACACCCAGCCGCGGCCACGCTGCTCGAGCCGCAGGTTCTCACCCGAGAGGTCACCGTCGAGCCGGGGCGCGGCGAGTGTGCCGCCGACATTGCCGGCGAATCGCATGCGCCCGGCCGCCGACCACAACGGCCCGACCAGCCGGTTCGCGAAGCCGAGCGACGGCACCTGGAGTTCCAGTCGCCCGCTGAGCTGCCCGTCGCGCAGCGCGACGTCGGCCAGGCCGCTGCCCTCGGGTGTCGGCCCGCCGGCAAGGCGCATGTTGACCTTGCCGTCGAGATCGTCGACCGACGAGCCGGCGACATCCCAGCGGCCGTTGATCCTCACGCCGAGGAAGTTCACACCCTCGCCGCGCAGCAGGTCGGCACGGCCGGCGGCCGCCAGCAGGCGCTGCACCGGCACGTTGGTCGCCTCGCCGGTCGCCTCGAAACGCTCGTTGCCGACAACCAGCCGCGCGACCTGCAGGCGACCGTCGTCGATCGCGAAGGTCGCATTCTCGATCCGCGCCGAGTCCGGGGTCGCCTCCAGTGTCGCCGGTGCGACCAGATTGACCCGCAACGGTCCCGAGGCCGCGAACTCGCGCACGCTCGCGGCCCACTGCCACAACGGCTCGCCGCGCCGGACCGGGTTGCCGTAGTCGAGCCTGCCGCTGCCGGTCGCGCGTGCGGTGATGCCGGCGCCTTCACCGTTGATCCTGAACTCGTGGGCATCGGCGGTCCCGCCGGCGTCGACACGCAGGGCATCGAGCTCGTGTGCGCCGAAGCGAACTCGACGACCGTCGGCGCGCACCACGAGCCTGCCGGCGCCGACCTCGGGAATCTCGAGGGTGGCCGACAGCGTCTCCGCCGAGCCGATGCCGTCGGCGACGATCCGGGTGCCGTCGAGTTCGGCCGAGATCGCGACCGCCGGCGGCAGGCCGCGGATCTCGCCGTGCCCGTTGAGTCGACCGTGCCAGCCGGTGTCGATCTGCGCGAGTTCGCTGATCTGGGTGCGGAACGCGAGCCGGTCACCGGCGGCACCCAGGCTGCCTTCGGTCTCCACCCGCACCTCGCCATAGGTGGCCTGCAGCTTCGAGTTGCTGACCCGCCAAGAGCCGGGTGCGGTCGACTCGAAGCGTACGTTGCCGCGCCAGTCGGCGCGCAGGTTGCGCCCGCCGAGGGCCCCCTGGTCGATGGTCAGGCGCGAATCGATGTCGACCACCGGCACGACCTGGCCGCGGGCACCCCAGGTGCCGGCAATGACCCCCCGCCAGCGCGGGTCGGCCAGAATCCGGGACGGATCGAACTGGCGGAACTGGCCGACCAGGTCGAATGCATACGGCCGGCGCACCTCGATGCGGCCCGCCGCGGTCATCTCGCCCGGGATCTTCGCCAGCGCGGCGGCGTCGTGACCACTCCGTTCGGCCACGTTCGCGGATGCGGGCGGCGGCACCGGTGCCTGGCGCACCGGCGGGCCCGTGCCACGCACACGACCCGCCGCACCCGGTCGTTCCCGGGTGGTTCGTGCCGATTCGGCGGCGGCGAGTGTCGCGATCCGCGCCCGCTCGAGCAGCAATTGATCACCGTCGAGTCGACCGCGCGCGGACAACGCCAGATCGTCCCGGCTGGCATCACGCAGGTCGACGTCGAACCGCGTGTCGTCCAGCTCGACCTTGCCGGCAAGACGTGTCGGTGCCAGCGGCTCGGACAGCACCGCGAAGTCGATGTCGCGCAGCTCGAGCCGTGCCTGCAATCCTGGCAGCCGCGCGCCGAAGACCTCGAACTGGCGATCGAGCCGGATCGTCATCTGCCCCTCGATGCCCGCCCCTTTCGGCAACTCGAGCTTCATCCTGCTCAGCGTCACCTGCTCGCCACGCCAGGTGAAATCGCTGACGCCGCTTTGCACCGGGACCTGCGTCGGCCCTTCAGTGGTGATCGCGCCCGCGGCCGAGTTGGTGAATCGCAGGTCACCGGCGATGCGATCGTCGCCGATCCGCACCCGTCCGGCCAGGTTGAGTTGCGCCAGCAGGCCGGGCATGCCGAGCTGGCCCGGTTCGATGCTGCGTGCCTCGAAGTCGATCGGCGACAACATGTCGGCCTCGAACGGGCGCACCTGGGCGCGCAACGTGACCTGCCCCGGCAACGCCGGCACGACCACGGGCTCGGCGGGCTTGCCATCGGCCGCCGGCGAAGTGCGCCCCCGGCGGCCCACCGGTGTCGCCGGGGGCGCCGGCGTCGGCGTGGCGACGTCGGTCTGCGCGTTGACGACAAGGTCGGCCAGGGGCCCCTTGACCCCGAAACGAAGCACCACCGGATTGGACAGCTGCTTGAGCCGTCCGACCCACTTGCCCAGCGCGGTCACCGCGTAGGGTGCCTTGTCGGCGAGTGAACCCGACAGTTCCATCTCGCCCCACGGACTGGTGAACACGAGCCGGTCGACCCGGTATCCGGTGATCGGCGTGTCCTTGTCGCCGCGGTATTGGCCACGCAGGCCGATCTTCTGCAGCTCGACCGGATCGCTGCCCTCCTTCTCGATGCGCAACTGGTCGATCGCCAGTTCGTCCAGGCGCAGGTTGATCGGCAGGTCGAGTTTCGCCGGCTGTGGCATCGGCCCGTCGCCGGAGGGCAGCTTGAGCAACGCCGATGCCGCGCGCAGCCGTCCGATGCGCAGTTCCTTGGCCAGCAGTTCACCCGGGCTCCAGAAGCCGCGGGCATCGCGCACCGTCAGTTCGACCTCGCCGTCCGCGGTGAAATCACGCCATCGGATCGAACCGATGCGTACACCGTCGAACAAGGTGCCGCTGACGTCCTCGACCGCGAGCCGCCCCTCGCTGCGATCGACCGCCCACTGCAACGACCAGCGCAGGAACGCCGCATGACCGAGCAGGTACACGGCACCGACCACCAGCGTCACCAGCACCAGCGGCACGATCCAGGCGACGATGCGCGCGGCCGATGTCCTGCGCGGCGCCGCCGCGGCGTTGCCCGGCACATCCGCCCGCGGGGGCGAGCCGCCGGGCGACGGCGGCGACAGCGACGGTTCCTGGCGCCCGGCCATCAGAACGTATACCCGACCGCGATGTGTGCGCGCAGACGCCGCTCGGCGCCGCCGTACGCGATGTCGACGTTGATCGGACCGATCGGCGAGCGCCAGCGCACACCCGCGCCGTAACCGCGCACCGTCTGGTAGTCGACCCAGCGATCGGCGACGTTGCCGATGTCGAAGAAGGTCGCGCCCCAGAAGCCGCGACCGATCGGATGCTGGTACTCGAGGCTGCCGATCGCCAGCACACGCCCGCCCACCGTCGCGTTGCCCTCGGTCACGCCGAGCGACTGATAGCGGTAGCCGCGCACCGACTGCGCGCCGCCGGCGCGGAACAGGTTCTCCGAGGGGATGTCGTCGCGGCTGTTCGATATCACCCAGCCGAGCTCACCCAGCGCGACCACCATGCCGCCGGCGAGCGGAGAATCCTCGGCCATCGGCAGGAATCGCATCGCCCGGGTATACAGCCGGGCGAAGCTGCGATCGGTCAACAACCCCTTCGCCGCCCCGGAGATCTGCGAACTGACCGTGTAGCCGCGACGCGGATCGACGCGGTTGTCGAGCCGGCGCAGGTTCCACGAGTAGCCCAGCGTCAGTGCCTGCCGGTTGTCGCTCTGCTCGCCACCGGGGATGGCGATCGTGCGCTGCTCGGTCTGGTACTGCAGCGACAGGAAGTAGTCGATCTCGTCGGCGCGTTTGACCCGCCCGCCGAACATCGTCGTCTTGTCGGTGAACTCGTTCTCCACGTCCAGGCGTTCGAAGCGCACGCCGTAGACGTAGCTGTGCCCGCTGCGCTCGAACGGCGTGCGCACGGTCGCGTAGGCGCGCTGGCGGACCTGCTCGAGCTGCAGGCCCGAGTCGAACTGCCAGCCGCGATCGAACAGGTCGTGATGTTCGTAGCCGAGCAGCGCACGCGCGCCGTAGTCGCTCGAATAACCCAGGCCGTAGACCGTCTGCTGCAGGCGACGTTCGTTGACCTCGACGACGATCGGCACGGCCGAAGCCCCCGGATCGTTGTCGACCGCCTCCAGGTCCGGCACCGCCGATGCGCTGACGAAGTAGCCCGACGAGCGCAGCCGCGTCTCGTAGAGCAGCAGCCGATCGTAGGCGTACGGCTGGCCCTCGGCGAACGGCATCATGCCCTCGACGATCGCACGGTCGTACCGACCGAGCCCGCGCACCGTCATCGGGCCGAACACGAGCCGGGGCCCGGCGTCCAGGCCGACACTCAGGCCCGCGGTCGTCGACACCGGGTCGACCTGCGCACGCGAGGCGGCGACACGCGCGCGCATGTAGCCGCGCTGCTTGAGCAGTTCGATCATCTGCCGCTTGCCCGACTCCCAGTCGCCGGTGCGAAAGAACGTGCCCTCGCCCAGCGGCCAGCGCCCGCGGAGCTGCTTGAGCAGCGCTTCGCGTTCGCCCGGCTCGGCGACGCCGTCCAGCTGCAGCTCGAAACGATTGACCGTCGTCCGCGCCCCGGCATCGACCTCGATCCGGATCCGCGGCAGCGACTCGCCGGTGTCCGGTGGCCGCTGCACGACCAGCGCACGCGCGGAGAAGTAGCCGGCCGACTTGGCGATCGCCTCGGCCTCCTGCTGCGCGCGGTCGACGAACACCTGCAGTTGCGACGGATCGTACGACGGGTCGTCCTGCCAGCGGCCGAGCAGGGTCCGATTGCGGATCTCGCCGACGAGATCGGGGGGTGCCTCGATCTCGAGCACGTAGTGCGGCTCGGCGCACACCAGCCGCGGCGCGACGACGGCACCCGTCACCAGGCAGGTGGCGGCGATCGCGCGCACCGCGGCCGATGCGTGGACGACGATCCGTGCGACCGACGGCCACCGACCATGCACACCGGGCGACGGACCGGCGACGATCAGGGACCCGTTCGGCAGGACGCCGGTCCCTTGCAGGCCCCGGCGCACGGCCGATTGTTCCGGCTCACGACGACCCCGCGCCTGACGCACGTGCCGGGGTCACGACACAGGCCGGCGCGCCGGCGGAACGAGGCGCGATGTGGCCGATCCGCCACGCCCGCTCGCCGGCCGCCGCGAGTGCCGCGAGCGCACCGTCCGCGTTGCCGGGCGCGACCACGACGACCATGCCGATGCCGCAGTTGAACACCCGATGCATCTCGGCGTCGGCGACCGAACCCTCGCGCTGCAGCCAGTCGAACAGCGGCGGCATCACCCACGCGTCGCGATCGAGCACCGCCTGCACACCGGCGGGCAGTACACGAGGGACGTTCTCGACCAGGCCGCCACCGGTGATGTGGGCGATGCCCTTGACCAGGTCGCGTTCGATCAGCCCGAGCATCGGCTTGACGTAGATCCGCGTCGGCGCGAGCACCGTGTCGGCGAACGAACGACCGTGGAAATCGTCGTTCATCCGCGGCGAGTCGAGCGAGCCGAAGGCGCGCTCGACGATGCGTCGGATCAGCGAATAGCCGTTGGAATGTGCACCGCTGGAAGCCAGCCCGAGCACGACGTCGCCTTCGGCGATCGACCGGCCGTCGACGATCCGCGACTTCTCGACGACACCGACCGCGAAGCCGGCGAGGTCGTATTCGCCGGCCGGATACATGTCGGGCATCTCGGCGGTCTCGCCCCCGATCAGCGCGCAGCCCGCCTGTTCGCAGCCGCGCGCGACCCCGCCCACGACCGCGGCCGCGGTGTCCACGTCGAGCTTGCCGCAGGCGAAGTAGTCGAGGAAGAACAGCGGTTCGGCCCCCTGCACGAGCACGTCGTTGACACTCATCGCGACCAGGTCGATGCCGACCGTGTCGTGGCGGTCCAGCGCGAACGCCAGCCGCAGCTTGGTGCCGACCCCGTCGGTGCCCGAGACCAGCACCGGCTCGCGATATCTCCTGGGTACCTCGAACAGCGCGCCGAAGCCGCCGATGCCGGCCAGCACGCCCTCGCGCAGCGTCCGCTTCGCCAGCGGCTTGATCCGCTCGACCAGCGCGTCGCCGGCGTCGATGTCGACCCCGGCATCCTTGTAGGACAGCGAAGATGTCATGGGTTGCGACCCGCGCGGCGCCGGTCCGGTATGCTTCTCCCGGACAGCCGGTCGGGTTCCTTAAAATGCCGGATTTCGGCGCGAAGGCAGAATTGTAGTCGCTCGCGCCGCCCTCCCCGCCCCGGGGTGCCCAGTGCCCGAGCCGTTGCGCCGATGCCTCTGACGCCGAGACAACAACAAACCGTCCTCTGGTCCCTGGTCGCGGCGGTGCTGATCTGGGCCCTGTTCGCCCTCGGCACGGTGCTGACGCCCTTCATCGCCGCGCTGATCCTGGCCTATGCGACCGAGCCGCTGGTGCGCTGGCAGGTGGCCCGCCGCATCCCGCGTGTGATCGCGGTGACCCTGACGCTGCTGATCCTGGCCCTGGTGATCACCGCGCTGGTGCTGGTGATCGTGCCGATCATCCAGCACGAAACCCGGCTGATCAGGGCCGAACTGCCGGGACTCGCGGCCAAGATCACCGATTCGGTGCTGCCCTGGATCAACCAGCGGCTGCACCTGGACCTGACGCTGGACACGACCGCGATCGGCAACTGGCTGCGCCAGCACCTGTCGGAATCGGGCGAGGACCTGTTCACGACGGTCCTCGCCTATGCCCGTTCGGGCTGGAGCGCCGCGTTGCAGGTGATCGGACTGGTCTTCCTGGTGCCGGTGGTGCTGTTCTACCTGCTGCTCGACTGGCCGCGGATGATCCTGCGGTTGAAGGAAATGGTCCCGCCGCGTTTCCGGCCGCAGGTCTACGACATCGCCGGCGAGACCGACGGCGTGCTGGGCAACTATCTGCGCGGACAGGCGCTGGTGATGCTGGCGCTTGCCGTCTACTACTCGCTCGGACTGCTGGCCGCCGGCTTCAAGATGTGGCTGCCGATCGGGGTGCTGACCGGCCTGCTGGTCGCGGTGCCTTACCTCGGGTTTGCACTCGGGCTGGTGTTCGCGCTGATCACCGGCATGCTGCAGTTCGGACCGCTGTACGGGCTGATCGCGGTGGCGGTCGTCTACGGCATCGGCCAGGTCGTCGAGAGCGTGTACCTGACGCCGAAACTGGTCGGCGGCAGCATCGGACTGCATCCGGTCGCGGTGATCTTCGCGCTGATCGCGTTCGGCTCGGTGTTCGGTTTCGTCGGCGTGCTGCTCGCGTTGCCGATGGCGGCGATCCTGTCGGTGGGCCTGAAGCGGCTGCGCGGCGCCTATCTCGCCAGCGATTTCTACACCCGCGTGCGATGAGCCGCCCCCACGCGGGCCGGCCGCGGATCGACCGTCGACACCGATGACCCAGTTCGCGCTCGACCTGCTCGTGCCGGCGGCCCCGTCGCTGGACAACTTCGTCACCGGTCGCAATGCCGAGGCGATCGACCGCCTGCGTGCACTCGCGGCCGGTGATCGCACCCAACGTTTCGTCCATCTCTGGGGCGCGCCGGGTGTGGGCAAGACCCACCTGCTGCAGGCGCTCGCCGCAGGTGCGCTGCTGCTCGGACCGGAGTCGCCGCTGGACACATTCGTCGACGACCCGTCGATCACGCTGTACGCAATCGACGACTGCGACCGCCTCGACGAGTCCCGCCAGCAGGCGTTGTTCCGGCTCTTCAACCGGCTGCGCCCGTCGCCAGGGTCCGCACTGGTCAGCGCGGCCGGCGCGGCGCCGCTGGGCCTGGCGCTGCGCGAGGACCTGCGCACCCGCCTCGGCTGGGGGCTGGTGTTCGAGATCACGGTGCCGTCGGACGACGACAAGCTCGAGGCGCTGCGCACCCTCGCGCGCGAACGCGGCCTGAAGGTGGCTGCCGACGTGTTCCCGTACCTGCTGACCCATGCGGCGCGCGACCTGCGCTCCCAGGTGGCGCTGCTGGACGCACTGGACCGGTACGGCCTGGAACAACAACGGCCGCTGACGTTGCCGCTGCTCAGGCGGTTCCTGCAGCGCGGACTTCTATAATGACGGGCCAGGGCCTGTCAACGCCATGGGGGCCCCGATCGCGATGAGGCTTGCGCTGTTCGACCTGGATCACACGCTGCTGCCACTCGACAGCGACTACGAATGGGGGCGGTTCCTGGGCCGGATCGGCGCCGTCGACGCCGCCTGGTACGAAGAGGAGAACCGACGTTTCTACCAGGCCTACAATGACGGCACACTCGACATCGCGAGTTTCCTCGCGTTCTCGCTCGGCCCGCTGGCGGCGCAACCGCGCGAACGGATCGATCGATGGCACGAACAGTTCATGCGCGAGGTGATCGAGCCGGCGATCCGGCCGCAGGCGATCGAGCTGGTCGCGCGCCATCGCGACGCCGGGGACACCTGCGTGATCGTCACCGCGACCAACGATTTCGTCACCGCGCCGATCGCCGGGCGCTTCGGCGTGGAGCACCTGATCGCATCGACCACCGAACGCCGACCCGACGGCGGATTGACCGGCCGGCCGCTGGGCACGCCGTCGTTCCGCGAGGGCAAGGTGATCCGCACCGGCGAGTTCCTGCGCGAGCGCGGGCTGGACTGGACCGACGTCGAACGCTCGTGGTTCTACAGCGACTCGGCCAACGACATCCCGCTGCTCGCGAAGGTCACCGACCCGGTCGCCACCAACCCGGATCCGCGGCTCGACGCCCATGCGGCGCAGGCCGGCTGGCCGGTCTTGCGGCTTTTCGACTGACACGATGATCAAGCGATTCATCGCGCGCCTGTTCGGCAAGCGCGACAACCCGCCGGCCGCGCCGGCACCCGTCGCCGAAGCCGGTTCTGCCGCCGGGCCGTCGCAGCACGGCGGCGGTCCGAAGCGGACGGCGAAACCGCACGGCAAGGCCGGACGCGACCAGCCCCGGCGCTACCGTGGCACCGACCAGGGCATTCACAGGAGCGACGTCTCGGGCGCGGCACTTCGCACCTGCGAGACGCTGCAGCAGGGCGGTCACCGTGCGTACATCGTCGGCGGCGCCACCCGCGACCTGCTGCTCGGGCGCCGGCCCAAGGACTTCGACGTCGCCACCAGCGCGACCCCGGAGCAGGTGGTCAGGCTGTTCCGCCGCGCGCGGATGATCGGCCGTCGTTTCCAGATCGTGCACGTGATGCACGGCCGCGACATGATCGAGGTGTCGACGTTCCGTGCGATCCAGGCCGATGCGCAGACCGACGAACACGGCCGCGTGCTGCGCGACAACGTCTGGGGCACGATCGAGGACGATGCGCTGCGCCGCGACTTCACGGTCAATGCGCTGTATTACGACCCGGTTGCCGACGAGCTGCTGGACTATCACGACGGCGTGCAGGACCTGAAGCACAAGCTGCTGCGCATGATCGGGGATCCGGCGATGCGTTACCGCGAGGATCCGGTCCGGATGCTGCGCTCGGCGCGCTTCGCCGCCAAGCTCGGCTTCAAGATCGAGCCGGCGACGCGGGCACCGATCGCGGAACTCGCGTCGCTGATCCAGAACGTGCCCCCGTCGCGCCTTTTCGACGAGATGCTCAAGCTGCTGGGCTCGGGGCATTCGATCGAGTGTGTGCGCGAGCTGCGCGCCGAGGGCCTGCACCACGGCCTGCTGCCGCTGCTCGACGTGGTGCTCGAGCAGCCGGGAGGCGAACGTTTCATCGAGGTCGCGCTGCGCCACACCGACGAACGGGTCGCGCAGGACAAGCCGATCTCGCCCGGCTTCCTGTTCGCGACCCTGTTGTGGCAGGAGGTGCGGATCCGCTGGGAGGCCCGGATCTCCTCGGGTGAACACTCGATCCCGGCGCTGATGTCGGCGATCGACTCGGTGGTCGACGAACAGGGTGAGAAGCTCGCGATCCACAAACGTTTCGTCGGTGACATGCGCGAGATCTGGGGGCTGCAGCCGCGCTTCGAGAAGAAGGGGCGCGGCGCACACCGGCTGATCACCCACCTGCGCTTCCGTGCTGCCTACGATTTCCTGCTGATCCGCTGCGAGGCCGGTGACGCGCCGGCCGAACTCGGTCAGTGGTGGACCGACTTCATCGATGCCGACACGCCGCGTCGCGACGAACTGATCGAGTCGGGCCCGCGCTCGCCGTCACCGAAGAAGCGACGCCGGCGCCGCGGCGGACAGCGGCGCGCGGACGGAGAGCCATCGACCGATCGAGGCACCGACGGCGGCGGCAACGGCGAGGACGATGGATCCGTCGGAGATTCCGGGCATGTGTCACGATCGGCGGCGGCGGACCACGGCGCGCCACCGCGGACCTGAACGATGATGCCGGTGCGCGCCTGTGTCGGTCTCGGGGCCAATCTGGGCGATCCGATGGCCGCGCTCACCAGCGCATTGACCCGCATCGCCGCGCTGCCGACCGGTGACGGCCTGGTCTGGTCGTCGGTCTGGCGGACCGCCCCGGTGGATGCGGCCGGGCCGGACTTCCTGAACGCGGTCGCGATGTTCGACACGCTGCTCGATCCGGAGACATTGCTCGACGCACTGCGCCGGATCGAATCCGACCATGGCCGCGAACGACCGTACCGCAATGCGCCGCGACTGCTCGACCTGGACCTGCTGCTGTACGGCGACCGGGTGATCGAGAGCGCACGGCTGACGGTGCCGCATCCGCGCATGCACCTGCGCGCGTTCGTGCTCGCACCGCTGGTGGAGATCGAACCGCGGGCGACGATCCCGGGCCACGGGGCGGCACGTGTGCTGCTCGCGGCCTGCACCGGCCAGCCGATCGAGCGGATCGCCCCGCCGGCGGCGATCGCGCCGCGCGACCCCGCGCCCGGTGGCACCACGCCGGGCAACACCACACCCGGCGATACCACGCCGGGTGCCGACGCACCGGGTGCGATGGCCGTGGGGCGCGACCGGTGAATCCCGCCTCCGGTGGGCTGGGTGTTCCGCTGGCGACGATCGGCCTGCTGATCGCGTCCAACGTGTTCATGACCTTCGCGTGGTATGGTCACCTGAAGAACCTGTCGACCAGTCCCTGGTGGGTGGCGGCGCTGGTCAGCTGGGGGATCGCGCTCGCCGAATACATGCTCCAGGTGCCGGCCAACCGGATCGGTTACGGCCATTTCTCGCTCGCCCAGCTGAAGATCATCCAGGAAGTGATCACGCTGGCCGTGTTCGTACCGTTCGCCCTCTTCTACATGAACCAGCCGCTCAAGCTCGACTACCTGTGGGCGGCGTTGTGCCTGTCCGGCGCCGTGTATTTCATCTTCCGCTCATGAGCACCCAGCAGACCTTCCCGCCGCCGTTCGGCGCATCCTCGAGCATCGGACCGGGCAACGCACCCTCCTCGCTCGGGTCGCCGTTCGATCGCTACCGGCACATCGTCATCGAAGGCCCGATCGGCGTCGGCAAGACCACGCTCGCGCGCCGCTTCGGCGAACGGTTCGGCGCCCAGTCGGTGCTCGAGGACGCGACCACCAACCCGTTCCTCGAACGCTTCTATCGCGACAGCCGCCGCTACGCGCTGCCGACCCAGCTCTTCTTCCTGTTCCAGCGGGTCCACCATCTGCGCGACCTGTCGCAGCGCGACCTGTTCGCCAGCGCGGTGGTCGGTGACTTCCTGCTCGAGAAGGATCCGCTGTTCGCGCGGCTGACACTGGACGACGACGAACTGAAGCTGTACCAGCAGATATTCGACAGCCTGCGGCCGCAGGCACCGACGCCGGACCTGGTGGTGTACCTGCAGGCCCAGCCCGACACGCTGATCGAACGCGTGCAGCGTCGCGGCGTGCCGATGGAGGCGGGCATCACGGAGAACTACCTGCGCTCGCTCGCCGATGCGTACAGCCGGTTCTTCTACCACTACGATGCCGCGCCGCTGCTGATCGTCAACACCGAACACCTGAACCCGGTCGAATCCGACGAGGATTTCGCGCTGCTGGTCAAGCAACTGCTCGAACTGCGCGGTCGACGGACCTTCTTCAACCGGGCCGGCTGAAGACCACACGGCCCGCCCGCGCACGATCCCGATGATCGACGCCGATGCAGACGGGGACGACGACAACGAGGCGCGACGTGTCTTCATCAGTTATCGACGCGACGACGGCGCACTCGCGGCGACGCTGATCCACTCCCACCTGCTGCGGCGGCTGCCGCAGGCCACCGTCTTCCTCGACGTCGAGGCGATCGAACACGGCGAGCGGTTCCCGGACCGGATCGCCGCCGCGCTCGACAGCGCCGACACGCTGGTCGCGGTGATCGGCCCGCGCTGGCTCGACACACGGGATGCCGCCGGGCGCCGGCGTCTCGACGACCCGGACGACTTCGTCGTGCGCGAGATCAGCCGCGCGTTCGAACGCGGGCTGCATGTCCAGCCGGTGCTGGTCGACGGTGCTCGACCGCCGTCGGGCCGGGAGGTTCCGGCGCCGATCGCCGCGCTGGCCGACCTGAACGCGATCACGCTGGATCCGCGCAACACCGCGCGCGGGCTGAGCGACGTGGTCGCCAGTGTCCGCTTCCGCGGCCGGATCTCGTTCGAGGAGGCCTGGCGCGCGGAACGGCGGCAGCGGCGGCGGCGGGCCGCGATGCGGGTCGGTGTCGTCGCGGCGACGCTGACCGCGATCCTGATGCTGCTGGCCAGCGTGCTCGACCTGCTGCACCTGGACACCAGCGTCGAGCGCTACACGCTGCGCGCGGCCGCGGCGCTCGCGCCCCCGGTGCCGTCGCCGCAGGTGACGATTGTCGCCGTCGGTGAAGCGACGGTGCTGCGCGACGGTCGTGTCGATCCGCGCTGGCGCGCCGACCTCGCGGCGGTGATCGACCGGCTGTCGGCGCGCTCGCCGCGTGTGATCGTCCTCGACTTCACGTTCGGCGACGACGAGCCGGCGAGTGATGCATCACTCGCCGCCGCGATCGAGCGGGCGCGATCGGCCTCGCCGCCGGTGCCGGTGATCGTCGCCGCGGCCACACTGGACGGCGGCGCGCCGCCGCTGCCGGATGCGCTGCGCCCGGCGGCTCCGGCCTGGGGCGTGTCCTGTCTGGGCCGGCGCGATTCGACCGTGGTCGGTTACCCGCTGGCGATCTGTCCCGCAGACGGTGGCGCCGACGGCGGCCCGTGCCGGACGATCCTGCCGTCGCTGGCGATGGCCGCACTCGCCGGTGGCGCCGCGCCGACCGCCGCGCGCGATTCACCGGCCAGTTTCGTGATCACACAACCCGTGGTCGACGATGCCGGACTGCGTTTCCCGCGCGCGGCATACGTGATCGATCGAGCGAGTGTTTCCTCCGGCTGCGGTTCGATCGGCGACGGGGCGACGATCGCGATGCGATACCTGCAACCGGCCGACCCGGCATCGTGGCGCGGGGCGATGGTGTCGTTCGAGGCGATCGCCGCCGGCCAGCCACTGCCGCCGGACCGGTTCACGCGCCACTTCGTGCTGATCGGCCGGCCGGACGATCCGGCCGACCGCTGGCCAGTGTCCGCGCCGGGCGGATCACCGCGGGCGGGCCTGCTCCTGCAGGCCGACGCATTGTCCGAACTGCTGTCGCCACGCCCGATCCGGCGCCTCGGGTTCATCGCCCAGGCGGCGCTGATCGCGTTGTCGGCGCTGGCCGGCGGGCTGGTCGCATTCGCCCGTCCCCGGATGGCGATCACCGGGTTGCTGTTACTGTACGCGCTGGTCGCGGTGATCGCCTGCGCGTTCGGCCGCATCGTGTGGAACCCGCTCTATCCGGCCGCCGCCGCCGCACTCGCCTGGTGGACGTTGCGCCGCATGCACGCCGAGGAGAAGCGATGAACCAGCGGACAACCCCGGGCCGGGGGGCCGCATGAACCGCGGCATGGTCGCGGTGATCGGCATCGTGACCGCGTCGAGTGTCGCGTTGTCCGGTTGTGCGCAGAATCCCCGCCTCGATGCGGTGATCACCGGTCATGCGCTGGTCCGCAATCCGGCCGACAACCCGTCGGCCCGTGTCGGCGTGATCCGTGCCGGTCGGCCGGTGGAACTCGGCCCACACGTCGACCTGCGTCCCGGCGACCTGATCACCACCGGCGCCGACACCTCGCTGCTGATCCGCTATCCGGACGGCAACGAGGTCTTCGTCGGACCCGAATCGCGGATCGAACTCGGCTCGATCCGCATCTTCTTCGGCAACCTGCTGATGAAGGTGCGCGGCGCATTCGAGGTCAGGACCGAATTCATCTCGGCGTCCTCGGAAGGCACGATCTATACCGTCGGCGTCGATCGCAACGGCTCCGCGGTCTGCAACGTCCTCGAGGGCACGGTGCGGATCGCGTCACGTGGTGGCGGATTCGAAGCGCTCCGCAGCGGTGCCGCCACGCAGGTGAGCTGGATGCGCGATTCGAAACCCGCGTCCCGACCGCTGGCCGCCGGCGAACTCGAACAGACCCGGCAGTGGGTGCAGGAGATCGAACGCCTCGCCCCGGCGCCGCCGGTCAACCCGGCCTGGATGTTGCCGGCGATCCCGCTGATCATCTGGATGTCGAACCGCGATCACGATCGAGGATCCGATCGGACGCCGCCGCCGCGCGGCGACCCGCCGTCGACCTCGACACCCGACAAGCGTCGCGCCCCCTATCCCCAATGACGCCACCACCGTCGTCGAACCGCCGAGTCCACCGATGAAGATCGTCCGCACGATTGCCGAACTGCGCGCGCAGCTTCGTGGCCAGTTGCGCACCGCGTTCGTCCCGACCATGGGCAACCTGCACGAAGGCCACCTGTCGCTGATGCGACTGGCCGCCCGCCATGGCGATCCGGTCGTCGCCAGCATCTTCGTGAACCGGCTGCAGTTCGCGCCGCACGAGGACTTCGACAAGTATCCGCGGACGTTCCAGGAGGACTGCGACAAGCTCGAGCGCGAGAACGTCTACGTCCTGTTCGCCCCGGACGAACGGGAACTGTATCCGGAGCCGCAGGAGTTCCGCGTCCGGCCGCCGGCCGATCTCGGCGACATTCTCGAAGGCGAGTTCCGTCCGGGCTTCTTCAGCGGCGTGTGCACGGTGGTGCTGAAGCTGTTCAACTGCGTCGGCCCGATGGCCGCGGTCTTCGGCCGGAAGGACTACCAGCAGCTGATGATCGTGCGTCGGATGACACAGCAATTCGCGCTGCCGTGCGAGATCATCGCGGCTCCGACGATCCGCGAGAACGACGGCCTGGCGATGTCGTCACGCAACCGCTACCTGACCCCCACGGAACGAGCCGAGGCACCGCGGCTGCACCGGGTGCTGCGCGAGGTCGAGTCACGTGTCGCTGGCGGCATCGCCGACATCGCGACGATCGAAGCCGACGCAACCGCCGCCCTGGTCGCGGCCGGGTGGCAGCCCGACTATGTCGCCGTCCGGCGACGCTCGGATCTCAAGCCGCCGTCGGCCGCGGATCTGACCGCCGCAGAACCGCTGGTCACACTGGCGGCGGCACGGCTCGGCGCGACGCGGCTGATCGACAACCTGGAGATCGAGCGCTGAGCGCGCGGCGCACGGCTCGGCACGCCGCTCGCTTCGCCCCTCAGTTCGCCCCTCAGTTCGCGACCCTGCTGTTCGACCGCGACGCACTGTCCCCGCCGGGGCCCGAGATCACCACCTCGACCCGGCGATTCAGTGCCCGGCCGCTGGCCGACCCGTTGCTCGCCACCGGTGTCGACTCGCCGAATCCCCGCGCCTGCACCCGCTGGCCGTCGATGCCCCGATCGACGAGTGAATCACGCACCGCACGCGCCCGCTCCTCGGACAGCCGCTGGTTCGTGCTGTCGCTGCCGACGCTGTCGGTGTGGCCCTCGATGTCGACGCGGCGATCGGGCTGATCGCGCAGGAAGACGGCCAGGCGGTCGAGCTCGCGCGCGGCCTGTGGTCGCAACTGGGCCTCGCCGGTCTCGAACAACACGTCGCCGAGTGTCACCACGAGGCCGCGCGGCGTCTCGCGGGTGCTCAGCTCCTTCAACTGCGCCTGGAGTTGCGCATTGCGCTCGCGTGCTTCGGCCGCACGTCGTTCGGCAAGCTGGGCCTCGGACTGCGCCTGCTGCGCGCGCGCCTGTGCGGCCGCCGTCTCGCGGGTCCGCTTGTCCAGCATCACCTTGTCCCGCTCCGTGGAGGCCGACTGGACCGCCTGCTCGGCGGCGCGTTGTGACGCCACCTCCTGGGCGATCAGCGCACGTTGCCGGGCCAGGTAGGCCAGGTGCGCCGTCCTCGGCTCGTCGCCGCGGTCCGCCCACTGCGTCTCCGCGTCGCGCAGCGCCTTCTCGGCACGTTCGAGTTCGAGCGGGGCGTCCCGTGTCACCGACACGTCCGCACGCGCGGACGACACCGCGCTTCTCGCCGCTTCGAGTTCGGCGGTCGGCTTGTTCCCGGTCGCGCAGGCCCCCAGAGCGATCACGGCGAGGGCCGCACCAAGCGGCTTCAGATGACGATTCATGATGTTCTCCAATCTCGCAGTCCAGTGCGCGGGTTCGGTGCGCGGATTTTCGGTGCGCGGATTCACTGCACGGGGCGTCGGTCGAGTTCGTCGCGCAGCGTGCGGATGCTCTCGCGGACCTCGGCCACCGCCTGTTTCGACTGGGTCGACCGGGCGCGTGCGGCCGCAAGGGCCGCATCGGCCTCGGCCTGTTCCGCGAGCATCCGCGCCTGCACGTTCTGTTCGTCGTTGGCCGCGCGCTGCGCGGCTTCGAACTTGTCGCGGGCGGCGGCCAGTTCAACCGGCGCGTGCCGGGCCGCACCCGCTGACTGGGCATCGTCGATCGCCTGGCGCGATACCGCCATCTGTTCACGCGGCACCGGCGGCGTCGAGCAGGCAGCCGACCCGACGACCAGCAGGACGCCGAAGGGAATCGCGATGCGACGCAATCCGTTGGCCATGTCTTTTTCTCCAGGATGAACGCGTCGCTGAAGACGCGGGACGGCCAGGCTGCAAGCAGCGGCCTGGTGATCTCCGCGCATTTCGCGTGCCCGGGGCGACGCTGGGATCGGCGGGTGGGCGAGCGCGGCCGACCCGGTGGCTGTGTGCAGGACTTGCCCGTCGTTGTAAGTCTTGGCTGCTACGAGGAGCCGATGCAGCCACGGCCCGGGCAATCGCGTCGGTGACGCGGGGAACGCGGCTTGCGGCTTCAAGGCTCGATGGTCCGACAGCACCTGAACGAGATCGCGGTCAACGTGTCGGACCAGCCGCGCCGTGCTTTCGTCGTGCGGCTCGTCATGCGGTGACATCGCCGCGAATCTCATCCAACCTGGAAGGAACCCTTGATGGCCGATCCCACCTATTCCGATCGACCCACCACGACCGGCGCCGTCGATCGGAAGGCCGATGGCATGAGTGTCCTGTACGGCGTCGCGTTGGCCCTTGCAATCATCGGCGGCATCAACTGGGGGCTCGTCGGCCTGTTCCAGTTCGACCTGGTCGCCGCGATCTTCGGCGACGGTGCCACGTTGACCCGACTGGTCTACATCGTCGTCGGCATCGCGGCCCTGGTGTCGCTGGGCTGTTATTCGCGCCTGCGACGGACCGCGTTCTGACGGCAGTGCACGACGCAACCGACTCCGGCCGCTGCTCGGCCGGAGTCGGAAGCGCGCCGGTCACCCACGGAATCGGCTGACGGATGCCTGCTCGCGAGCCGCGGCGGCGGGTCTGCCCCCGGACCCCCGGGTCACTTGCGATCGATCGCCGTGACCACGTCGTCCTTGGCCTGCTTCAGCGCGGTGATGTCGGTCATCACCACCAGCAGCAGTGCCGCTTCCTGCTCCAGCCGGCGCATCTGCACCTGGACGAAGGCGGCAAGACCCAGCGGACGGTTCAACATCAGGTCGTCGGCAATGACGATCTCGGTCGAACGGGCGGCAGCGTGCAGCAGCTGGTCGAAACCGGACTGGCTCGCCGGAGCGAAACATTCACGCAACGCACTGCCCAGCAACGCCTCGCGGTCGCGTCGGATCATGTCGACCGCGCGGCGGTTCAGGTCGCCGATGACCCCGTCGATCGACAGCGTCATGTAACCGACCGGCGCCAGTTCGTACAACGCCTGGTAGCGGGCACGCAGCAGCTCCAGGTCCTGGTTGATCGTCTGCAGGTCCTCGTTCTGCAACTCGAGTTCGATCTGATGGACCTGCAATTCGTGCAGCAGACGGATCGGATCGCCATCCGGTCCCGTCGCGGACCTCCCCGTACCGGCCGTCTCGACACGCGCTTCGGCGCGACGACGCAAGCTCGAAAGCTTGTCGGCAGGAAACTCCATACTCCCCCCGATCCCGGCACATGTCGCAGCCGACAGTCGACGCTCGACATCACCCCTGCGCACCGCCGGACTTGGTGATTAAATCACCATCAGGCGTCACACGCCATGCAGGGCGCAACGCCCACACGGTTGGAAGGGTCGTCCGGGCATGATCATCATCGGCATCGGGGCTTCCGCTGGCGGCCTGGACGCACTCGAGGCGTTCTTCCAGGCTGCCGACGTGCTGGAGGGCTCGGCGTTTGTTGTCGTCCAGCACCTCGCCACGGGCCAGGTCAGCCTGCTGCCGGAACTGCTGCAGCGGGCCACCGGCTTCGCGGTCAGCCCGGTCGAAGATGACACGTCGCCGCAGGCGAATCATGTCCACGTCGCGCCGCCCGGCGTCGAGATCCGCATGCGTGACGGCAGGTTCGTGCTCAGGCCGGCGGGCAATTCGGGCCACGGACTGCCGATCGATGCGTTCTTCCGTTCGCTGGCCGACGACCGGCTCGAAGACGCGATCGGCGTGATCCTGTCGGGCATGGGGTCCGACGGAACACTCGGCCTGCGCGCGATGAAGGAACGTGCGGCAGCGACATTCGTGCAGGCGCCGGAGAGCGCCCGATTCGACAGCATGCCGCTCAGCGCCGTGCGGTCGGGAGTTGCCGACGTCGTCGCGCGCCCGGAGGAGATCCCACGGAAGATCGCCGAATTCCTGCGCCGTGTCCGCACGCCGCAGGATCCCGCGGCGCCGGTCACGGACGAGGAGGCGATCGGCTCGGTGCTGGCGATCCTGCGCACCCAGACCGGCCACGATTTCCGGATGTACAAGCGCAACACGGTCGTGCGGCGTATCGAGCGGCGCATGGCGCTGCATCAGTTGGCGTCGCTCGCCGACTACGCAAGCCTGCTGGGCGCCAGCAGCGCCGAGACCGAATTGCTGTTGAAGGAACTGCTGATCGGTGTCACATCGTTCTTCCGCGACCCGCAGGCCTGGACCGATCTGGAATCCCAGGCACTGCCGGATCTGCTGTCGAGCCGACCGGACGGATCGACGCTGCGGATCTGGACACCGGCCTGTTCGACCGGCGAAGAGGTCTATTCACTCGCGATGGTGCTCGTCGAGGTGATCGAGAAGCTGTGCCCCCCGCGCAAGCTGGCGATGAAGATCTTCGCCACCGACATCGACGTCGATGCGATCGACAAGGCACGCGCCGGCCGTTATCCGCAGAACATCCGGGCCGACGTCTCGCCCGCGCGGCTGTCCCGCTTCTTCGTGCAGGACGACGACGGCTACGTGGTCCGCAAGGATCTGCGCGAACACGTCATCTTCGCGCTGCAGAACGTGGCGATGGATCCGCCGTTCACCCGGCTCGACCTGATCGTCTGTCGCAACCTGCTGATCTACCTGGACACGTCGCTGCAGGCGCGCCTGCTGCCGCTGTTCCACCACTGCCTCGAGACGGGGGGCCTGCTGATGCTCGGCAATGCCGAGACGACGAGTTCGGCCAGCGACTGTTTCACACCGGTCCTCGCCCGTTCCAAGATCTTCCGCCGCATCGAATCAGGCCGTCGCGTCGGCTTCGTCGCCTTTCCGGCGACGTTCGACCGGCAGCCGCAGTCGGCGGCCGCCGCCGGGACCGCGGCTGCTGATGCCGTGCGGAACGGCGAGCCGCGGCCCGACCTGAAGACGATGGCCGATCAGCTGCTGCTGCAGCGGTATGCGCCCGCCGCGGTACTGACCAACGGCGATGGCGACGTGCTCTACATCAGCGGCAGGACCGGCCGTTACCTCGAGCCGGCCGCGGGCAAGGCGAACTGGAACATCTTCGCGATGGTCCGCGAAGGCCTGGGTCAGCGGTTGGGCGCCGCCTACCAGGAGGCGGTCCGCGAGCGCCGCAGTGTCGCCGTCCGCGGCACGATCGGTGATCCGCGAAGTGGCCAGCACACGGTCCAGGTCACCGTCGACCCGATCGTTTCGCCGCCGACGATGAGAGGCATGGTGATGGTCGTCTTCGAGGCCCGCGACGACGCCGCGCCGACGCAGGCGCCGCAGGCCTCGAAGCGCACCGGTGCCCGGTCCTCGCCGCTGCGGCGCGAACTCGCCAGCCTGCACGACGCCCTGCGCACCGCCCGCGACGAAGCGCAGAACGCGAAGGAGCAGTCACAGGCCGCTCACGAGGAACTGCAATCGACCAACGAGGAGCTGCAGTCGACCAACGAGGAACTGACCACGTCGAAGGAGGAACTGCAGTCGATCAACGAGGAACTGCAGACGGTCAACCAGGAACTGCAGGTCAAGGTCGAGGAGCTGTCCAAGGCGAGCGACGACATGCGCAACCTGCTGAACAGCACCGAGATCGCGACGCTGTTCCTCGACGAGGAACTGCGCGTGCGCCGCTTCACGACGCAGGCGCTCAAGCTCTTCAAGCTGATCCCGGGTGACGTCGGCCGCCCGATCACCGACGTCACCAACGACCTGCAAGGATGGGCGATCGCCGAGGATGCGAGGCAGGTGCTCGAGTCGCTCGCCGTCAGCGAGCGCGAAGTGGCCGCCAGCGCCGATCGGTGGTTCAAGGTGCGCACGATGCCGTACCGGACCTCGCGCAACCTGATCGACGGCGTGGTGATCACGTTCTTCGATGTCACCCAGGCGAAACGGCTCGAACTCGAACTCCTCGCAGCCAAGAAAGGGCTGCAGGTCCGCCTGGACGAGCGCCCGATCGGTGCCGCGAAGGAGCCGCACAAGGAAGTGCCCGCGGGCAAACCGCGGCACAGGAGCGGCTGACCCGCGAGCCGACCGCGGCACGCGAAATCAGTCGCCGGCGCCCGCCGTCGGCGTGAAGCCGAGCCGCCGCATCGCCGCGTCCAGCCCCTGCCTGGCGCGCCCGTATCCGGCCCACGGATCGGCGCGCTGGAACGACAGGTGATCCCGTGCGTTGGCGATCGTCCACTGGGCGCCGCTGCGGACGTCGGCCAGCTGGTCCCAGCCGATCGGCATCGATACCCCCAGTCCCGGCCTCGCACGCGCCGAGAAGGCGGCCGCGGTGGTCGCACCGTGACCGTTGCGCAGGTAGTCGACGAAGATCCTGCCGACCCGGTTCGCGGCGCCGCTGCGGGCGACGAAACGGGACGGCAGCACTCGCGCCAGGTGCTGGACCACCGCACCGGAGAATGCCTTGACGGTTGCGTAGTCCAGCCGCGGCGCGATCGGCACGACCACATGCAGGCCCTTGCCGCCGCTGGTCTTGAGCCAGCAGCGCAGGCCCAATTCGTCGAGCAGCACGCGGACGAACTCCGCCGCCTCGCGGACGTGTTCCCACTTCGTGCCCTCGCCGGGGTCCAGGTCGAAGATCATCCGGTCGGGCCGGTCGATCGCGGCGACCTTCGAGTTCCAGGTGTGGAACTCGATCACGTTCATCTGGGCACAGCCGACCAGTGCCTGCGCCGACGCGACTTCGAGCAGCGACCCGTGCCCCGGCCACAACGAGGCATCCAGCTCGCGGATCCCCGGAATGCCGATGCGTTCACCGTGTTTCTGGAAGAAGAGCTGGCCGGTGATGCCGTCGGGACCGCGCACCAGCGAACACGGCCGGCCTTTCAGGTGCGGCAGGATCCGGTCTGCGATCGATTCGTAGTAGCGCACCAGGTCCAGCTTCGTCAGGCCGCTCTGCGGGTCGATCACGCGCTCGCCATGGGTCACCTTGACGCCGCCGACGACACCACCCGACGACCGATTCGCGGTCGGCGCAGGCACCGGGCCGAGCGGACGGGCCACTTCGCGGCGGATCGCCTTGGCCGGCTTGTCGTCGCGCAGGCCCAGGTACGACGCATGCCGGATCTGTCCGTCCGGCGTCCAGTCGGCGAACTCCACCTCGGCGACCAGGCGGGGTTCGACCCAGCACTCGCTGCCCGGCTTGCGCCGAGTCCAGCGCCCGCTCCTGGCCGCCTTGCCGGACGTCGGCCCGGTCGCGGTGAAAGGGGCGTCGGCGCGCGCGATCGCCGCCAGCTTCGACTTCACCGCGCGGGCCTCGTCGGCGTCCCAGCCGGTACCGACGCTGCCGACCGGGACCAGCGCACCGTCGTCCGAATGCACCCCGAGCAGCAGGCTGGCGACCTGCGCGGCCGCGTCGCTGCGGGTGGTGTAGCCGGCGATCACGAATTCCTGGCGCTGCCTGCACTTGAGCTTGAGCCAGGTCTCGGTCCGCCGCGACTGGTACGGCGAGTCGACCCGTTTGGCGACGACCCCTTCCATGCCCATCCGCGCCACCGACGCGAGCAGCGACGGCAGGTCCTTGTCGAACGCGGTGCTCAGCCGGATGTGGTCACTTGGTCGGGCCTCGAGCAGCGACTGCAGCAGCACCCGCCGATCGCTCAGGCGGACCCGCCGCAGATCGTGACCTTCGAGAAACGGCAGGTCGAACACGAAGTAGACGATCGCGTCGGTGCCGCCCTTGTGGTCGAACGCATTCTGCAGCGCGTTGAAACTGGGCCGGCCCTCGTCGTCCAGGATGACGATCTCGCCGTCGAGCCAGCCGTCGCGGATGCCGAGATCCTTCAGCTCGGCCGCGAGCCGCGGCATCTTCGCGGTCCAGTCGTGGCCGCCGCGGGTGATCAGTGCGGGCTTGCCGTCCTTCCAACGTGTCATCAGCCGGTAGCCGTCGAACTTGATCTCGTAGATCCACTGGCCGGTCGCGGGCACGCCGGTGGCGAAGGTCGCCAATTGCGGCGCCAGCGTCTCGGGCAGCGGGGCCGGCACGGCACCGGGGACGATCCGGTCATCCGGCGCGCGCGCGGCCCGACCGCCCGCGGCCCGCTTCGCGGTCGCGGACTTCGTCGTGGGCGCCGGTGCAGCCGTCGCGGCAGAGGGAGCGGGGACGGAGGCGGAACCGGCGGACCACTGCCTGGGCGGTCCGGGTGTCCGGGCCAGCACGCTGTCGGGCAGCACACGCACGACGTCGTAGTCGGCCTGCGGACGCGCGAACTCGTCCTTCTTCTTGAACAGGATCCACGCGTCCTGCTTGTCGCCCGGCTTGGTGATCCTGACCAGTTCCCACAGCCCCGACATCTTGTGACCGTCGAGCCGGAACACCAGCTTGCCCTCGACCATGCTCTGCCGCGGATCACCGATCACCTGCCAGGTCCCGGTATCCCAGACGATCACCGTGCCGGCACCGTACTGACCGGGCGGGATCGTCCCCTCGAACGAACCGTAGTCCAGCGGATGATCCTCGACATGGATCGCCATCCGCTTGACCGTCGGGTCGTAGCTCGGCCCCTTGGGCACCGCCCAGGACACCAGCACACCGTCCATCTCGAGGCGCAGATCGTAGTGGAGCCGGCTGGCCGCGTGTTTCTGGATGACGAACATCGGCGCGCCGTCGGAGCCGACCGCCTGACCGCGCGGTTCCGACGTGATCGCGAAGTCGCGTTTGGCCCAGTATCGTGCGAGCGCCTGCTGCCCGGTGCCGCCGCGCGCGGCACCGGTCCTGGCGCCGGCCTTGCCGGAGGCACTCTCCTTCTTCGTTCCGGCCCTGCCCTGCTTCATCACGGATCGACCGGCCGTGCGGTCAGACGGACAGCCTGCGATAGGCGCTGAAGTGGCGCAGCGCGCGCCGCGCGTCGCCGCGTTGCTCGTGCAGCCGGCCCAGGTTGAAGTGGGCGTCGGCGAGTGACGCGTCGATCTCGAGGCTGCGTGTGTAGCCGACGATCGCCTCGTCGATGCGACCGGTGTCCTCGAGGGCGACCGCCCGGTTGTAGAAGACCAGCGCGGTCGGCGGACACCGTGTGATGGCCTCGTCGTAGAGTTCGATCGCCTCGGCGATGCGCCCTTGTTCGCACCACATCGCACCGAGATTCAGGTAGGCATCCGGATCGGCGGGGGCGAACCCGATCGCCAGCCGGTAGGCCTGCTCGGCCGCCGCCGGGTCTTCGGCTTCCAGCATCACGCCGCGGTCGAACTGCGCGTGGGCATCGGCCGTGGCCGCGTCGTCGCTGCTGCCGTCGTCGCTGCTGCCGTCGTCGCGGATCCTGTCGAGGATCGCGACACTGCCGGCCGACGGGGTGATCTCGAAGTCGAGCAGCATCTGACCCGACGAACCCTCGAGCCGGCCCATGCGATCGCGGACCGCGACCTCGGCACCGACCGCGGTGATCCTCAGGCCGGTCAGCGGCATCTCGGCGGGAAGCTTGGACTTCAGCGTCGACAACGAACGCAGGATCTTGCGCGGCGCGATCCCCGACTGCTGCAATCCGTAGGCCGTGCGCAGCAGCATCAGGTCGCGAAACGTGAACCGGTAGGCGTTGCGCGCGCCGCGCGCCGGTGCGACGAAGCCGGCGGCGATCAGTCCCGACAGCACCGCACGCGACACGCCGAGCATCTGCTGCACCTTGTGCAGCGAGAACGTCGCGGACGACGCGGCTGCCTCGTCCGCGCGGGTGATCCGATCGGTGATGGCCCGTGGCAATGCGCAGGCCTCGTCGATCACTTCCGTGCGCGGCCCTTGGTCCCGGTCGCCGGCGTGGCGCTCGGCTCGGCGGTGCGCGTCGCACGTCGCGCACCCTTGCGCCCTTCCTCGCCGGTGATCGAGGTGACGTTCGGCGCGGCGATCGGCTCGGGCGTGGCCTTGCCCGCGGCCGCCTTCGCACCGGGCTTCCTGCCCAGGCTCGCGCGCAGCGCCTCCATCATGTCGATGACCTGGGCCGACCCGGGTTCCTCGTTGCGCGCGGAGGCGATCACCTGGTTGCCGGAGATCTTCTGGTCGATCGCCGCCAGGATGCGTTTCTTCTCCTCGTCCTCGAACTGCTTCGGATCGTATTGCTCCTCGGCATTCTGCTCGATCAGCTGCAGCGCGAGCTGCAGTTCGGCCTCGGAGACCTCGACCTTCTCGATGCCCAGGTCCTTCGGCGAACGAACCTCGTCGGCGTACAGCAACTGCTGCAGCACGAGCCCGTCCTCGGCCGGCCGGATCTGCACGACATACTGCTTGGACTTCCAGGCCCAGCGCGCGAGTGCGCAGCGTCCGCTCTTGCGCATCGCGGCCAGCAGCAGCGAATACGGCTTGCCGCCGCGCTTGTCCGGCGCGAGCAGGTACGCCTTGTCGTAGAAGATCGGGTCGACCGCCTTTTCGGGGATGAAGGCGACGATGTCGATGGTCGGACTGCTGCCCTCCTCGAGGTTCTTCAATTCCTCGGCGGTGAACAGCACGAACTTGTCCTTCTCGAACTCGTAGCCCTTGACCATCTCGCCGCGCGAGATGACGCTCTGATCCTTCTCCGAGACGTATTGCTGGCGGACCCGCGAGCCATCCGGCGCCAACAGGTTGAAGCGGACGGTGCTGGCGCTCTCGGTGGCCGAATACAGCTTCACCGGGATCGACACCAGGCCGAAACTGAGCGACAACGACGCGATCGAACGGGCAGCCATGCGGGCTCCTGGAGGGCGAGTCGGTCGATCGTACGTCCTGCCCTCCCGACCGGGCAAGCAGGACCCGGCCGCCAACCGGCCCATCGGTCGATTCCGTGCGTCGTGCGACACGGACGGACGGACGATACTGTTCAGATATCCAGTCAAATGGCCCAGGGTCGGCCGCGGACCGCGGCGGACCGGTCGTCATCGGCTGCCCTTTCGACGGACCGTCGCCGGGATCCTGCGACGATCGTGCACGCGCGACAACGGGTATTGCAGCCCAGGAACGGCTCCGGGATCATGCTTGGCTCGACATCATGCGAACCTTCTTTCTCGCCGGACCGATCGCCCTCGTCATCGCCCTGCTCGGCGCGATCTGGTGGGGGCAGGAGTTCCTGATCTTCAAGCCGGTGCGCCTGCCGGCCGAGCACCGTTTCTCGCTGCCCGCCGATGTCCACGAAACCTTCGTCGACGTCCACGGCGCCCGCCTGCATGCGCTGCACCTGAAGGTGGCGCAGCCGCGCGGCGTCGTGTTCTACCTGCACGGCAACGGCGGCAACGTGGCCGACTGGTTCGTCAACCACGACTGGTACCGCCGGCTGGGCTACGACCTGTTCATGCCGGACTACCGGGGCTACGGCAAGAGCACCGGGCACGTGACCAGCGAAGCCCAGTTGCTGTCCGACCTGCGCGCGGCCTGGGAGTCGATCGCACCCGCCTATGCCGGACGCAAGGTGGTGTTCTTCGGCCGGTCGCTGGGCAGCGGGCTCGCCGCCTCGCTGGCCGCGTCACTTGAGCCGAGCGCCCGGCCCGACCTGCTGATCCTGGTCGCACCGTACCGGAACCTGCCCGCGCTCGCTGCGGAACACTACCCGCTGATGCCGTCGGCCCTGATCCGCTACGAACTGGGCACCGACCGGGCGATCGGCGCCCTCGGCGCGCGGCCGTTGGCGGTCGCCGGCAAGGGCGTCCAGCGCGCGGGAAACGTGTCGCCGGTGCGCATCCTGCTGATCCACGGCGGGCGCGACACGGTGATCCCGCCGGGTCACAGCGAGGTGCTGGCCCGGCTGCTGCCCGATGCGCGACGGGTCCTGATCCCGGACGCCGCGCACAACGACCTGCAGGCGTTTGCGCCGTACCGGGCCGCGATCGAGGAAGCAATCACCAGCCTGTCGCGCTGAACGCGCGTATCCTCGGGCCGTTCCGGCAATGATCCGGTCGCGCGGGCGGTGCATCCGCCCCTGCGCCGGTGCAACATCACCCCGCAGACGCGAACGACCGCCCCGCGACGGTGCCGATCACCCCGGCAGGCGGGCCGGCACTCACCTTGCATGGTGCAGGCCATGAGCATCCGAGTCGCACTCCACCACGTCACCCGTTATCGCTACGACCGCAGCGTCGGCCTGTCACCGCACGAGGTCCGGCTGCGACCGGCGCCGCACGCCCGCACGCCGATCCTGTCGTATTCGCTGACGGTCCACCCCGAGGAACACTTCGTCAACTGGCAGCAGGATCCGTACGGCAACTTCATCGCCCGCTACGTGTTCCCGCAGAAGACGAACCAGCTCGACTTCACCGTCGACCTGGTCGCCGACATGACGGTGATCAACCCGTTCGACTACTTCATCGAGCCGTCGGCCGAG